>DASUSL010000309.1:0-22365 GCA_036375135.1 Thermoanaerobaculia bacterium | reverse complement strand
TCTCGAAGGAAGTCCTCGGCGACCAGCTCGCGGCGTTCGCGGTGCTCTCCGGACCGACGTTCGCCATCGAGACCGCGCGAGGCATCCCCTCGGTGGCCGTGGTTGCGTCGCGCGATCTCGAGTTCGCGCAGCAGATGCAGCACGCGATTTCGTCGCCGTCGTTCCGCCTCTATCACTCCGCGGATGTCACGGGCGTGGAGCTCGCGGGCTCGTTGAAGAACGTCATCGCCATCGCCGCTGGCGTGCTCGAAGGCCTCGGCCTCGGCGCGAACACGAACGCCGCGCTGATCACGCGCGGGCTGCGCGAGATGACGCGTCTCGGCATCGTCCTCGGCGGCACGCTGGAGACGTTCGCGGGACTCGCGGGCATGGGCGATCTCGTGCTGACGTGCACCGGCGCGCTGTCGCGCAACCGCACCGTGGGCGTGCAGCTCGGCCAGGGACGCACGCTGGAGGACATCCTGCGCGACGCGAAGTTCGTGGCCGAGGGGATCAAGACCACGAAGTCGGCGCAGCAGCTCGCGGAGCGGCATCACATCGAGATGCCGATCACGCGCGAGATGCACCGCGTGCTCTACGAAGGAGAGTCGCCGCGCGACGGCATCCAGCGGCTCATGACCCGGGCACTCAAGTCCGAGGGAGCGTGACGGATGTGGGGCGGGCTTCAGCCCGCCACTATGCGCGGGCTGAAGCCCGCTCCACATCAGAAGTCCGATCCGGCGCCGGGATCGTGTAGAGCCGCAGCCACCCCGCCGTAGCCAGCAGCGCCACCAGCGAGATCACCATGCCGAGGACGAGTCCGGGAGGACGCGCGTTTGCCGGCATCGGCACGGGCCGCGCGTTCGGCACCTCGTACACGCCGACGGCGGGCGGCGGCGGGCCGGCCACGCGCACGGCGCCGGCGACGTCGCCGCGGCTGAGCACCCAGCGCACGCCGAGGCTGCCCATGCGCTCCACTTCGTGCGGCGCGAGGATCGGATTGAACGTGTGCAGCAGCGGATCGTAGCCGCGCGGCAGGAGCTCCTCGACGCGCTGCTTCGTGTTCAGCGCGTCGTACGAGATCGCATCGCGCACGCCGTACAGTGTGGAGAGGTTCGCGGGGAAGACTTCGAAATGCTCCGCGAGGAGGAACTGCCGCTGCGGATCGCGCAGGCGGATCTCGCGGATGACGTCGGGCTCGCGCGGCACGGTGGTCATCGGCACCGCGGGATTGAAGCCGACGCCGAACGCGAACAGCTCGCCGGCCGCGGCGATGGCGACGAGCGCTCCGCGCCGCCGCAGCGGCAGCGCGAGCGCAACTCCCGCGAGCAGCCAGCAGGCGCCGGGGAGCGCGAGGCGGCGGAACGTGGTCAGTCCCGCGGCGGAGAGGTAGTAGCCGAGGCGTTGTTCGTAGACCTCGGCGGACTGACGCAGATGACCGCGCTCGCGCAACTCCTCGATGCCGCTGCGCGCGGCGCGTGACACGGTGCCCGGTGAGACGAGCGGCACGAGTCCGAACGCGAAGGCGAGCAAGCCGGCGACCGCGACGACGGTGCCGATCTTCCTCCGTTGCCGCGAGGCGAGCACCCACATCGCCGGACCCGCGGCGATCGATCCGAAGAGCACGAAGAGCGCGACGCCGTACTCCAGCGTCAGCACGCGCAGCACGGGGATGTGGCGCACGACGTCCCACACGCCCGGCGGATACCACGACAGCACGAGCGCGACACCGCCGATGATCAGCCCGCGCCGCAGCGACGGCGACAGCTCGCGCCACGCCAGCGCGAGCGCCAGCAGCACGATCGCGCCGATGAAGCCGCCCGCGCGCAGGTTGAAGTTCTCGGCGAGCGGCACCGCGGTCAGATCGAGCTCGCCGCGCAGCGGGCTGCCGAGGGCGCCGGGCAGCAGTTGCGAGACGATGCCCCACACGCGGAACGGGTGCGCGATGCGCGGCCGCAGCACCTCGGCGTAGCTGTTGCCGAGGATCGAGAGAAACGGCGCGAGTTGCACGGCCAGGAGGAGAAAGCCGAGCGCCGCGCCGACCGTCGACGGAATGATCGCGGCCAGTCCGAGGTCGCGGCGCTTCTCCGCTTCCCACGCCAGGAAGATCCAGATTCCGAGGACGCCGAGGAAGAGCGTCTCGGGATGGCCGCCGGCGGTGCAGAGCGCGGCGAAGAGCACCACCAGCGCGGCGTTGCGGACCGACGGATGCTTCATGAGCCGCAGCGCCGCGGCGGCCAGGCCCGCCAGCAGCGTGAAGACGCCGGTGATCGGGTAGAGCAGCCAGCAGATCGTGTAGCCGGCGGTGGCGTAGACGATGCCGGAGAAGATCGCCTGTGGCCGCGGCACGTCGAGCTCGCGCGCCAGCCAGTACGCGCAGAGCATCGCCGCGAGCAGCTTGAGGATGCCCATGACCGCCCAGCCATCGAGGCCGAAGAGCAGCCGCGGCCAGATGAACGGAGAGAAGAGCGCGGTCTGCGGATTGGCGAACAGCGGGCCGCCGTCGCCCGCCCAGCGATTCGTCCACGGCCATTCGCCCTGCGCGGCGAGGCGGAGGATCTCCGTGTCCCACGGCACGAACTGCACGATCACGTCCGCAAGGAGGGTGTTGGAGACGCGCACGCGCTGCGTCGGATCGTGCTTCCACGCGTCGAAGTCGTGTGGGATGTCGAGCGGCGCGAAGGTGCGGCCGGGAAGCAGGCCCGGCCCGACGTAAAGCAGGGCGATTCCGGCGAAGAGGAGAAGGGCGCGACGCATGTGCTAAGTGATCTTACCTCAGCAACTTACCGCTGGCTTTCGCATTGCAATATTGAACGGTGTGGAGGACACACAATGCTGAACCTGATCAAGCAGTTTCTGACGTTCCGCTTCGCGCAGACTTCGGCGCGCGGCGCGGTTCGAATGCTCGGCTTCGGGAAGATCGCGGCGGTGGTGGGCATCGTCAGCGGCGCCCGCGCTTTGTGGAAGTACCGCCAGACCCATCGTCACGCGTAAGACCCGTGGAGGACAGGCAATCCTGCCTGTCCTCGTTTCGTTCCCACGAAGGCAGGATTGCCTGTCGTCCACCTGTTACGATGCACGCGCATGCACCGGCAGAACCTCGGCGAGATGCTCGTCGCGGCCAACCTGATCGACGAAGTGCAGATGCAGATTGCGCTCGCCGAACAGAAGCAGACAGGGAAGCGGTTCGGATCGACGCTCGTCGAGTTGAAGTTCATCGACGAGAACGTGCTCGCCGCCTTCCTGTCGAAGCAGATCGACGTCCCCTGCATCAGCCTCCTGCACGTCGACATCCCCAAGAAAGTCCTGCGTAAGATCTCCCGCACGCACGCGCTCACGTACAAAGCCGTCCCCGTGCGCGTCGACGGCGAGCGCCTCGAAGTGGCCATGGTCGACCCGACCGACGTGGAGGTGCTGGACAAGCTGGAGAAGATCATCGGGATGACGGTCACGCCGCTGATCGCTCCCGAGAGCTCGATCCGCACGATGATCGAGCGCTGCTATCCGGAAGAGCGCGACGCGGAGTCGACGCTCAGCGGACGCCAGCGCCCGCAGCGCAACGCGCCGGCCGACCCGGTCTTCTGGGACATCGTGGCGGAGATGGAGAGCGGCGATCTCGACGAGCGGCTGACGCGCATCGAGACCAAGCTCGAGCAGGTGTGGGTGCTGCTGGAGAAGATCCTCCGCAACGTCGAGTCGCGTGAAGGGGTGCCTCGTTCCTGAGCACAATGCTGTGGGCTCGGTCTCGCGGGATCGGGACAGGCTGAAGCCCGTCCTGCGCCTGCGTGGATCAGCGCGGCGGCGGCGGTGCGGATCCGACGAACTCGGCCGCGTCGTCGGACGTGCCGTCGTATCCCTCCTCGGCGGCGGCCGCGGCGCGCTCGGCCTTCAGACGCTGCTCGTCCGCGGCGGCCTGCTGCTTCGCGGTCCGATCGGCGGCGGCCTTTTCGCGTCTGGCGCGCGCGGCGGCGAACTCCATCTCCGGCGTCGGATGCGGCGGCGGGAGCACGGGCGGCATCTGGACTCCGTGCGGCGTGCTGGTGGTGGTGATGTGCACGTCTCCGCCGGGCGCTTTGCGGAGCGTCGCGTTGGTGATGACGGGCGTCGACGACTTGCGGCCGAGGCGATTGGCGCGCTTCGCGGCGGCGACGAGCGGCGAGTCCGGAACGGGCGCGGGTTGCGGCTGCGGCTCGCTCGCGGCGAGCGGCAGCGCCAGGGTCACGATCAGCAGGGTGCGTTTGAACATTCGGTCCTCCTCGATTTCCACGGTTGCGCAGCAGGCGGGTGCTGATGTCGGCCGAATCGCTGCTGCAGGACTTCGGCTATCTGGCGGTTTTTCTGGGGACGTTCCTCGAGGGCGAGGCCATCCTCATCGCGGCGGGCTTCTTCGCCTCGCGCGGCTACCTCGATCCGATCGCGGTGTTCGTGGTCGCCTTCGCCGGCGCGTACGCGGGACACATCTTCTGGTTCTGGCTGGGGCGCGTGCACGGCGTGCGGCTGCTGGACCGCTTCCCGCGCATGAAGCGGCACTTCGGCAAAGGCATCCGCGTCTTCGAGCGATACGGCGCCGCGGCGATCATCATCACGCAATGGATCTACGGGCTGCGCATTACGTGCGCGGTGATCATCGGCATGTCGCGCATCGGGCTGGTGAAGTTCTTCATCTACCAGGCCGTGAGCTGCGCGCTCTGGGCGGCCGTCATCGCCGCGGCGGGCTACTACTTCGGCCGCGCCATCGAGCGGCTGCTGGGCCGCGTGGAGCACATGGAAAAGTACGCGCTGCTCTTCATCGCCGCGATCGCCCTCGGCTTCTGGCTCTGGCACCGCTACAAGGAAAAGAAGGAAGAGAACGAAGCGGCGGGCTGAGGCCCGCCGCTTCGTGCAACGTTACTTCTTCGCTTCCGGCATGCCCGTGCCCCAGTAGTTGTCGTCGAACCACTTCGTGAAGTCTTTCTGCGTCACGAACTGGAGCATGCCCGCGACGTGCGCCGTCGTGCCGTACTTGAAGTGGAACGTCTTCTGATACGACTTGAGGAAGGTGAGGAACTTCTCGTCGCCCAGCTCCGCGTGGATCTGCGAGAGGAGGTACGCGCCCTTGTCGTAGACGAGCGCCTGCCGCGCGCGGCCCGCGACCATCGGGTCGCCGGCGAGGCGGTTGGCCATGGCGATCGAGGACGTCGCCGTCGCCGAATTCGCCTTCCCTTTCCACTCGTTCATCATCGCCTTGTACGCGCTGCGGCCCTTCATCTTGTTGATGAGGAGCGCCGACGAATACTCCGCGAACGACTCGGTCAGCCACTGCTCGTGGCCGGACGGCATCTTCACCGCGTGACCCCAGTACTGGTGCGCGATCTCGTGCGCGTAGATGTGGTTCGCGTGCTTGGACATCGCCTGGTTCTCGAGGTCCTCGTGCGGGTTGAACGCGGCGTCGGTGATGAACATCGTGCCCGGAGGCGCCTGGCCGCCGGGGAGGTCGGGCACTTCGATGATGTTGAACTCGGTGAAGGGGAAGGGTCCGAGGAAGACCTCGTAGTAGTCGATGATCTGGTGCGCGAGATTCGCGAGCTTCTTGAACGCGAGCTGGTCGTTCTGGCCGTAGGAGGCGACGCGCACGGTGAGGCCGTCGCGCTCGGTCGCGCCGAAGTAGTACTTGCCGCCCTGCAGGGAGGCGAACTGCACCGGCTTGTCGATGTTCGTTTCGACGAGGTTGTACTCCCCCTCTTCGACGCGGCGGACCGTCGCTCCCGGCGAGATGACGTGGAACGGCTTCTTCACTCGCGCCACCGCGTGGAACGTGTAGTACTGCTCGCCGAGCTCCGGCTGCGGGAACCAGGGGAAGACGCCGAGCTGCCAGAAGTTGTCGCCGCGACTCGATCTCCGAGCAGCTCATCAACCGCGAGTGGAAGACGCACTCGGTGCAGAACTTCCTGCTCTCGGCGGTCGACCTCGACCTCACGGCCTCCGACAGGAAGGACGTGAAGTACACGATGACGCAGACCGTCGTGCCGATCGGCGCGCCGCGCCGCGTCTTCCGCTTCGACTTCTTCAACGACGTCATCGTCGGCCTCAACGACGAGCGCAAGTTCAACCTGCGCAGCCTCACCGACGTGTCGGGGAAGCCGCTCGCAAGAAGAGGCCGATGATGTCGTCGCCGGCGATGACCGTCGTGGCCGATCCCGAGGCCAGGGTGAAGGTCATGTCCCCGACGTCAGCTTGACGTTCGTGACGGGCGACGACGCGCCGAGCTGCAGCTGACGCAGCGCCGCCGCCTGCTCAGCATTTTTCTCCCGTTTGGATGCGCGCTGCGCAGCTGAGCACGAGTTGCGAGGCGCCAGGCTTGCGTGCATCAAAGCGGCGTTCTAAAAGCTCTCACGGAACCGCGAACCATCGCGGGCGTGTCGCGCCTGTAGCATCTCGCGCCTTGCGCTGGCACCTCAGGGGACCGGGCGCGCCGCGGCGCGCCCGGTCCTGGACTGCTGTTTACTTCTTCACGGCGTCATCGGGTGAAAGAGCCGCCTTAGCACGCTTGCGGTTCTTCACGCGGAACATCGTCTCGATGTGCGGGAGGAGTTGCGCGTACTCCTCCTGCTCCGTCAGCGTGCGGCCGATCCGGTACGCGTGACGCACGGCGCGCGCGAGCTGATAGCGGCGGACGACGTTCGCCGCCGAGAGGCCGCGCAGGATGGAGCGGAACTCCCCCTCCACGGTCACCCACTGCGACCACGCGCTCTCCGCTTCGCGCAACTCCGCCGGCGTGTTGCCGATCGCGTTCTGCACGGCTTCCGCGCCGCCGATCACGGTCGCCGCCTCGCGCGTCAACTGAATGTCGACACGCGCGGCCGCGCGAAGCCTCCGCAGTTCGCGCTCGTTCGGCTCCAGCACGAAGCCGGGGATCTGCTCCTTCATGGCACGCAACTGCTCCATGACCTGTTCCGGCGTGAGGGGCGGCTTGTCGCCCGCCGCCGCCGCTTTCTGTGAAACGGTACTGCTGTTGATGATGGACATGACACTTTTCCTCTGTCCCCCTTCCCTGGAGGACCGCTGTGAATCGACGGACGCTGGCCGGCGGACGCCGATTCGGCCCATGGTTTCCCCCGAGGTCCGGAACCCGGGGAGCTGTAGTGAAGGGAAAGTGCCGGAGGAGCTTCGCTCGATACTACTGACTCCGCGTGGTACGCGAAGGGGCATGACTCAACCCAACCAATCGCGTCTCGCTTTCCTCGGGATTGTACTGAGCGACCCGTCGGTCGGGGTTCCACTTCCCTGCGCTCGGTGGTCCGGCATGGCTCAACCGGGTCGGCGGCTGTATTCAAAGTAATCCCGCGGCCTCAGCAGTGTCAAGAGGACGCGGCCCGATTTAACAGCCACGTCACGAAATAAGAAGGTCTGCCGACCGGTGCGGAAACCCGCACCGCCCGCGCGGAAACCCGCACCACGGTGCGGAAACCCGCACCGCCCGCGCGGAAACCCGCACCGCCGGTGTGGAAAGCCGCACCGCCCGTGCGGAAAGCCGCACCGCCCGTGCGGAAACTCACACCGACGGTGCGGAGACCCACCCCACCCCACGCCCTCACTGGATCGGCACGCACTGGCAACAGTTCGGCGGCTGGAGCGAGGGCGGCTGTCCGGCCGGACAACTGGCGCAGGGCACAGCAAGAGGAGTAGTAAGGCTTACTTCCGTGAACCTAAACCACCGAGACGCTAGTAAAGGTTTACGACGCAAATCCTGGAATTAGGGCCATCCGACCTGACGTGAACGTTGGAGAGCCGAACGCAGCATCCGGGAGCTTTCGAGCAACTTCCCAGGCGCTGAAGCTCAAAGTACATAGCGGAGGACCCCGCAGGGCAGGCAGTGCGGTCTCGTGGTCTCCCACATCATCAGCAGCCCAGCATCGAGGCGTTCGCGTACTGCTGCGCGATGCGGCCGCGCGTGTGCAGGTGTGGACCGGCCGTCGAGTAAGTCCCGACTCGTCCGTAGGGAAAGGTGGAGTACCATCACTACGGAGCGCGAATGGAAGCGGTCACGCCCGAACTAACGCCCGCAAAAGAGCCAGCGAGCCTCGGCACGCCTGCGCCTGCCGACGGCAGTGGTTCGTCGGTCCATCATCTCTACATTACGTACGCACCGCTCCTGCGGCACCTCGCCATGCGCCGTTTCAATGTGCCAGCTACAGACGTCGATTCACTCGTTCACGACGTGTTTGCCACCTATCTCACAGACCCGACACGTGTCACTTCCGTGCGACCGTATCTTGTAGGTGGCATCTGCAACGCCTCACGCCAATACTGGAGACAACGCGACCGCGACATCGAACTGGTAGAGGGTGACGAAACTCTCGTGGACGAGCGAACCCTGGAGAAGGTCGCCACACGACTTGACATAGCTCGCGCGCTATCACGCATCGGTCTGCGCTGCCGCGAGGCACTGCGTCGCTACTACGTCGATGGCGAGTCGACTCCCGCCATCGCCGCGATTCTCGAGACCACCCCGGGCAACGTGAACTACCTGCTGCACATCTGCCGCAAACGCGCACGCGCCGCGTTCGAGACCTTGACGCGATGCATCTGACGGACAAGGAAGTGGATGCGTTGGCCGACGGGGCTGATCTGCCGCCGCACCGGTTGGATCATGCCCAGGAGTGTACGAGCTGCCTACGCCGGGTGTCGGAGAAGCGGGCTTTCGACGAGATGCTGGGTCACGAGGAAACGTGGGTGGTTCTCGACGAGATCGAAACGGCGCGACGCTCTTCGCTGCTGCAGGATCTGGAAGACCGCCTGCGTCGCGAAGACGCCGAGGCAGAGAAACTGCTTGGCCGCCTGGCCGCTTCGCCATACCGATTCCTCTGGTCGATCCTGAACGTGCGCAAGAGGCGCTTCCGCACCGGGGGCGTCGTACGCTTTTTGAACAAAGCTGCGCACGACGAGTGCGAACGGGACCCGCTTCACGCACGCAACCTTGCTGATGCGGCAATTGCAGTCGCCGAAGCTCTTCCGGACGACTTGTATCCCGCCTCCGGAGTCGAGCATCTCCGCGGCGTCGCGTACAAGGAGCGCGCGAACGCCTGCCGCTACCTCGGTGAGCTCGACGCCGCGCTCGCCGCGCTCGACCGCGCGGAGCGCTCGTTCCGTCGGCTGCTCGCGCCCGATCTGCACCTCGCGGTCGTCGATCACATTCGCGCCACCGTTCTGACCGAGGCCGAGCGTCACGCGGAGGCCATGCTCTACGCCCTGCGGGCGGCCGCGGTGTTCGAGCGCCAAGGCGAGACTTCACGCTGGGCGCAAGCGCAGTTCGTGATCGCGGGTATTCACTTCTATGAGGAGCGCTACGAGGCTGCACGCGACGCGCTGGCCGGGGTGCTTGCCGCACATGAGAGGGTTCAGGATAGAGATCTCGTCGTGGCGCGAGTGCAGTACGACGTTGGAGTGTGTGAGCTGGAACTGGGCCGTTTCGACGAAGCGAGTGTTCATCTGGTCGCGGCACTGGCGGCGTTCCAACACCTCGACCGACCAACCGAGGTTGTTCGGGTAAGCTGGAGTCTCGGTCGGCTCGCCGTCCTGGCCGGTAATACGGTGGAGGGTACCCGCCGGCTGGCCGCTGCTCGCGGCGACGCATTGCGTCTCCACATGTCCGACGATGCAGCGAAGATCACGCTCGATCTCGTGCGGGGTTTGCTGGCCAATGGTCAGGTGAAGGAGATCCCGCGGCTTCTCACCCAAGCGTTGCGATACTTTCGAGACGCGGGCCAGTCGTCGGCCGTGCTGAATGCCACCGCCTATCTGCGCCAGGTCGCCGCGGGAAGAAGCCTAACTCCGACCCTCCTTGACTACGTCAGTCGCTTCATCGCCCGAGCCGAGCGCAACACTGAGCTTGTTTTCGTCCCTCCATCGTAGACGCGCAAAGAAAACACGCGCGTTCCTCACTCCATCAGGCGAGGGCGCCCTCCCATCACACAGCCGGCTAGGCCGGACAAGGAGGGCTTATGAGAAGTGTCTTCAGCGGGATGCGCCGGGGGATGACTCTGGCCGTCGTCATGGTTCTGTTGACGACGGCCGTTGCCGCGGCGCCGCGTGACAAGGAAAAAAAAGTTGGCCTGATCGACCAGATCGTCGTCTGGTTGCAGGGGCGCTTCTCCATCCCGCCCGGGAACAGTTGACCTATCGATGGAAGGCGGGTCGATCGTTGACCCGCCTTCCGCGTAGTAGCCTAGAAAGACCGCTGCAGTAGGTAGGGATTTGTTCGCTGGCACGACTCCAATGACAAAGGGAATCGTGACGACCAGACGACCGGGCATCCCCGCGCAACGGCAAAGACTCGAACGCGCCATCGAGCTCTATCTGCGGGACTGTTATCGCCTTCGGACCGCCGCACGCGTGTCGGAATTGGCGCAGCATCTCGGGACCAGCCGCAGCTACCTCAGCCGCACCGCACCGGACCTTCTCGGGACATCGTTGCGGGAAGCCCTGCGCCGGCGACAGCTCGATTACGCGGCCAAACTCCTCGTCAACACGCGCCTGCCTGTGCATGAAATCGCGCTCCGAGCCGCCTTCGGGCACCCCAGCACGCTCTTCCGCATCTTCCGCAAAGCCTTCCGTGACAGCCCGGACACCTACCGGGCTAAGGCAACAAATCGCGACTAGCCCGCGACAGGGAGTCAGGAGCGTTTAGGCGTCTCCTCTATGTGGGCCCGGCGCCGCCCCCTCATGGCGCGAGGTAATAAATTGCGAGTATCCCGTCACACGGCTGCGCTGTCGACACGTCGATTTGAGGTCCGCGGCACAGTCCCTGGTGACGCGAACTGTGAACAGTAGCCTAATGGCGTCTTCTCAGCGTGATCGAGCGGACCACAAAGACGCGAGGTAACAAATTGCGTGTAGACCCCGCTACTGATCGAACCTATCGTATCCATCATTCCTGAAGGGTCGATGGAACGCCAGAAGCCAGATGAACGGAGTATGCCCCGGTGACGATGCGATACGGCAAGTGCTCCAGCGTCTCGCGCAAGTTTCGCTCATCGCGAGTGACACATTAGAAATGCTGACCGCGCAGGAATCTGCCCGACTGAAATGGCTCATCCCCCGCGTGCAGCGCATCTACGACACGGTAAACGACTTGATGGACACAATCGATCAGCGAAGCATCGAGAGTCTCTCGGACTGCGACCATTAGCGGGGAGACGGCTCTTCCATCTCCTTCCGATCTCCCTCCCTACGAGCCATGAATGACATGAAGCTCCCACCGCCTACCGCTGACACGACACCTATACGCAATGCCGAGATGCAGCCGGAAAAGTGTTCCGTCTCTCCGCTAGTGGCCGCAGTAAAAGATGCTCACGCACGGCTGTCGATGATCCGGAGCTTTTTTCTGGAGCCGCAGCCCACTTACACATTTGCCGATCTCGCCCGCCTGTGGCAGGTGCCTGTCACTGTCGTTCAAGACATCTATGAGGAACGATGTGTGTCTCAGCTTGCGGGTACAGACTCTGCGCAAGGGTTACACGTTCCGTCTGACGACGCCGTCGGCACGACCATTAGTTTCAATCTGCTGCGCCCGTACGACGTGGAGCGCGCCCTTGATGCTGAGTTTACGAAGATACGTTCCGACGAATGGAAGACCGTACCGCTGCTGATTCGTCTTCCGCGGTTTGCCCTGCATACCGTAGCGGCCAGGGCATCGCTGTGCTCGGATCCGTCAGCGTCTGTGCAGATCGAACACTTTATCGTCGAGGTTCTCCTTGATGAAAAGCGCCGATGCAGGTCGTGAGAGGGCGCTGGAACGGGGCCGATGAGACCAGTAGACGCAACCTGGGCGATCGCGGAATGGGTCATATCGGCGCTATTGCGGAAGCACCGCTGGACGCCTGTCGATAAACGTTTGAAGGTCGTCATTGACGCGAGCGACGACGTTAGTCTTGGCGGCATGCTGCGCCACGCTGTCGTTCGTGGTTACGATGTGGACCCGAGCGGTAGACTCACCCGATTACTTGTCCAACTCGACTCTCCAATTCATTACAGCGGCCGATATGCCGCAGCGCCGCGCGACACTATCGCAGAAAACGAAATCGAATGGCTCGTCGCCGAGCCGCGCCCGGGATTGTCACAGGCGAGCCGACTACTGCTGTTCGGCTGGTGGCACGCGCGAATCGTAGATGCGCCGTCCTTTGTCGCTAGTGCCGGACGCCAGCCGATCGGCATTGCGCGATTACGCAGACGCTGGCGCGACTGACGATGGGCCGACTTTTTGTGAACACTCGTGGTAGGAACAGGGACATCAACCCGGATAGGTACATTGCGCAGGCGTCGGAGCGACTGTGTCAAGGAGGCGCGCCGGTATGAACTGATTACATGTTGGCACCATTGTCATCCCACAAAATCAACTATCCCAATCAGGAAAGGTGAGGTTCGTGTGAGAACTATTGCAAGACTTCTCCCCGCCGTAGGCGTGTTCATGCTTTTGATCGCAGTCCCGGCGGGAGCGCAACAGAGGTTGGCGGTAAATCCAGCCGTCGACCACGAACTGACGCAGATCGGTGCGTCGGAGATCGAGTGGAGTGCGACGGGAAACAGGGCGCGCGTGAGCGTTACCAAAGGCGAGGAGCTGGTCGCCGAGCTCGGCTACAAGTGGGAAACAGGCTCGTTGGAGTTGACGTGGGAGCCCGTCGAGCGCGAGTCCTTTATCATCCGCTGGAGCGGTCCGCGCTTTTCGCTGACGCTGGAAGACGGACGCGCATTCGTCCAGACGTTCAATCCGGTCTCGGGGAAGTTAGAATCGGATCGCGGATTCGACGAGCAGGTGAAACTGCGGTTTGAAGACATCGCCGCGGTCGCTGATCTCATGGGTAAGATAGACCGTGCGACGGGCCGAGGTGTCGTGCGGATGCCCAAACCGGCGATGCCTCTTCGCGAAAACATGGAGTCAAACGTCAACGTCGACTGCACGGCGCCGCTGATCAATTGTGTGAATAATCCCGGAACCGAAATCGTGCTCGATCCGGGCACGAACGGTCCATTGCCGACGATCCAGTGCCAGGGTCCGTTGGTATGGGGTGAAGCATACTCTTTACTCTCGCGCCGTTCGGTAATATGCGGAGAGGCGCGCAATGATGCCAACATCAAGTGCAGCGGCGCCTTATGCATCGGCTGCTGTGAGCTGCGCGAATGCAACGCCTACTGTCAGCTCGGTGATTTCTACTGTTGGATGGCCGCCGTGGAAGGCCGCATGTGCAGCAGGGGCTAAACTGGCGCGCGAGAAGAAACTGGAGGTAGGCATGCCAGAGCTGATGCTCCTTGCGTTTGTACTGGTCACGGTTGCAGCGACCTTCTGGGTGGCACGCGACGCACGCGCGCGTAAGCTCGATCCGCTACCGTGGGCCCTGTTGACGCTCATTCTGCTGCCTGTCGGCGTCGTTCTATACCTGTTACGCGTTCTGATGCAGCGACAGGCGACGCGGCACGAGACGGCGCCCTGAACGCCCGGTCGGAGCGGTGGGCGAGTGCCCACCGCTCCTGAGCAAGTTACTTCTTCGCTTCCGGCATGCCCGTGCCCCAGAAGTTCTGATCGAAGTAGGCGTTGAAGTCCTGCTTGGTCACGAACTGGAGCAGGCCCGCGACGTGCGCGGTCGTGCCGTACTTGAAGTTGAACGTCTTCTGGTAGGACTTCATGAAGGTGAGGAACTTCTCGTCGCCGAGCTGCTTGTGCAGCACCGCCAGGAGGTACGCACCCTTGTTGTAGACGAGATTGGCGCGGTGCATGCCCGCGCCGTCGCCGCGCAGGCGGTTGGCCGTCGGGATCGTCGACGCATCGGCGGCGGTGCTCCCTGTGCGCCTCCACTCGTTGATCATCGTCTCGTAGGCGCGCTTCCCCTTCATCTTGTTGATGAGCAGCGCGGACGAGTACTCGGCGAACGACTCGGTCAGCCACTGCTCTTCGCCCGAGGGCATCTTCACGACGTGGCCCCAGTACTGGTGCGCGATCTCGTGCGCGTAGCGGTGGTTGACGCCCTGCGAGAAGAACTTCGACGCTTCGTCGTCGAGCGGGTTGAACGCTTCCTGCGTGATGAACATCGTCGCCGGGGGAGCCTGTCCCGACGCGTATTCGTTCTTCTCGATGATGTTGAACTCCGTGAAGGGGAACGGCCCGAGGAAGGTCTCGTAGTAGTCGATCATCTGGTGGGCGAGGTTCGCCAGCTTCTTGAACGCCATTTCGTTCTTGAGGCCGTACGAGGCCACGCGCACGGTGAGGCCGTCGCGGGTGTCTTCCTCGAAGTAGTACTTGCCCGCCAGCAGCGATGCGAACTGCACCGGCTTGTCGATCTTCGTCTCGACGACGTTGTACTCACCCTCTTCGCCGCGGCGGATGGTGGTCCCGGGCGCGAGCGGGAGGAACGGCTTCTTGACCCGCATGACCGAGTGCCACGTGTAGTACTGCTCGCCCAGCTCACCCTGCGGGAACCAGGGGAAAGTGCCGAGCTCCCAGTAGCTGTCGCCCTGCGGACGGTAGAGGAAGTCGCCGTCCAGCTCGAACTTCATGACCGCGTTCATGTTCGCGCCGACGTGCGCCGGCATGGCCACGATCAGCTCGTCGTTGCGGTGGCTGAACTCGAGCGGCTTGCCGTCCGCGCCGGTGACGCTGCGCAGGTTGAACTTGCGCAGGTCGCTGTTGCCGACCAGCACTTCGTTGAAGAGCTCGAAGCGGAAGAGCCGGCGCGCCGCGTTCATCGGCACGACCGTCTGCGTCATCGTGTACTTCACGTCCTTCTTGTCGGAGGCGGTGAAGTCGAGATCGACGGCGGTCTGGAGGTAGTTCTGGACGTAAAAGTCCTTCCACTTGCGGTTGATGAGCTGCTCGGAGATCGGCGTGCGATAGAGGTACTGGTTGGCGATGCGGCTCTCGCTGCGCGCCTCGCGCAGGATCTGCAGGCTCTCTTTGTGAGAGAGGACGTCGTCGAAGACGTAGAGGGCCGGATTCTGCGCCCCCTTGATCTGCGCCATGGCCAGTGCGCCGGCAGGAGCGTCGAGCTTCTTGAGCGCGTAGAGGTGCGCGAACGGCTGGCCGCTGTCGCGGCCGAAGTACTTCTTGAACTCGTTGAACGGCTGGTCGACGGAGATCGTCGAGGAGGTGCTCAGCGTCGGCAGCTTGCCGCCCGGGCTGATGTAGAGCAGCTGCGAGAACGAGTCGTTGATCGAAAGGGCGCCGCTCTTGTCCGTCAGCGTCAGGTCCGACACCTTTTTCACGTTGTGCTTCACCACCGCGGCCTCGGCCGGATCATCGGAGACGTACGCGTACGTACCGGTGCCGCTGAAGAAGAAGCCGACCGTCTCATCGCCGACGATGACCGGCGCGGCCTGACCGCTCGCGAGCGTGAAGGTCATGTGGCCGGACGTGACCTTCACGTCCGAGACCGTCATGGCCTGACCGATGGTCATGCCGTCGTAGGCGGCGATGGTGGTTTGGAGCGACTCGGCCGCCGACAACGGGGACACGAGCGCCACGACAGCAAGCAGGAATGCTGCGAATGATTTCATCTGGACTCCTCGGACGTGTATTGAACCGGAGGTTCAAGACACACGGAGAGGGCGATTTGTTTCATCAGCCCTCGTACGCCTTCTGCTCCAGCTCCGCCTGTGCGGCCGCCAGACGCGCCACCGGGACGCGATACGGCGAGCACGACACGTAGTCGAGGCCGACCGAGCGGAAGAAGCGGATGGAGTCGGGATCGCCTCCGTGCTCGCCGCATACACCGACTTTCAGCTTCGCGTTCGCGCCGCGGCCGCGCTCGGTGCCGAGGCGCACGAGCTGGCCGACGCCTTCCTGGTCGATCGACTCGAACGGATCCTTCGGCAGGATCTTCTTGTCGACGTACTCGGGGAGGAACGTGCCGGCGTCGTCGCGCGAGTAGCCGAACGTCATCTGCGTGAGGTCGTTCGTGCCGAAGGAGAAGAACTGCGCGGTCGCGCCGAGCTTGTCGGCGATCAGCGCTGCGCGCGGGATCTCGATCATCGTGCCGACGAGGTACTCGACGTCGACGCCGTTCTCCGTCATCACCTCGCGCGCCACGCGGTGGGTCATGTCGGTGGTGAGCTGCAGCTCCTTGACCGTCCCCACCAGCGGGATCATGACCTCGGGGCGCACGTCGACGCGCTCCTTCTTCAGCTTGCACGCGGCCTGGAAGATGGCGCGCACCTGCATCTCGTAGATCTCGGGAAAGGTGATGCCCAGGCGGCAGCCGCGGTGGCCGAGCATCGGGTTGGTCTCGTGGAGCTGATTCACTTTGTTGCGCAGCTCGACGAAGCCCCAGTTCATCTCGCGCGCGACCGACGAGATCTGCGACTCGGTCTGCGGCAGGAACTCGTGCAGCGGCGGGTCGAGCAGGCGCACGGTCACGGGCATGCCCGCCAGCTCGCGGAAGATCCCCTCGAAGTCGGCGGTCTGGAACGGCAGCAGCTCGTCGAGCGCGCGGCGGCGTCCCTTCTCGTCGCGGGCGAGGATCATCTCGCGCACGCGCAGGATGCGCTCCTCGGCGAAGAACATGTGCTCGGTGCGGCACAGGCCGATGCCGTGCGCGCCGAAGAGCCGCGCCACGCGCGCGTCGTTCGGCGTGTCGGCGTTGGTGCGGATGCCGAGCGTGCGGATCTCGTCCGCCCACTTCAGCAGGCGGTCGAAGTTGCGGTAGGTCTCGGAGTCGTCGGGCTTCATCGACCCTTCGAGGAGCACCTGCACCACTTCGGAGGGACGCGTGGCCAGCTTGCCGCCGATCACTTCGCCGGTCGTGCCGTCGATCGACACCCAGTCGCCCTCTTCGAGCGGCTCGTGTCCCTCGCTGCGCAGCTCACCCTTCGCGTAGTCGACTTTCAGCAGCCCCGCGCCGACGACGCACGGGCGTCCCATGCCGCGCGCGACGACGGCCGCGTGCGAGGTCAGCCCGCCGCGCGTGGTGAGGATGCCCGCAGCGCTGTGCATGCCGGCGATGTCCTCGGGCGACGTCTCGACGCGCACGAGGATGACCGGGTCGTCTTTGGCCATCGACACCGCATGCTCGGCGTTGAAGGCGATGCGTCCCGTGGCGGCGCCGGGGCCGGCGGGGAGTCCGCGGCCGAGCATGCGCCCGCCCTTGAGCACCTTCTCTTTTTCCTTCGCGTCGAAGACCGGCGCGAGCATCTGCGTGATCTGTCCCGCCTCGACGCGCTCGACCGCTTCCTTCTGCGAGATGAGCTGCTCGTCGACCATGTCGCAGGCGATCTTCACCGCGGCGAAGCCGGTGCGCTTGCCGGTGCGCGTCTGCAGCAGGTACAGCTTCCGCGACTGGATCGTGAACTCGATGTCCTGCATGTCGCGGTAGTGCGCTTCGAGTTTCTTATAGACGTCGACGAGCTGCTCGTAGACGTCGGGCAGCGTCTCTTCGAGCGATTTTTCGTCGGCCACGACCTGCGCCTTCGAAATGGGCAGCGGCGTGCGGATGCCGGCCACGACGTCCTCGCCCTGCGCGTTCGGAAGGTACTCGCCGAAGAACTTCTTCTCGCCCGTCGACGGATTGCGCGTGAAGGCCACGCCCGTGGCGCAGTCGTCGCCCATGTTGCCGAAGACCATCGACTGCACGTTGACGGCGGTGCCCCAGTCGTCGGGGATGCCGTTCAGTTTGCGATAGGTGATGGCGCGCTGGTTGTTCCACGAGTTGAACACCGCGCCGATGGCGCCCCAGAGCTGATCGTGCACGTCCTGCGGGAAGTCGCGGTTGCCGCGCTCGCGGACGATGTTCTTGTAGGTGGCCACCAGCTCGCGCAGCGACTCGGCCGGGATCTCGGCGTCGGTCTGCACGCCGGTGCGGTCGCGCAGCGCGTGCAGCTCGTGCTCGAAATGCTCGCGGTCGATCTCCAGCACGACGTCGGAGTACATCTGGATGAAGCGGCGGTAGGAGTCGAGCGCGAAACGCTCGTCGCCGGACGACCTGGCGAGACCCTGGACCGTCTCGTCGTTCAGGCCGAGGTTGAGGATCGTGTCCATCATGCCCGGCATCGAGGCGCGTGCGCCGGAGCGCACGGAGACGAGCAGCGGCTTGTCGCGGTCGCCGAACCTGCGGCCGACGGACGCCTCGACTTTCGCGAGGTTCTCCGCCACGGCCGCTTTCAGCTCGGGCGGATACGTCTTCTCGTTTTCGTAAAAGTACGTGCAGACGGCGGTGGAGATGGTGAAGCCGGGAGGGACGGGCACGCCGATGTTCGTCATCTCGGCGAGGCCCGCGCCTTTGCCGCCGAGGACGTCCTTCATCTTCGCGTTGCCCTCGGCGTGTCCATCGCCGAAGTAATAGACGTACGTCGTCATAGGGCCGGATTATGTTCCAAATGAGAGCTCGACGCGGCTGGCAAGATGTCGCTGGATGGTGGAGCGGAGAATCGCTCCGTTCCACGCGTCGCCCGCGGCGACGAACTCGATGCGCGAGACGTCCACTCCGCGCGCCTGCAGCGCCGCCTTCAGCGAGGCGATGCGCGCCGCCGTGACCCTGCGGTTGTCCTCGGCCGTGTCGTACCGGACTTCGTAAGCCGTGATCTTCGCCTTGCGGTTCGCAAGCAGAGGCACGATCGCGTCGAGCTGCGCCTTGCTCAGCTCTTCAACGACATGCCCATTCGCAGCGAAAGCGAGGCCGTAAAGCGGCATCCCATGTGGCGCGGGCTTCAGCCCGCGAGCCGGCGGGCTGAAGCCCGCCCCACAGCGCTCCCCGAACCACCCATCCCCGAGCCACTTGATCTCGAACTCCGTGAAGAACCGCAGCCCCGTGAGCCGCGAGCCGTCGGGCGTGCGCGTCAGCACCGCATGCCCCCACGTCGCCCCCTGCTGCCACGTCAGCAGCGCCACGCGGTTGTCCGTCCCGCCCTCGAGATGAATCGGCGGCTCCGACTCGATCACGCCGGTGATGCGTGCGCCATCCTGTTGCAGCGAGGCGCGCTGGCCGTTGATCGTCCAGCAGCCGGTGAAGGGCGGCGTCTCGGGCGGCGCGACTTCATCGCCGAGGGCGTGGAAGGCCCGCGCGCGGACGTAATACTTTTCCGTATCCAGCGAGCGCACGCGGATGTAGCGCGCGACGGTGGGCGTCACCGGCCAGAGCTGCTTCTCGCTGTGGTTCTGCACGTCGACGGCGAGCAGCTCGCGCCACTCATCGCCGTCCATCGAGGCATCGAAGGCCACACGTTTCGGAACCTGATCCCCCTGCGACACCGTGAGGCCGACGCGCGCGATCCGCGCCGGCGAGAGCAGCGAGTAGACGAGCGTCTCGTCCGGCGCGCCGGGGGAGGAGATCCACGCCGAGGTGGAGATGCTGTCGATCGCGTGCGCGGCGGAGTACTCGAGATTCAGCTCCCCCGTGCGCGAGACGACGGCAGCTCCGTAGGCGATGTTGAGCAGGTTCTCGGCGTCGGTGTCGGGCTCGATCTTCGGCGCGGGCGGCGGCGTTTTCTCTGCGAGCGGCACGGCGCGTTCGCACGCGAGTGCGAAGAGGCAGGCCAGCAGCGCGAGCTTTCTCACGACGCCCGGTAGTCGCGGCGGTCGACGACGATCTTCGTCACGTCGGCGATCTTCATGACCGCGCCGCCGACTTTGCGGAGGAGCGACATGCGGTTCGTCCGCACGGCCTGGTCCTCCACGTTGACCATCACGTCCTTGAAGAACGTCTCCAGCTCCGGCGCCAGGGCCGCGAACGACTCCAGCGCGCTGCGGTACTGCCGCTCGGCCACCATCTCGTCGATCTGCGTGGTGACGGCGTCGGCCAGCTCGTTCAGCCGCTTCTCCGTGGCGTGCTCGAGACGCGTGGCGTCGACACGCGTCGCGGTGTGCGACTCCGTGATGTTCGCGATGCGCTTGGCCGAGTCGAGTACCGACAGAAAGTTCGCATCGCCGCGCATCGCCTTCACCGCCGCGGTGCGGTCGACGAGATCGGTCAGCGACGAAGACCAACCCGACTCCATCGCCGCGGCGATCTCGTCGTACGCGAACTGCCACGCCGACGCCTCGAGGATCGTGCGCACGCGCTCGGCGAAGAACGCCAGCAGGTCGTCGCGAAGCTGGCGGGGGTCAGGCGATCCTGCCTGACCGGAAACGCGGGATCGCGTGTCCTCCGCGTACGCCTCGATGCCGAGGTCGATCAGCTTGTCGACGCCGATGCGGATTTCGCGCTTGTCGCGGTTGAGCAGGATCTGCACGACGCCCTGCGCCGCGCGGCGCAGTCCGAACGGATCTTTCGACCCGGTCGGCTTCGCGCCGACGGAGAAGAAGCCGACCAGCGTGTCGATGCGGTCCGCCAGCGAGACCACCGCGCCGGTGACGTTGCGCGGCAGCGCGTCGTCGAGGCTGACCGGCTGGTAGTGATCGTAGATGGCCTGCCAGACGTTCTCCGGCAGCCCTTCCTCGCGCGCGTAGATGCCGCCGACGCGTCCCTGCAGGTCGGTAAACTCCTTGACCATCTCCGTGACCAGGTCGGTCTTGCAGAGCCGTGCCGCGGCGGCCACGTCGGCGTCGTCGAGGATGCCGCGGGCGATGCGCTCGATGCGCTTCGTCTTGTCGAGATAGTTGCCGAGCTTCTCCTGGAACTGCAGATGGGAGAGCTGTTCGAGCCGCTCTTCGAGCTTGCGGCGGCGATCGGTCTCGTAGAAGAACTGCGCGTCGGCGAAGCGCGCATTGGTGACGAACGAGTTCCCGTACGCGGCGTTCCCCTCGGGATCGCCGTCGTTGTCGAGCACCGCCAGGAACGAGTTCGTGAGCCGGTCTTTCCTGTCGCGGATCGGGAGCTGCTTCTGATGCACGCGCATCACCGTGACCAGCACCTCTTCCGGCAGGGCCAGGTACTCGCGGCGGAACTCCGCGCGCACGAGTCCCGGATACTCGGTGAGGTACTGCCACTGCGACCAGATCGACGCATCCTCGGACGGCTTGCCCTCGACTTCATTGGCCAGCGTCCGCGCGCGATGCACCATCACCTCGCGCCGCCGCATCGGGTCGACGACCACGCGCGCCAGCTCGAGCTTCGTCACGTAGTCGTTGTACGAGCCGACCGTGAAGCGCTTCGGCGCGAGCGTGCGGTGCCCGACCGTCTGCACGCCCGACTCGATGCCGAAGATCGAGATCGGCAGCGGCTCGCCTTCGAACAGCGAGACGACGGAGTGGATCGGGCGGATGTACGAATGCTCGCCTTTTCCCCAGCGCATCATCTTCGGCCAGCGCAGCGACTCGATGATGTGCGGGATCTGCTCGCGCAGGATGTCCGCGGTGGCGCGGCCGGTGATCTTCCTGCGGATGCGGATGTAGTCGTCGTCGGAGGCGATGATGTCGTCCGCGGTGGCACCCTGTTTTTTCAGGAAACCCTGCAGCGCGGCGTCGGGCGACTTCTTCGGCGGACCTTTCACTTCCTGCTCGCGGTCCTGCTCGCGGAGCGGGAGGTTCTTCAGCAGAAAGATGATGCGCCGCGGCGTGGTGTTGACGGTCACGTCGGGCGTCAGCGCGCTCAGACGCTCGCGCAGCGTGGCCGCGGCGGCATCGTGCATCCACGCCGGAATCTCTTCCGTCAGCAGCTCGAAGAAGTAATCAGCCATTGGACTGTGCCTGCAGCAGCGGGAAGCCGAGCTCTTTGCGCGCCTCGAAGTACTGCTCCGCGCAGCGCACCGCGAGGTCGCGCACGCGCTTGATCACCCCCACGCGCTCGGTCACGGAGACGGCGCCGCGCGCGTCGAGCGTGTTGAAGACGTGCGAGCACTTGAGTGTCCAGTCGTACGCGGGGAGGACGAGCTTCGCGTCGAGGCAGCGGCGCGCTTCCGCCTCGTAGATGTCGAGGAGCTTCCAGTGCATGTCGACGTCGGCGTGCTCGAAGTAGTACTTCGAGAACTCGTACTCGTCCTGCTTGCGCACCGCGCCGTACGGGACGCCGGGCGTCCAGTCGATGTCGAAGACGGACGACTGGCGGGAGAGGAACATCGTCAGCCGCTCCAGGCCGTACGTGATCTCCGCCGACATCGGCGAGAGGTCGATGCCGCCGGCCTGCTGGAAGTAGGTGAACTGCGTGATCTCCATGCCGTCGAGGAGGATCTGCCAGCCGACGCCCCACGCGCCGAGGGTGGGGGACTCCCAGTTGTCTTCCTCGAAGCGGATGTCGTGCTTGGTGAGGTCGAGGCCGAGGGCGCGCAGGGAGTCGAGATAGAGGTCCTGCACCTCCAGCGGGGAGGGTTTCAGGATGACCTGAAACTGGTAGTGCTTGCCCAGGCGGAAGGGGTTATCGCCGTATCTGCCGTCTGCCGGACGTCGGGAGGGCTGGACGTAGGCAACGTTCCACGGCTCGGGTCCGAGGACGCGGAGGTAGGTGGCGGGATGCATCGTGCCGGCACCGACCTCGAGATCGAGCGGCGTTTCGA
>DASUSL010000308.1:0-29734 GCA_036375135.1 Thermoanaerobaculia bacterium | reverse complement strand
TTCAGATTTACCTCCGTATTGACGCAGATCGGCAACGGGCGTATGTTCCCCGGCACACAACCCAGGGAAACGCTGTACCAACTGCGACGCCCGCGGCCTCTCTCCCGCGTTCGTCCGGAGGTTCTCGATGATGCGCACCGTTCGATGGGTGTCTCTGGCCGTTCTCTGCCTCCTCGTTGCCCTTCCCACCTTCGCTGCTCAACCCGAAAACGCCAAACGCAACTTCGACGTCCGCGACGATCACGACAAAGCGTCGCAGGCGGTGAAGGAGCGCCATCTCGACCGCCACGGCGGTCCGCAGAAAGAGAAGAAAGAGAAGATCGCGCAGGCCATGAAGAAGGCCGAGCAGAAGCTCGAGCGCGAGATCTCCGGCCTGGAAGTCAAACACAGCGAGCGCACCGGCGGGCCCGAGACCGTGGCCGTCGCGCACGGCCGCGGCAAGCTGACCCGCGGCGCGAGCGACACGCGCGAGAACACGCTGCGCAAGTTCCTGCGCGACAACGCCGAGCTGTTCGGCCTCGAGCGCAACGACGTCAATCAGCTCGTCAAGGACGCCGACTACATGAACCCCTCCGGCAACCTCGGATGGGTGCGGCTGCAGCGCAGGATCAAAGGCAGGAACGTCTTCCGCGGCGAGCTGCAGGCGGCCTTCACCGCGAACGGCGAGCTCGTGGCCATCACCGGCGAGCTGCCGGCCGGCGTCGATGACGCCGAGACGAAAGACGAGCCGGTCGTCCCCGCGGCGGAGGCCATCGTCACGGCGGCGAAGTCGGTCGGCGTGAGCGTCTCCGCGGCCGAGCTGACGCTGAAAGAGCGCGACGGCAACACGCTCGTCTTCAGCGGCGGCCCCTTCACCGACGACACGAAGCTCGAGCTGCAGTACTTCCCGCTCGACGTCGGCGCGGTCGAGCTGGCGTACTCGTTCGTCCTCTGGATCGCCGAGAACGAGGCGTATTCGTTCGTCGTCGGCGCCGAGGTGAACGACGTCCTCTTCCGCAAGAACATCGTCGACGACCAGTCGCAGCCCGCGACCTACCGCGTCTACGACGGCGACAGCCCGGCGCCGCTCTCTCCCTCCACCGCGCTCCCCGGACTCAACGTACAGGGCACCGGCATCGGCCGCACGCTCTTCACGCTGGTGAGCGAAGGTCCGTCCTTCAACGACCTCGGATGGATCCCCGACGGCGGCAACACGACGACGGGCAACAACGTCGACGCCGGTCTCGACCTCGTCTCGCCCGACGGCATCGACGCGGCCGGACGTCCCAGCGGCTCGCCGTTCCGCGTCTTCGACTTCCCCTACGACCCGCCGCCCCTCGGCAGCGATCCGCCGACCAACACCGACTATCGCTGGGGTGAAGTCGCGCACATGTTCTTCTGGTCGAACCGCTATCACGACCGGCTCTACGAGCTCGGCTTCACCGAGTCGGCGCGCAACTTCCAGCAGAACAACTTCGGCCGCGGAGGGCTGGGGAACGACCGCGTGCTCGCGCAGGCGCAGGACTTCTCGGGCACCAACAACGCCAACTTCCTCACCCCTTCGGACGGCACGTCCGGCCGCATGCAGATGTACGTCTTCACCGGACCGAATCCCGACCGCGTCTCCGCGCTCGACCAGGAGATCCTCATCCACGAGCTGACGCACGGCACCTCGAACCGCCTGCACAACAACGCCAATGGCCTGAACAACACCATGAGCGGAGGCATGGGCGAGGGGTGGTCGGACTTCTACGCGCGCGTCATGACCAGCGGTCCCGACGAAGACGTGAACGGCGTCTACGCCGCGGGCGGCTACTCCACGCTGCAGATCGTGGCCGGCTACACCGACAACTACTACTACGGCATCCGCCGCTTCCCGTACGCTCTCATCACGAGCCTCGGCCCGAACGGCAAGCCGTTCAACCCGCTCACCTTCGCCGACATCGATCCGGCCCAGATCAACCTCACCGACGGCGCGTTCCCGCGCGGGCCCATCGGTTCGAGCAGCGCCTTCGCCGTGCACAACATCGGCGAGGTGTGGGCCAGCGCGCTCTTCGAAGTGCGCGCGCGCATCATCAACCGCATGGGCTGGGCGGCCGGCAACCAGCGCGCGCTGCAGATCGTCACCGACGGCATGAAGCTCGACCCCGTCAACCCGACGCTGCTGCACGGACGCAACTCCATCCTCACCGCCGACTGCGCCGGCTTCGCGGGCGCGGACGAGCTGGACATCTGGAACGGCTTCGCCGTGCGCGGCATGGGCTACAGCGCCGTCGCCAACTCCTCCGCGTCCGGGACCGTGGTGCAGGCCTTCGACCTGCCGAACCTCCTCGTCGGCGCGCCGGTCGTCACCGGCGGCTCGTGCGATGCGAACGACGGCGTGGCCGATCCCGACGAGACGGTCACGATCAGCTTCCCGATCACGAATCCGTTCTGCGCCACGCCGGCCAGCGGCGTGCTGGTCTCGCTCGACGGCGGCACACCGGTCAACGTCGGTACCATCGCCGCCGGCGCGACGGTCAACGTCTCCTTCAGCTACAGCGTCCCGACCGGCACCTGCGGCACGCAGCTCGCCCCCGTCGTGGCCGTCGCCAGCAGCCTCGGGAACGTGAACCGCACGTTGAAGCTGCAGGTCGGCACGCCGGTCAGCGTGGCCCCGCCGGTCACGTACAGCAGCGGCAACGTCAGCGTGCCGCTGCCGGACCTGGCCGTGACGGAAGTGCCGATCGTGGTGACGGGCACGGGCTCGATCGCCGACGTCAACGTGCGCTTCCGCGCCAATCACACCTTCGACGGCGACCTCGTGATCTCGCTGGTCGCGCCGGACGGCACCGTCGTGCCGCTGGCCAATAACCGCGGCGGCAGCGGCGACAACTTCGGCTCCGGCGCGAGCGACTGCTCCGGCACGCCGGTCACCTTCGACGACTCCGCGGCCGTGGCCATCAGCGCCGGCGCGGCGCCGTTCGCGGGAACGTTCCGCCCCGACTCGCCGCTCTCCGCGCTCAACGGCAAGGAGATGAACGGCACCTGGAAACTGCGCTTCTCCGACACCGGCGCGGCCGACGTCGGCACGCTCTTCTGCGCGCAGCTGGCGATCTCGCGCCAGCGCTACTTCTGCTGCGGCGTGCCGGGCGTTCCGGAGATCTTCGCGGTCCCGCCGGCGCCGATCACCGCCGAGAGCGTGGCTCCCGCCAACAACGCGCTCGACCCGCACGAGACGGTGACGGTGCAATTCCCGCTGCAGAACTTCGGCACGGGCGCGACGACGAATCTCACGGCCACGCTGCTGCCCACCGGCGGAGTGCTCGCCCCGAGCGCGCCGCAGAGCTACGGCGCGCTGTCGCCGTCGCAGGGCGCGGTGTCGCGTCCGTTCACGTTCGTCGTCGGCGGCAGCTGCGGCGACACGGTCACGGCCACGCTGCAACTGCAGGACGGCACCACCAGCTTCGGCACGGTCACGTTCACGTTCCTCGTCGGCGTCCTCCCGCCGCCGGTCGCGAACACCGCATCCATCTCCATCCCGAGCAGCGGCGCGGCGACGCCGTATCCGTCGACGCTCAACGTCTCCGGCATCACCGGCACGGTGACGAAGGTGACGGCGACGCTGCACGGACTGACGCACACGTTCCCCGGCGATCTCGACGTGCTGCTGGTCGGGCCGGGCGGACAGAAGGTCATGCTGATGTCGGACGTCGGCGGCAGCGTCGACGTGAACAACGTGACGCTGACGTTCGAGGACGGCGCGCCCGGCGTGCCGGGCACGATCCTCACCGGCACGTACGCGCCGACGAACTCCGGCACGACCGATCCGTTCCCGGCGCCCGCACCCGCGGCCCCGTACGGGACGTCGCTCGCGGCGTTCAACGGCCTCGATCCGAACGGCCCCTGGCAGCTCTTCATCGTCGACGACGCCGGCGGCGACGTCGGGACACTCAGCGGCGGCTTCTCGCTGAAGTTCACCGCCGCGCCGCTCTGCGCGTCGCAGCCGTGCACGCTCTCCTGCCCGCCGACGGTGTTCGCCTCGACGGCGCCGAATCAGCCGGGCGCGTACGTGACGTTCCCCGCGCCGGCGCTCAGCGGCAGTTGCGGCGTCGTGTCGACCACGCCGCTCTCCGGCTCGTTCTTCCCGATCGGCACCACCGTCGTGAACGCGAGCTCCGCGGCGTCCGCGGCCACGTGCGCGTTCAACGTGGTGGTCACCGACGTGCAGCCTCCGGTCATCAGCGGCATGACCGCCACGCCGAACGTCATCAATGAGTACAACCACAAGATGGTCGAGGTGACGGTCAGCTACACGTCGTCCGACAACTCGGGTAACGCGGCGGTCTGCTCGCTGGCCGTGACCAGCAGTGAGCCGCTGAACGGCAGCGGCGACGGCAACACCGAAGCGGACTGGGAAGTGATCGACGCCACCCACGTGCGCCTGCGCGCCGAACGCGCCGGCAACGGCACCGACCGCACCTACACCATCACCGCCACCTGCGTGGACGCGGCCGGCAACTCCACGTCGTCGTCGACGACCGTGGTCGTGCCGCACGACGCGCGGTAATCACGTTTCTCGCGAGAGGGGGCTGCGCCAGCAGCCCCCTCTGGACTGTGGCGGCGTTGCCGCCGCTCTCCAAGGCCGCAGCGAAGCTGCGGCCGCGCGCCGCTGCCGCAGTCCGGATCAGGCGCTCGCCACGGCCTGTGGCCGGGCTGCCGGGGCAACCGCTTTTCTGCACAGGTTCACGTGCTACCCTTTTTCCATTCAACTCAAGAGGCTCGCTCCGTGGCTGGGCGTCGCATTCGTACTGGTCGGCGCGACCGGCATCTGGCGTCTGCAGCAGTGGTACTCGTCACCGATGCGCCGGCTGGCGGCCGCGGCTCCGCGCGACGTTCGTTTCGTCGAGGCTCGCGTCAGCGGCGGGTTCCGGTGGGCACCGCTGGCCCGCACGACGCGAGGCAGAACGAAACCGCGCTCGTCGCCGGCACTGGCCGGCATGAGCGAAGTCACTCGCGGCGCCGGCAGCTCCTCGCAGCACGCCGCGGCCGTCGTGCACCTCCTCGGAGAACAGCACGACGCGGCCATCGCGCAGTTGGCCGCGATGGCCGAGGAAAGAGATGACGCGGCGATCTGGAACGACCTCGGTGCAGCGAACCACGACGCCGCGGTTCGCAGCGGGTCGATGGCGCGGTTGCAGGACGCACTGGCGGCGGTCGATCAGGCGCTCCTGTTCGACCCCGGGTTCTCCGAGGCACTCTTCAATCGCGCGCTGATCCTGGAGCGCTTCTTCCTGCGCGATGCAGCCGCTGCCGCGTGGCGCGATTTTCTTGCGCAAGCCGCTCGGGATGGCTGGCGCGATGAAGCGCAGCAGCATCTCGACGCCCTGACCGCGCCCCAGCGCACCGTCGCGAGCGAGATCGGGTCGCACTATCCACGCCTGCAGAACGGCGACGGCGCGGCCGCGCGAGAGCTCCTGTACCTCGACGCGGGCGATACACGGATGTTCGGGCAGACCGTGGGACTGGCGCGGTGGGGTGAGGCGTGGCGGAACAAGGATCGGGACGCCGATCGACATGTCGCGGCGCTGCGCACCCTGGCCGCGGAGTTGAAGCAATTCAGCGGTGAGGCGCTGTTGTCCGAGTCGGTGGACGCCATCGAGCGCGCCGACAACGTGCAGCGGGACGCGCTCGCGCACGGCCACATCGCATTTCGTGATGCGCGGGTTGCTTACGACAGGCGAAAGATGGCCGAGGCCGAGCAGAAGTTCCAAGACGCGGCGCGTGCACTCGGGGCGGGGAGCAGCCCGCTGGCGATCGAGGCGCGCCTTTATGCGGCGGCGGCCAGATTCTGGCAGCACCAGCACGATGAAGCGGTAGCCGACTATCGCGCCTTGCTTCCCCTCATCCCCGAGCGTCACGCGGCGCTGCGTGCAAACGTCGACTGGCTGCTGGCCTCCTGTTTCATCACTCGCGCCGACACCGGCCGCTCCCTCGCTCACCTCGGGCGCGCCATCGAGGCCTTCACACGCCTTGGCGAAACGAACACCGCCGCTTATCTGCAGAACATGACCGCCCAGGTCTACGACGGGATCGGCGACCATCGACGCGCCGACCATCATCGGGTGCTCGCGCTTCGCGTTCTGGGCAGCACTTCCGATCATCGGCTCGTCCACACCATCAACGGGATGACGTATGCCGCCGTGACGCGCAAGCAGTGGCGGGCGGCACGTTCGTTTCTCACCGTGCAACTCGACGCAAATGCGAAGGCCCATGACGCCGAGCTCCAGATCGTCGCGCTTCTGCGCCGGGTGCGTCTGCATGGTCATCTCGGCGACCGCGCGGCGGCCGAGGCCGACTTGAACGCCGCGAAGGTGATCGCCGCCGCGGTGCCCGACCGGAAGCATCGCGAGAAACTGCAGATCGATTGCGATGCGGCCGCGGCACTCCTCTCGAATGATCCGCGCACGGCGATCGTGCTGCTCACCGATGCCCTGGCGTTTCACGGCAAGAACGGATCGCGGCGTCTCATGCCCCAGATGTATCTGCGGCGAGGACGCATGTATCTCGCGCTGGCGGACCACGTCCGCGCGGCATCCGATTTCGAGAGTGGGATCGCGCTGCTCGAGAGTCAGCGAGAGACCGTGGAAAAAGGGGAGCAGCGCTGGGGAGTCCTGGACGCGGCGGAGGAGCTTTTCGACGAGGCGATCGCCGAAGCGTTGCGCGCCGGCGCCGAGCCGGCATTCGAATACGCGGAGCGAAAGCGGGCGCGTTCCCTCTCGGACGACGTTCTCACGGACATGCGCGCGTTCGACCGTACGCTCCTGCCACAGGGCACGCTGCTCATCGAATATGCGTCATTGCCGGGGAGACTGCTCATCTTCGTCGTCGACCGGGATGGCTGCGCTGTCCGCGAGGTGAAGATCACTCGTGCGCAGCTCTCGACCCTGGCCGAGCAACACACCTCCGCCATGCGCCATGGCGATGCAGCGCAACGCAGAAAGCTCGCCGCGCAGTTGTCGGACATCCTCATCGCGCCCGTTCGCGCGCAGATCGCGTCCCATCGGGAAGTGGCGTTCATCACCGACGCCGCCACGGCCGGAATCGCATTCGCCGCGCTCCCCGGCGTTACGCCCGGCCGCATGCTCGTCGAAGACGTGACGTTCTCCGTGTCTCCGTGCGCGCGTCTTTATCTGGCGTCGCGCACGCGAGGTGTGCGCGACCGGTCGAAGGTGCTGATCGTGGATGATCCGGAGAACGCTGCGCTGGAGCGGCTCGCGGGGACGAGGGACGAGGCAACGGCGGTGAACGCGGTGTATCCGCGCGCGCGCCGCCTCAGCGGCCCCAACGCCACCCGTGCCGCCTTCACGCGTGAATCGCGAGAAGCCAACATCATTCACTTCGCGGGACACGGCGTCAGCGGCATCGAGTCGGCGTCGCTGATTCTCACGGAGACTCCTGGCGACGCCGGCATTTTCGACGCCGCCGCGATCTCGCGGCTGAGCCTGCGCGACACGGATGTGGTCGTGCTCGCGGCGTGTGACACCGCGCGTGGTCCGATCCGATCCGCGGAAGGTGTGCTCAGCGTGACGCACGCGTTTCTACAGGCCGGCACCCCAACGGTGATCGCTACGCTCTGGCCGCTCGAGGATCGCCAGGCCGCCGCATTCTTCCCCCTTCTGCACCGCCATCTCGCCCGCGGCATTCCTGCTTCGGAAGCGTTGCGTCAGGCGCAACTCGAGTGGATCCGCAGCTCGCCGGAAGACCGCTCCGCGCTGTGGGCTGCCGTGCAGACCATCGGCTACTGATGTTGCGTTGCAGCCGAGGGAAGAATCATTGCGTGACCCTCTAAACGTGCGCAGGAGGGAATGCAATGAAGAACGGGAAAAAGCCACGAACCGACATCATCATCGACGAAGCGCTCAGTGCTGCCATAAACGCTGCTGTTCCACCCCCGATGCCCTCGAAGGTGGATGAGAAGCGCGCTCCCTCCGGAGAGCGCGAGCTGGACATTCTTTTCTACGGGCTGATGTGCTTCGATCCGCTGCCGCGGGGTTCCGGGTATCGCGTCCTGTTTCCCAACGGCCTCGACCTCACGGAGTTGACCGACATCCCGGTGCATTCCGCGGGTCTCTGGATCCGCGGACGCGATGCACGAGTCACGTCGCGCTGGTCCGGCTTCGCGCTTCGGAACGACTTCTTCGTCAGCGGGAAGCAGCAACTGACGATCAGCGGTCTGGCGAAGACGCCGCTCGATACAACCGAGTTCGAGGGACGCGTCACGAATCTCCAGGATTGCGATCCCGCATTTGAGGTCAGCGACGAGCCCGATGCCGTCATCGACATGATCGTCGACCGGGGAACGCTCAGCGCTCACGTGGGGAACGACCAAGGCATGATCGTGGTGAAGTGGACGGTGCAGGTCGAGCGTGGCGCGCCGGTGCGCTTCGCGTTCGGCAGCGATTTCGTCGAGCTTCCGGAGTCCGTGACGCAGGTGGTGTTGGCCAACGTGAGCCCCAAGCCCGTTCTGGAGAGCGTGCGCGACTTTCAGCTCTTCAGGAAGCTGGCGACGGCTCCCGACAGGCCGCTGAAGTACAAACTGCCGAACAACCCGCCGACGAACCGCCTCGAGGTGAAGGAGCCGACGTTCGGCCTTCTGCATGCGGCAGCGGCGCCCGAACCGGCCACGGAACCCGGATCGGAGCGGACGCCGGGCAACCGCTTGCGAGATATCGTCGGAGTCGTGCCGCAGGCCGCGCAGGACGCGGTCGCGCTCACGCCCGACGTCGTCTGTTCCGCCGTGGTGTCGCGCTCGCGCGACGCGGCGTAAAGGAGAGCTCCGATGACACCCGAAAACTATGTCGAAGATGCACGCAGGAACAAGACCGAGTTTCTGCAGAGGATGTTCGGCGTGGCAAGCGCGCAGGCGGCGGGCGCACGCGAGATCGCGGCCTTCTCCACGCCCAAGCTGGAACACTCCAACATTCTCGGCGTCGGGTATGGCGTCAAGGTCGCCGGCGGCACCGTGACCACCGAGGAGCTGGCCATTCGCGTCTATGTGCGGGCGAAGTTTCCGCGCAGAGCGCTGAATGTGCCCGATCGCGTGCCGGAGACGATCAACGGCACGCTGACCGACGTCATCCCGGTCGGCGATCTCGTGGCCCAGTTCCCGCGTCCCGTGGAGTGCGGCCTTTCCTGCGGCCACGCGGACATCAACACCGCCGGTACGATCGGCTGCATCGTCACGTCGAACGGAACCAACCGGTTCATCCTCTCGAACTGGCACGTCCTGACCGACGGCAACGACGCAGAGCCGGGCGACGACATCCTCGAGCCGGGGCTGCTGGATGGAGGCAGCGCGAATCCGCCGGTAGCCCGTCTGACCGCCTACCAGCCGGTCGACTTCAACGGCCTGCCGAATCGCATTGATGCCGCGCTCGCCGAGCTGATCGACCCGCCGGGCGTCGGTTCCAGGATCGACACGATCGGACCGGTCAACCCGGTGCCCATGGAAGCCTCGCTGTTCCAGTCGGTGCGCAAACGCGGCCGGACCACGCTCCACACCATCGGAACGGTCATGGACCTCGCGGCCGACGTGCGCGTGCGGTACGGCAACCGGGTCGCGCAATTCAGCGATCAGATCGCGGTGACCGGCATCAACGGCCCGTTCAGCGCGGGCGGCGACTCCGGCTCGCTCGTCGTCGATGCGGTGACGCGACGTCCGGTCGGACTCCTCTTCGCCGGCGGCAATGACACCACGTTCTGCAATCACATCTCGGAGGTGCTCACTCCTTTCCGCGTGAGCGTCGTGTAGGTCGGGAAGCAATGGTGACGCTTCAGCAGCTTCGGGACGCCAAAGCGGCGGCGAAACGCGATTTCGGAGAGACGCCCGGCGTCGAGGGCATCGGAATCGGCAAGGATGTTCTGCGGGTCTACGTGCGTGACGCGGACGTGATCAGCCAGTTGCCTTCGTCATGTGAGGACATCGGCATCGAGTTCGTGGTCACCGGCGACGTCAGCACCTCGGATCCGTAGTTTTCCCTCGGAAAGGGGCTGCGCGAGCAGCCCCTTTCACCCTCGCGTCACGACCAGCTCGCCAGTTGAAGACTCGCAACATGAGATTCTCCTTTGTCGCAAGGAGGTAGTGACGAGAGCGGCGTACCGTTACGAATACTGAGAAATGACCAGACGCAACTGGATTCTCGTGCTCGTCATCACCGGCGCGTTCGTCGTTGCCGGCGCGATCGTCATCGGCGGGCTGGTGGTGATCGCCCGGCAGGTCGGCCAGCAGGCGAAGGTCACGCCCGATCCGACGCCGCTGAGCGAGGCGGACAAACGGCTGCTCCTGACCGCGGCGGACATCGAACGGCTCGGCGGACCGGCCGCCGCTCCCGGCAAGGAGGAGTGGACGGCGCAACGGCAGGGGACCGGCACGCGCTTCATCACCTATCTGTACGAGTCGAGCGACGAGCCGCGCATCACCATCTACTCGCGGCTCGCGCTCTTGCCGCACGAGAACGATGCGCGCCGCACGTACAAGCTGGACACGATGATGATGAAGCTCAGTCCGGAGGGGGAGACCTACGTGCCGGCCCCTCGGCTGCTTCCCGGCGGGGACGACCGCAAAGCCTGGTTCATCTGGAAGGACCGCGAGGTGATCGGCAACTTCTTTCTCGTGCGCGAGGGACGATTCATCCAGAGCGCGCGGCTCACGGGCGTCGCGCTGCACGAGCCCGCCGACGTGGAGAAGCTGCTCGGACCGATGCTCGCCGAATCGAGGCGCAGAACCGCGGCGATGCAGCGGTGAAGCTCATTTTTACGGACCACCTTACCCGGAGCGGGTAGGGAAAGACGCGCTTCCGCCACTCCTTCCAGTACAGGGTCCGAAGTAAATGACAGAAAACGGGATCGACGTCCGTGTCGAAGCGGACTTCGCTGCGGATGGTGTGCTCGGCGTGACGGTGGCCGTCCGCGCGGGCGACGCATCGCGGACGTTCGTCTTCACGGCGCGCGATCCGGAGCCGCGCACGTTTGCCGCACCGCCCTCGGCGGTCTGTGAAGTCCAGACCACCGTCGACTTCGTTCCGGCCGGTGTTCCGTCGCTGCGGTTGCCGCCGCGCGTGTATGCCGGCAGCGAGATCGTGATCGACGTCCGCGGTGTGGGCATCCAGCGCGTCGAGCTGGATGGTGCGGCGAACGACTGGGAGCTCCTCGAGCGCATCCAGGTCGAATTCGCGTTCGACGCCGAGCGGCGCACGACCAACGTCGAGCTGACCGGCGACGCTCCCCGCACCACCATCGCCTCGGACGTCCCGCTGCTGCCTCGACCCGCGTACCGCTGCCGTCCGCTCTTCTTCCTCGACGGCGGCCGCGTGCGCGAAGGGGAGGAGCTCCGCGGCACCGATCCGGTGCTCGCCGTGCGCTGCCCGTGGGAGCGGCGGCGAGTGCGCATCCGCTCCGCCGGCATCGTCGACGGCGCGCGCAACGTGCAGCAGATCTTTCTCTCGCTCTCCATGCCCGCCGCGGCCGAGGGAGTGTCGCTGGAGCTCAACGGGGAGGCGCCGGCGACGACGGTCGACGTCCTCGTCGATCCCGCGCGGGGAGCCGGGCCGCTGACGTACGAGGGGACGATCGTCTTCGCCGACGGCCGTGTCGAGCAGATCCTCCCCGCGCACACGGAACAGGACCTCATCGTGGCCGGCGACATCGCGCCGCGCTTCTCCGTGCGCATCGATCCGTCGCTCGTGCAGTGGTCGCGGGAGCACATCCGCGACGTGCGGCTCGAGCTCGAGAGCGCGAACGCGCGGGCGAGCTTCGACTTCGATCCGCACTCCTCCACGCCGCGCGTCTGGGAGTTCGATGCGCCGGAGGAAGCCGTGTACTCCTGGCGCGCCGCCTATCGATTCGAGGACGGCTCGCTGCAGACCACCGGGGCCGCGGGACGGGAACGGAACCTCGTCCTGCCGCCGAGACCATTCTGACGACGCCGAGGAGGATGCACACCGCCACAGACCACCACCACCAGCGCACTCCTCCCCACATCACGATCACGAAAAGGAGCCACCATGCTGACAATCACCCGAAAAGGATCATGGACCGAGCCAGGCGGATACGTCTGGAACTACTACGGAGACGACGAGAACGCGTCGATCTTCTACATCATCCCGCGCCCGCAGTTCTCGTTCGACAACAGGCAGCGGCCGGTCTTCCGGCTCGTCGAATACAGGACCTCCGACGGCAGCAACGGAAGCGGCTACTGCCACCTGCAGGTGCAGCTCAGCGTGCCGCAGGACGTGCGCGATGCGATCGTCGCCGACATCCGAGCGAAGTTCGGTGTGACCGATCCGCAGATCGATCCGCTGCGGTACAACCCCGGCTCGATGGCCGGCGTCGAGTATCCCGATCCGGCCACGCCGGGCGAGCCGGTGCTCGTGCAGGTCGCGCCGACACTGGTGGGGGGGAACATCGCCTCGTTCCTGATCGACCTCGACCGCGAAGGGGTGAAGACGTTCAAGGACGCGTTCAGCGGCGTGACCGGCGCGCTGCCGGTCAACTACGCCGTCTCGGTCGACTCGCGCATGCCGGCGGTGAAGGCGGTGGTGACGTTCGACTCGCAGGCCGCGTACCGCTACGAGCAGCAGAACAAGGTCGACAAGAACGTGTGGGGCGACGTGACGCGCCGCGAGGTCACCATCCGCACCACGCTGCAGCAGTCGCAGGCCGGCTCGATCCAGGTCGATCCGGGCAGCCCGCCGCCGCCGCCGGAAGTGATCGAAGCGGCGCGCCGCTGGGCGCAGGGGACGCTCGAGCAACTGGTCAACAACGCGGTCAACAGCGTCCTGGCCTCCATCCCGGCGAACCAGGCCGACCGCTTCACGATGGATCTCGTGCAGTCGTTCCGCGAGGAGTACAGCGAGAGCCAGGTCGTGCCGTGGCTCTTCGCGCCGGCCGACACGCTGCCGTCCATGCCGCAGCTCGGCTTCTCCTTCGACGAGTTCTTCAGCGTGGTCGACCTGCGCCGGTTCAACGTCAACGTGACGATGAATCTCGCGTTCGCCAAGGAGGCGCCGGGTGAGGACTCCACCGCGATCCGCTCGGTCGATGTGACCGTGACCTATCCCGGCCTGCAGGACAACACGTTCACCTTCGACGCCGACAATCAGGCGCACCTCTTCGAGACGGTGTGGGACCCGGGTGCGGGCGGCAGGTACAAGATCGCGTACAAGGTGAACTACTGGCGCACCGGCCAGCCGCCGCTGGTCATGCCGGCGCAGGATGCGGAGGCGTCGATCTACACCATCAACCCCGCCGCGGCGGCGCTGGTGGAAGTCGAGTTCAACGCCGACAACGTGCCGTTCGTGACCACCGGCGCGGGCTACGACTTCGTGCAGGTCGAGTTCTGGTTCCAGGATCTCTCGGGCAACAATCACCCGATCGTGCAGAACATCCAGCTCGACTCCAGCGCGAAGACGGGCAAGGTGAACAGCATCTACGCCGTGCCGCGCTTCAACGACTACGTCTACACGCTGACGTACCGCAAGAACGACGGCTCGCTGCTCCGCCTGCAGCCGCAGACGAGCAACGCCGCCAAGATCTACATCAACAACCCGCTCAAGACCACGACGCTGTTCCTGGTCCTGACGAAGACCGCGAACAACGGCGTCGACTACGCGCTGACCGACATCGCCTACAACACGGGGCTGGACGGCCCTCCGGTCAGCATCTCGCTGCAGATTCCCGATCCGCCCGACACGGGCAAGACCAATCTGCCGATCACGGTCACGGCGGTCGATACGTCGCAGGTGGTCTTCTATTACTCGGGCATCATCCTCTTCGAGGACGGGAACCTGCTGCAGATCCCGGACGCCGTGACGAACCTGAAGAGCATCATCCTCAACCCGAACCAGTTCTGGTTCGGCATCAACGTCCGGGCCGACCTGATCGACTGGTCCGATCCGAACCTGGGCATGGTCTCGGTCGACCTGACGTTCGAGGCGCCCACCGGCACGGGCGAGCAGGCGGTGCGCGTGCGGCGCACGATCACGCCGCCGTCGCCGTGGACGAGGGCCTCCGCGCCGACGCAGCAGAAGCATGTCGTGGTCGGCTTCCTCCACCCGGTGAGCGAGCAGGCGAAGTACGACGCCGTGATCACGTACGCGTACACGAACGGACCGGCCAAGACGATCGAGCTCATGAACGCGACGAGCCCGGTGCTGGCCATTCCGCCGAAGCCGGAGTCGCTGCAGGCGCGCAAGGAAGCGCTGCGCATCATCACCGAGCCGATCGTCCGGAACCGCGTCGCGCGCGGACGTCTGCGCGTCGCGCATCCGGCATGACCGGCGTGCTTTCGATCGAAGAGAGGGCGAGCGGAGACGCTCGCCCTCTCGTGGCGCGGCTGCGCGACGCGTGCGGCGAGGAGCTCGTCGCGCGCGCCGCGCGGCTGCTCGCGCCGTTCGCGGCGCTGCAGGACGCGCCTCCGTTCAGCATCCTCACGCCCTCCGGCACGCCGCTCGAGCTGACGTTCCGCTCGAACGAAAACGCCATCCGCGCCACGGTGGAGACGGGCGGCGCGGACGTCCCGCCGCGCGAGCGGCTGGCGCGGGCGGCGTCCATCGCGAACGTCGACGCCGGCGCGCTCGAGCCGCTCCACGCCGGCGCTGCGCTGCGCTGGGGCGGCTGGCTGGGCATGCATGTCGCGCGCGGCACTCTGTCGTACAAGCTCTACGCGGAGGTGCCGGAGAGCGCGCAGGAGCAGGCGGCGGCATTCGTCGAACGGCGCACCGGCGTCCGCGCCGCCGTGCCGCGCCCGCTGTTCATCCGCATGATCGGCTTCGCGCCGCGGACGCTCGAGATCTACTACCGCGTGCACGAGCTGCGTCCGTGGGAGCTGCGCGAGGTGCTGGCGCCGTTGGGATTGTCGGACCGCGAGCCCGCCGTGCTCGATCTGTTCGAAGACGCGTGCGAGGCCGCGCTGCACCGCAGGTTCCCGTGGCCGAAGCTCGGCTTCAGCTACGCGTTCCGCGACGGCGCGCCGCCGGTGTTCTCGTTCTACGGCTTCGCCTTCGATCTCTTCGGCTCGGATGCGCGCGCGCGGCGGCGCGTGCTCGCCTTCGCCGCGCGCCGCGGCTGGGACGTGTCGGCGTACGAGGCATACTCCGCACCGCTGGCCACACACGACGCCCGCGATCACCACGGCATGTTCGGCGTCTCCCTCGGCGAGGCGCTGGCGCCCGAGGTGCGCATCGGTCTGGCTGCCTTCGCATGATTGCCGCGCTGGAAGAGGAGCAGACCGCGATCGGGGCCATCCGCTCGTACGTGCATCTCCCCGCGGGCGAGGTGCCGGACGAGAACGGCTTCGTCACGGGCCTGGCCATGCGCGAGCTGTGGATGCGCGGCGCGGGAGAGGAGGCGGCCGCGCTGCGCGACCGCGCGGGACGCTTTCTGCTGCGCTGCGAGTCGCCGCGGTTTCCGGGACTCTTCTCGTTCTGGCCGGAGTACGGCTATCCGTCCTGGATCGGCGACGTGCGCCTGTACGAGGACGCGGACGACTCGGCGATCTGCGCGCTGGAGCTGGTGCGCTGCGGCATCCGCACGGAGGACGCGCTGGTGCAGACGGCGCGGCGCCTGGCGTTCCGCCACCGCGTGCACGACCCGGTGATGCTCACCGCGCCGTGGCACCGGTTGGGCGTTTTTCCGACGTGGCTCTGGCCGGGCGCGCGCAACACGATCGACTGCTGCGTGAACGCGAACGTCGTCGCGCTGCTGGCCGCCGCGCACATGCGTGACGCGCCCGGCTACGCCGAGGCCTGCGCGATGATCGAGGAGGCGACGGAGTGGGCGGGTGCGGCCCCCGAGCGCCTGCGCGCCATCGTGCCGTACTACCCGCATCCCTCGGAGCTCGCCCGCGCACTCGAGCACGCGTTGCGCTGCGGCGCGGCGGAACTGGAACCGGCCGCACGCCGCCTGCAGTCGATCGCCTGGCTGCACGAATGCGCCGACGACACCCCGGTCTGCTCGAGCGCGGACGGCCGCATCGTCTGGACCGCGCCGGCACTGCAGCGCGCGCGGCGGGGCCGCTGAGTTTCGGTGTCGTTCGCTTCGCTTGTACCAACGGCAATGGGACGGCGAGGCGGAAGAGTGACCGGCCTTTCCGGATGCTCGAGCTCGCGCTGCTCGAGAAACTCGATGAGGTTGTCGAGATCGTTCCCGACTTCGTCCATCAATTGCTGACGCAGGGCACGGGTTTCAGCGACGCAGTTCTTCAGGCGTGCACCCGATCGGCGGCGCGCTCGTCTCGAGGGATGCCTTCGGTTGCGGGCGTCAGGCGCACCGTGGAACGCTACTGTCCGATCACCCCAATCGCTTTCAACCACGCCTCCGCGAGCGGAGCCCACGCCGTTGCCGTCGAGGCGATGCGGCGCAGGCCGAAGGCGTGGCCGCCGTTGGCGAAGATGTGGACTTCCGCGGGGACTCCGGCTTTGCGCAGCGAGGCGGCGTAGGCGAGGGAGTTTTCGACCGGGTTCATGGGGTCGTCGTATGCGTGGACGAGGAACGTCGGCGACGTACGGTCGGTCACCTGAATGTCGGGATTGGGCTCGAAGGTCTTTCGTCTGGCCACGCGGCCCGGATAGAGCACGAGCGCGAAGTCGGGGCGCGAGCTGGTCTTGTCCGCGTCATCGACGGGGGGATAGAGGCGATCGAAGCGCGTGCTGGCCACGATGGCCATGTGCGCGCCGGCGGAGAAACCGATGACGCCGATCCTGTTCGGGTCGATGCGCCATTCGGCGGCGCGTGAGCGCACGATGCTCATGGCCCGCTGCGCGTCCACGTGCGCCGAGGGGCACTCGCGGAAGGAGCCTTGATGGTCGCAGGGAACGCGGTACTTCAGTAATGCGCACGCGATTCCGTTCGCGAGCAGCCAGTCGCAGATTTCCGTCCCCTCGATGTCGATGGCCAGGACGTTGAACCCGCCGCCCGGATAGACGATCACCGCCGGGGTCGCGCCGTTTTTCGCCGGCGCGGGATAGACCGTGACCGTCGGTTGGGTGACGTTCTCGATGTACATGTAGGGCTTGCCGCCGACCATCTTCTTCTCCGTGGTCTCCGGCTTCAGCGCGTAGTGAAGCGCCTCGACGCCGACGCCGGGGCGTGGATCGGGCGGGCCGTCCGGCCAGAGCACGATCTGCTTGTGGCCGCCAGCCGGCTGCCAGGTGGTTTGCGCATCCGCGTTCGGCGTGACAGCGACGATCAGGCTGAGCCCGAGCACCACGAACAAGGTCGTCTTCATTCGTCCTCGCTTTCCCGAGGACGATGAATGCGGGCCTCGTACCCACGACTAGGTCTGGATCGTCTTGCGCACCTGATACTCGTATGCCGTCGCCGAGTCGAACTTCACCGTCACCTCCACCGCCGGCAGGCGCGAGTCGACCGAGACCTGGTAGACGATCGAGATCGCGCCGTTCGCCGTCGTGCCGCCGAACACTGCCTTGAACAGCGCCAGCGCTTTCGGGCTGAGGGGGATCACGAACGTGGCGCGGTTGGAGCCGAAGCCGGACGGCGTAGTGTTGAGCTCGCGCGCGAATCCGTCGTCGAGCACGTAGCGGATCGTGGCCACGCCGCCGCTGCGGAACTCGAGCGTGTTCGTCACCGGTGTGATGCCGGGGTAGAGCTGGCGGATGTAGGCCACGATCTGCGCCATGTCGTCCGGCGGGACGGTGAGGTCCGTGGCCAGATAGCAGTAGCCGGCCGCGGCCTGCGGGCCGGTGGTCGAGTACTCGACCAGCCGGAAGACGGGACGTCCGTCGCCGTCGCGCGCGAGCACGGGCAGCGGGACGACATAGAAGAGCGACGCGTCCGTGTCGTCGCCGTAGAAGTCCCACGTCCGTCCGTCGGTGGTCGTGTAGCTGCGTTTCGTGGTCAGGTCGAGCATGTCAGTTCCTCGGCGGCGTACATCCGATGCGCATTTCGGGGAGGCCGCGTTCATCGACGGCGACGCCGAACAGTCCGTGCGTGCTGGCCGGCCCGCGCCGCCCGGCCAGCGGCTCGGTGAAGCGGGCGTAGGCCTCGAGCGAGACGCCGCGGCGGCGCGCGCAGCGCAGCAGCGCGGCGCGCGTGCGCGCGTCGCCCCCGAACATCGACGACGCGAAGGCGTACAGCGTGAACGACGGCGGCGCACCGTCGCGGATGGCGTAGCTGAATCCCGTGACTCCGGGCATCTCGTCGCGGAGGCGCGCAGCGCAGGCGTCCTCGAACGCCTCCAGCAGCAGGCGGTCGAGGCGCTGCAACGACAGCGGTGCGAGCAGGATGCGCAGCGCCCACGGCGCGATGCGGTCCGCGCGGAAGTAGGCCTCGAACGTTCCCTCGCCGGCGGCGAGCATGCGGCAGCGGCCGACGGGTACGCGCGCGCCGAGACGCTCCTCCGCCGCCGCGCGCGCGGACGCCTCGTCCGCGGCGAGGGCGTAGCGCTTCGTCGCCACCGCGCCGCCGCGGATGCGCGTGCCGATCCACTCTTCGCGCACGTCGGCGGTGAAGGCGACCGCGGTGTCGTTCGCGCGGAAGGTGAACTCGAGCGGTACGCCTTCGGCCGTCAAACGGCTGGGAAGCGGAGTGCTCTCGCCGAAGAGCGACTCCAGCCGGGCCATGGCGTGCGCCGCGTCCTCGTCGCCGCACAGCGGACGGAGGCGCGCCAGCGCGGAGGCCGCGCGTGCATGCAGCGCCGCGTTCATCCGTAGCTCTCCACGCGCGGAGCGGCGGCGACGTCCGGCCGCGCCGGAATGACGACCGTCGCGCCGGTGGCGCCGAGGACCGTGCGCGTCTCGGCCGGCTTGTCGGTGTACGACCAGGTGATCGTGTAGTCGTACGTCGGCGTGACGTCGCCGCGCACGTAGAAGCCCGCCACCACCAGCAGCGGATCCTTCTGCTCGTCGGGCGCCGCCCAGAGCGGCGAGCCGAAGATGCGCGGCACGGTGCCGTCCATGTAGGTGAGGTCGATCTTCACCAGGCCGAGGTTGTCGACCCAGTCGATGAGCGAGGCGTCGATCTGGATGCCGAACCAGATCATGACCGGCGAGATCACGATCTGCATGTTCGGCGTCGTGGCCAGCACGATCGTCTTCGGCGGCAGGTTCTGCAAAAGAATCGTTCCCTGATAGCTGAACAGCACCTGCGACGTCGAGACCGCGTTCACCGGCACCGGCGTGACCGGCTTCGACGGCAGCAAAGTGAGGTTCTTCGACACCGGATCGTGCGAGAGACCGGAGAGCCAGGAGACGCGGATCGGCGCCTGCAGGATGGTGAAGCCGGGCGGCTGCTGCAGCACCACGAAGAGCGTTGAGCTCTGCAGCGGATTGTTCACGAAGATGCGCGCGGCGTTGCTCCTGCGCGCGTCGAGCGTGAACGTCGTCCCGTCGTTCATGAAGTAGGTGAGTGTGTACGAGTAGTCGTTGAAGATCGGCAGCGAGAAGAGGCTGCGGATGGTGGTCCGCGGCGCCTCCCGGTCGATGCGCGCGATCTGCGTGACGGGCTGATTGTCGCCCGACAGATCGATGAAGAAGAAGGCGATCTCCACGCCGGAGTAGCCGCTGTCGGGATCGACCCAGTCGAGATTGCGGCCGTCGAACTCGACCGAGATCACGCCCGCCGAGGCGGGAGTGACGGTGAAGACGGACTGCTCGAGGTTCTCGAAGCGCACGCGCAGCGGCGGCTGCCCGGGCTTGTGGTAGTTGACCGTGTACTCGAGCGTGTAGCGGCCGCCCGCGCCTTCGTCCCACGGCGCCACGAAGAGGTGCGACTGCGTGAGCGCGTCGAAGCGGAGCGTGTTGTCGAAGAGCGTGGGATAGCGGATCGTCACCTCTACGCTGGCGATCGACTCCTCTTCCACGAAAGCGTCGCTCTCGGGCGGCTCGAAGCTGACGTTCATCGTCACGTTGACGGTGAACTGGCGCGCCTTCACGCGCGTGAAGAACTCGTCGAACGAAAAGCCCAGCGCGGGCATGGAGGGGAGCGTGTCCGTGGGGACGAACACCCACTGCGCGATCTGCCCCTGCATGTACTCGCGCCGGAAGGAGCTGACCATGGAAATGGTGAACGCGTCGGGGCGGTCGGGCGGGATGCGCGACAGCGCGGAGTCGACCGCCAGTTCCACGAGGTCTTCGAGCGTGTTCTCCGCCCAGCGCCGCATCTGCTCGACGATCTCCACGGGCGGCGGCGGATCGCCGACGTGCAGCTCGATCGTCCCCGCCTGCGAGCGGGAGAAGTAGTGGGCGATGGCCACCTGGCGGCGGGTCACCTCACCCCAGATGTTCTTGTCGATCTGCTCGCTGCGCTCGTATTGCTCGGCCACCACGGAGTCGAACGTGACCGTGGCCCCGACGTCCGGCAGACGCACGTCGGTGTAGAGCCAGTACGAGATCGGCACGCTGCCGCTCTGGCCGGAGAAGGCGCCCTTGAACTGCTGCATGCCGCCGCGGGTGAGCGGGATGAGGAACGCCGCGCTGTTCTGGTCCGTGCGGCTCGGCGCGATCTCGACGAGCACCGGCACCGCCAGCTCGGGATCGACGTATTCGATGACCGCGCGCGTGGCTGGATTCAGCGACAGCGTGACGAAGCGCGGCTGCTGGACGCCGAAGCGGAACTGGATCTCGCTCGTGATGCCGAGGATCGCCTCCTCGGGGACGTTCGTGCGCGTCTGCAGCGCGCAGTAGCCGCTGCCGTTGCCGCCGTCGCTGGTCTCGAACTCCACCAGCGCGAAAATCGGCTTGCCGGTGACCGGATCGGTGGCGAACTCCGGACGCGGAATGATCGTGAACACCGATCGATCCACGTCGTCGCCGTAGAAGCTCCACGTGTAGCCGCTCGGGTCGATCCATGTTCCCTGTCTCGAAATGCTGAGCATGTCGTTTCCTCAGGCCGGGGGAGTGAACGGAAGAATGAGATTGGGGCTGGTGCTGGTGGTCGGCCCGACGCTCCTCGACGTGCCGTCGGCGAAGAAGTACTTCGCGTGCCAGGTGTAGTCCGGCGTTTCCGGCGTGAGGAAGAAGCCCCACCACCGCACCGGCGTGTCGGGACGGAAGATGAAGCCGACGCGCTGGTAGGTGCCGTGCTCGTTCTGGTTGAAGACGTCCACCGCCACCTGCACGATGTTCTGCGTCTCCCAGGCGATGACGGACGGATCGATGCGCACGCCGAACCACGGCGGCACGTTGCCGGTGATGATGCTCGGGTCGGTGGTGCTGGTGTCGGGGATCTGCACGACGTCGCCGTTCTTGTAGAGGATGGTGCCGTTGTACTGCACGACCGCGGTGGAGGGATCGGCGACCGACATCGGCACCATGGTGAACGGCGTCTCGGCGTCGAGCTGCAGCGAGGCCGAGCCGTCCGGCTCCCAGCTCAGGCCGAGGAAGATGGAGGAGATGTCCTCGGCGCCGTCGACGATGCCGGTGGAGATGACGTTGATGAACGTCGACTGCAGCGGATTGCGGAGGAACTGCGTCTCCGCGTTGCTGCTGACCGAGGGGACGGTGAGCCGCGTGCCGTCGCGGAGGAACCAGGTGGCCGTGTAGGTGTACGGCGCGATGACCGGCAGCATGTAGCGGCTCTGCACGAGCTCCGTGTCGTGGCTCCGGGTGAGCTCGAAGTTTGCCTGCAGCGGCGGCTCGCCGGCGGAGTTGAGGTAGAAGAAGTTGATCTGCACGCGCTCCACTTCGTTGTCCCAGTCGACGTTGCGCGCGTTGAAGGTCACGCGGCGGATGCCGATGCTCGGCGGGTTGATGACGATCATCGACTGGCTGCGCGTGAGGCGGCCGGAGCGGAACGGCGGCTGGCCCGCCTCGCGGAAGCTGACGTCGTACTCGATCTGGTAGACGTCCGCAGAGCCGGTGTCCCAGTCGGCGAGGAAGAGGAAGCTCTCGTCCGGCGACGTGAAGCGGTAGCTCCTGTTCGTGGTGAGGGTCGGGTAGTAGACGGTGACCACGACGTCGTTGACCACGCTGAAGTCGACGTTCACCTGCACGCTGGTGCGGAACTCGCGCAGGTCGACGACGCTGAAGAAGTCGGAGAAGGAGAAGCCGAGGCTCGGGATCGACGGCGCCGGCTCCTGCGGGTTGATGGCCCACGGGATGACCTGGCTCTCGCGATAGGTGACGACGAACGACTCCACCATCGACATCTCGAAGCTGGTGGCGTTCTCGGGCGCGATGAGCATCCGCGCGCGCGCCACGGACTCGTTGACCTGGCGCTCGAGCAGGTCGTTGGCCCACTGCTCGATCCACAGCTCCAGATCCGGCGGCGGTTGGATCGACCATCTGATGTCGATCGACGCGGCCTCGGTCTTCCGCAGCAGCTCGTGGATGGTGGTGATGACCTGGCCGTCGTCGCCCCAGATCGCGTCGCTGATGTAGCCGAACACGCCGGAGAGCACGGAGGCGATGTCCTCGATGCCGGTGAGGATCCCTTTCTCCACCCACTCCAGCCACTTCTCGACGTCCTCGAGCAGGAACTGCTCGATGGCATCGACCGCCTCCTCGAAGACGGTGGAGGCGAGGTGCTTGAGCGCCTCGGCGTTCACGTCGAGCTCCAGCGGGCCGATCGTGAACTCGTGGCTCTGGAAGACGAAGCCGCCGCTGAACGTGGCCCGGGCGGTGGTGCCGTCCCACGTCACCGAGACGCTGCCGCTCACGCCGACTTTGAGAGCGATCGTGCCGAGCGGGCCGAGGTCCGCGGACCGGTCGATGCCGATGAAGGCGCTGCCCGACGCGCCGAGCTCGTTCAGACTCTTGAAGTAGCCCGCGATCTCGTAGCTCGTGCCGGTGAAGTACTCGCCGCGGATGTCGAAGAGGAAGCCGCTGGAGTTGATGTTGACGTAGAAGGCCGCGATCTCGATGCCGAGGAAGTTGAAGCGGCCGTTGAGGAAGAAGTGCGGCTTCTGCCACTCCGGCGGCAGGCCCGGGTCGGTGCGCGTGTAGGTGGAGAGCGAGAGCTGCGGCCCGCCCGTGCCGTCGAAGCCGGTCAGCGCGAAGAATTTGTCGCTGTAGATGACGATCGGATCGACGAGCACGTCCGCCGAGATCCCCTTGTTCGTGGCGATCTCGATGTTGAGCTGAACGCGGATGATCAGAAACTGGATGATCCCGTTGATGCGGTAGCCGGCCGTGAAGGTGATGCCCCCCAGGTCGACGGCCTCGGGGACGAGATAGAGCTCCGCCTCCAGCGCCACCTCGATCACGTCCGCCGACTTCCGCACCATGTCGTAGTGCTTCATGGTGGTCATGTCGGTGAGGAACCAGATCTGGTCCGGCTCGGTGCTGTTGATGAGCACCTCGGTGATCGAGCCCGGAATGGTCACGCCGTTCTCGGCGAAGATGCGCTGGATGACCGGCACGTCGCGCTCGTCGAGCGCGCGTCCCAGCTCGGCCGGTCCGTTGAAGCGCTTCGTGCCGAAGATGCCGATCTGGTCGAGGATGTCGGCCGCCCCGAACCCCGGCTCCGGCACGTGCTGCGCGATTCCCACCAGCTCGTCCACCACGTCCTGCAGCGTGATGTCGCTGACCGAGCCGGCCAGCATGCTCCGCGACGGGCGGGTGGAGTCGAAGAAGACCGCGATGGAGGAGTTGAACGACGAGACCGAGATCTGCGCCGCGATGCCGAAGCTCGGGATGCCCTCGAGGTTGATGCCGATCACCATCGCCAGGTTGCTGATCTGGAAGACCCAGAAGCTGATCGTGCCGAGCATCGAGCCGGCGATGAACGCGCCCGTGGGAACGAACGTCATCCGCACCTGGAAGATGAGCGGCTGGTCCTGCAGCGTGACGGTGATCCTGCCCTCGAGATAAATCGAGAACTGCGCCGCCCGCAGCTCCGCGCCGAAAGTGCAGGCCAGATCGAGCGTGTCCTGGATGAGCAGCGTGAAGGAGACCTCGATGCGCGAGTTCTGCGCGGGATTGGCGCCGAGGAAGAGGCTGAGGTCGAGCGTGAGGCCGTCGATGCCGAGGAACTTCGCCAGCGTGCGCTGGTCGCCCGTGTCCCGCAGCTCGATGCCGCCGCGGATGAAGACGCCGCCCCGCGCGCCGGCCAGCGACCGGAACTGCACGAGCCGCCGTCCGCGGATCAGGAACTGCGGCTGCCGCGCGAGCGGATGCGGCTGCGGCGGAAGCGCCAGCGGCAGCCCCGGCCCGCTGGGCAGGTCCTGCGTGGCGATCTCCATCACCAGGTCTTTGAGGGTGAGGAAGTCGTCGAACGCGGTGAGGCCTTCGAGGCCGGGGAAGTCGGAGATCTTTCCGCCGCGGATGAGGATGCCCGCCGCGAAGGCCCACGTGCCGTTGTAGCGCAGCACGTCGAGGCTGATCCGGCCGACGCTCGGATTGGCGTCCATGTGGAAGCTGTACGTCGACTGGCCGTTGTCGAGGCGGATGGTGATGGCGATGTTGGTCTCGGGGAAGGTGAAGCTGGGGAACCAGTCCGGCGCGTTCCAGCCGCCCATCAGATCGTTCGCGATCTGCTGCAGGTCGACGTCGAACTGCGGGATGTGCGCGTTGAGCGAGAACTCGCCCGGCATGACGTAGCTGAAGGCCATGTCGGCGCCGAGGATGGTGATGACGCCCGTGAAGATGCCGCCCGACTCGCCGGCGTTGCTGTAGTTGTCGATCTGCATCGACGCGTACTGCACTTCCAGCACGGACGTGCCGCCGAACGTGAAGGTCCAGATGTCGGTCAGCGCCGCCGCGAAGGTGTAGTGCGTCTTCGGCTCGGTGAACTCGATCTCCAGACCGAGGTCGGTGAAGTTGAGGTTCGGGCCGTCCTTCACCGCCGGGATGAACGTGGCCAGGAGTTGCGTGAGGTTGAACGAGGTGTCGGGCACGAGCCCCGCGCCGATGGTGAAGTCGTCCGCGTACTGCGCGTACGCCTCCATCAGCAGGATCGGATTCTCGGTGGGGACGTTGATCTCGCCGAAGACGGTCGTGTTGAACGTGCGCGCGGCGCCGAACGGATCGTTGACCAGGAAGATCGCGCCGACGTCCTTGACCTTGAGGTAGCCCGGCACCACGTCCCAGCCGTCGTCCGGCAGCGCCGCGACCACGATCTGCACGCTCAGCACCTTCGGGCTGGTCACGGCGATCGTGAAGCGGATCATCTGGATCGTGACCGCGCCCGGGATCTGGTACTGCTCGGGCAGCGTGTCGACGACCTCGCCGTTGCCGCCGATCAGCTTGAGCAGCTCGAAGGGCGGCGGGATGGCCAGCCCCGTGAAGTTCGCCTCGATGGTGATGATCCCGAGCTCGGTGCCGTCGAGGAAGGAGTTGAGCGTGACGCCGATCGTGCCGAGGGAGAAGGAGACGGTGAAGAGCACGCCCGCGCGCCCGTACCGGCCGGTCTGATCGATCTCGTTGAGCAGCAGCACGTCCACCGGCATGAACAGGCTGGGGAAGTAGCGCTGCAGCGTCTCGTTGTAGTTCACCACCAGCCGGATCTGCGGCCCGTGCGGCCCGGGAGCGATCGGTCCGACGGTGGTGATCTGCAGGAACGAGCCGAGGATCGAGGTGATGGTGCCGAAGACGGTGCCCGAGGCCGCGGGGACGAGCGCGCCGTAGAAGTTCAATCCCTGCACGATGCGCAGGTTCGTCTCCGGATCGGTGTACGGCGAGGAAGCGAAGAGGAAGCGCTTCTTCGGCTCGGGCGAGAAGCCGAGCGACTCGAAGACGGTGCCGGCCAGTTGCGGGTACTGCCCGACGAACGTCCATCCCTCGGGGAGGAAGATCGTCAGCGCCAGCTCGGGATCGCCCGTCGCGCCGCCGCTGAGATAGAAGCGCGCGTCGACGGAGGCGTTGGTGAAGTTGTACAGCAGCGGCGCGGTGCCGGTGACGCGCACGTTGTCGCCTGAGACCACCGGTCCGGCGGTGTTCTCGATGCGCAGCTCCGAGGTGCGCAGCACCTGCACGAGCAGGTCGTTGATCGGCGTGCTCAGTGCCGCCGCGGGCATGGTGAAGAGCCCGGCGTCGTAGTAGCCGTCGAGCGCCTGTTTGAGACCGTTGATGTCCACGCGTCAGACCCCTTCCACCGCCAGGTCGTCACAGACGCACGCTCATCGAGGCCGGGCTCGCGGACGCGCGGAAGGTTGTGAGGATTGACGGACCGCTCTCGCTTAGGAGTTGCGGAGATGTCGATTTCCCTACCCGCTGAATCAATAATCGAGGTCGACGATGACCGGGGCGTGGTCGCTGACGTACTTCCGGTACGCCAGGAAGATCTCGGAGACGTCGGCGAACTGCGCCGGCTGCTGGCCGGTGCGCTTGCCCTGGATCTTCCTGAGGGGGAGGTTCAGATAGCGGCCGGCCTTCGCCTCGACCAGGAGCTCTTCCCTCGAGGCGCCGCTCGCGGTGATGGCCGCCGAGCGGCGGAAGAAGATCTGATCGTACGGCTCGCTGTAGGCGTCTTCGATGGTCCAGGAGGGATCGGCGTCCTTGACGGACTTGAGGCTGGTCAGGCTGATGAAGGTCTGGGAGTAGTTGATGTTGACCAGCGGAAGGAAGGCCTGCCAGCCGAACGACCCGACCTGGCTGACGTCGATCGGATTCTTGACGTTGCAGTCGCCCATGATGACCACGGCCACGTTCGACGGAGCGGGCGGCTGGAACGCCGTGACGAGCGCCAGGTTGTTGCATCCCCGCTTGACGCCGTTGAAGTACCCCGGCCCCGGAGCGTGAAAGGCGGCCATGATGAACCGGTGCCCGCCGGGAGTGATGGTGAAGTCGGCGGCGTAGGGAGGGCGGTCGGAGGTGACCTGGTTGGGGAAGCCGAGGTTGGCCGGCGGCGGCATGGGATTGGGGAACTGCCAGGCGAAGCCGTTCGCGGTGAGGCGCGACGTGCGCCAGATGAAGAGGTATTGCTCGAGGCGCCCCTTCGTGAACTGCGGGCTGGCCTGTCTCGCCCATTGCCCCGCGCCGTGTTTGCTGTCCAGCGCGGCCACGATGTCGTCGCCGAGCTGCCTGCCGAGGTTCGAGCGGATCTCGTTCATGGCAATCACGTCGACGTTCGTGTCGAGCACCACTTTGGCGATGATGTCCACCAGCTCCGCCGCCGTGACGGTGTATTTGCCTCGCTTGCCGAGGCCGATGTTCTCGACGTTCCAGTACATCAGAGTCCGCGTCGCCATCCCTTCGTCCTTTCCCGCTCAGAAAGCGATGTCCACCACGACCGGCATGTGGTCGCTCACGTATTTGCGGAAGGAGACGAAGGCATCGGCGACGTTCGTGTACGAGACCGGCGTCATGCCGGTCCGCTGTCCGTCCACCGCTGCCAGCAGTCCTTCCAGATAGTTGCCGTTCATGCACTCATCGAGGAGCTCTTCGCGCGACGCGCCGGTCGAGCCGACGTACTTCGAGTTCCGCACGAAGACCTGGTCGTACGGTTGGTTGTAGGCGTCTTCGATGGTCCAGCTCGGGTCGGCGTCCTTGACCGACTTGAGCGAGGTCAGGCCGATGTCGGCCTGCCGGAACTTGGCGGCCAGCAGCGGCTGGAACGCCTGCGCGCCGAAGGAGCCGGCCACCGACGCGTCGGCGACGAACTTCACGTTGCAGTCGCCCATGATGACCACGCCGTCGTTGCCGGACGTGGGGACGAAGTCCGCGACCTTCGCCAGGTTGTTGCACGCGCGCTTGACGCCGTTGAAGTAGCCGGGACCGGGCGCGTGGAAGGCGGCCACGCGGAAGCCGAGGCCGATGCCGGTGGCGTCGTAGAAGTAGCCGAGGTAGGGCGGCCGCGCGGTGGTGACCTGGGTCGGAAAGCCGAGCAGCGGCGGCGGGGAGCTCGGGTTGTCGAACGCCCAGACGAAATTGGTGTTGCCGATCCAGTCGCGCCGCCAGAGGAAGAGGTACTGCTCGTCGCGCCCCTTCATGAATTTCGGACTGGCGTGATGCGTCCAGTTGGCCGTCACCTGCACGGAGTTGAGCGCGAACGCGAGGTCGAGGCCGAGCTGGTTGCCGAGGCTCGAGCGCACCTCGTTCATGGCGAAGAGGGAGACGTTGTTCCGGATGATGACGTTGGCGATGAAGTTGACGAGCTGCGGCCCCGTCACGGTGTACTTGCCGCGCTTCCCGGCACCGAAGTTCTCGATGTTCCAGTACATGAACGTACGCGTCGGCATGAGCGACTCCTCGTGCAACGTTTTTTCTTGTGGAAGGACCGGTGTCCGGAAGTGTAGCCCAACGTCGTCGTTCGCCGTCGCATAAGATGCGCGGGTGAAGCGGGCCATCGTGCTGCTGTGCCTCGCGCTCGCGGCATCGGCCGACGACCTGCAGCGCGCGAACGAGCTGGCGTGGGCGAAGCGGTTTGCGGAGGCGGAGGCGATGTACCGCGCGCTCCCTCCGTCCCCCGCCTCCACCCTCGGCCTCGCACGCGTGGTGATGTGGCAGGGACGGTACGCCGAGGCCATCGCGCTGTTCGAGACGCTGGAGGGCGTCGATGCGCTGGAGGGGAAGGCGCAGGCGCAGTACTGGAGTGGCGACTGGCGGGCGGCCGCGGCGAACTTCCGGCGCGTGCTGGCGCTCGATCCCAATCGCGACGAAGCGCGGCGCTCGCTCGCCGAGATCGTGGCCACGACGCGCCCGTCGCAGCGCGTGACCGTCGCCGGAACGACGGACGATCAGCCGTTGGAGCTCATTCGCACCGAGGTGGCGGCGACGGTTTTCTCCGATCCGCAGACGCGGTGGACGGCGTCGCTGGGACGCTATGACGGCGATGCGAGCGGCGAGTTTGCGAGCGTTGCAAACGAGACGACGATCCGCGGCCTCGTCGTGAACGGCTCGCTCGGCATCTTCACCTGGCCCGACGGCGTACGCCGTCCGATCGGGAGCGCGAGCGTGCGGCGCGGGACGCTGAGCGCGCGCATCGAGCGCGTGCCGGAGATCGCCACCGCGACCTCGTTCGACACGCACGCGGCGTCGACGCTCGCCGCCCTGCGCTGGGAGACGAACCGCCGCTGGCTCGCCGCGGCGGAAGTCAATCAGCGGAGCTACTCGGACGACAACCAGGGATGGGCGGCGTTCGCATACGCGATGGCGCCGCTGCGGAAGAATGAGTGGACGTTCTGGGGCGGCGGCGCCTTCGCTGCCAAAGACACGGAGGAGTCGCGCTTCTTCGGCGGGCGCTACGATCCCTACTGGACGCCGCAGGATCTCGTCGAGGCGCGGGCGGTGGTCGCGGTCCAGCGCGGCCCGATCAAAGCGCACGCCGACGCCGGCTGGGCGCGCGACTGGGGCCGCACGTACCGCCCGTGGCGCGCGGGGCTCATCGCGAGCTTTCCCGTCGCGCGCGGCTTCGGGCTCGAAACGGGCATGGAGCGCAGTGTCACCGTAGACTACCGCGCTACCTCTTTCTATGCCTCTCTGGTACGACGACGCTGAGCTGTTCGTGCACCGCCGCGCCGCCGCCGTCCGCGGCTGGGAGCGGTGGGTGCTCGGCATCCTCCTGTTCCTCGGCGTGCAGAGCATCGTCTACTTCGCGCTCTGGTGGTTCCGCGAGGGACACGTGAACCAGCTCGGGCTCTTCATCCTGCTGTCGTTCGCGACGTGGTACGGCGTCTTCCGGATCATGGTCGGCTGGTACAACGTCTTCCACATGGACCAGCCGGCGGAGATCGAGCCGGCGGAGGGACTGCGGGTGGCGATCTTCACCACCTCCGCGCCGGGCGAGCCGTACGAGATGTTCGTGCGCACGCTGGCCGCGGCGCGCGAGGTGCGCTATCCGCACACGACGTACCTTCTCGACGACACGCGCGATCCGCGCA
>DASUSL010000307.1:0-12603 GCA_036375135.1 Thermoanaerobaculia bacterium | reverse complement strand
CTGCGCTCGGGATAAAGTTACGAACGCCGTTCCCGGAGCGCGCGCACGACTCAAACGTCAGCGCTGCGGAGCGTCGCCGTCCCGGCGGCTGCCGTGGCGGCGTCCTCGCCGCCACCGGGGCGGGCGGCGGGACGCCGCCCGCGCAGCCGGCGTGGACGCCGGCGCTCCACTTTCGCTATCGCCTTCCTGGAGCGCGCGCACGTTAGCGCTGCGGAGCGCCGCCGTCCCGGCGGCTGCCGTGGCGGCGTCCTCGCCGCCACCGGGGCGGGCGGCGGGACGCCGCCCGGGCAGCCGGCGTGGACGCCGGCGCTCCACTTCGCTATCGCCGTTCCTGGAGCGCGCGCACGACTCGTGTCACGAGCCCACGCGGACTGATGCGCACCACCTGCACTCCCATCTTGTTCTTCATGCCGGGGATGATCACGCGCTGCCCGCGCATCAACCCGCGATAGCCGGCGCGCGCGACGTCCATCGACGACCCCGGCTTCATCATCTGCAGCAACGCCTCGCTGCCGAGGTTCGCCGTCTTCTGAAAGCCCGTCGCCGTCGGTCCGGGACACAGCGCCGAAACGGTCACGCCCGTCCCCCGCAACTCCTCCGCGATCGCCTCGGAGAACGACAGCACGTACGCCTTCGACGCGTAGTACACCGCCATGAGCGGCCCCGGCTGGAACGCGGCCGTGGAGGCGACGTTGAGGATACGCCCGCGCCTGCGCTCGACCATCTGCGGCAGGAAGAGTTTCGTCAGATGCGTCAGCGCCGCGATGTTGACCTGGATGATCTCCAGTTCCGTGCGCGCCGCCGTCTCCGCGAACCTCCCGCTGATGCCGAAGCCGGCGTTGTTCACCAGCACGTCGATCGCCGGCGCCGCCGCGAACACCTCCCGCGGCGCCTCGGGGCGCGCCAGATCGGCCACGATCACGCGGGCGTTGATGTCGTGCTTCGACTCCAGCTCCGCCGCGAGCGCGCGCAGCTTCCCCTCGCTCCGCGCCACCAGCACGACGTCGTGACCGTCCTCCGCGAACAGATGCGCGAGGTCGAGTCCGATGCCGGACGAGGGGCCGGTGATCAACGCGGTGAGTTTCATGGGAACGTTGTAGTCGCAAAGTCTCAAAGTCGCAAAGTCTCAAAGAGCCCGGCTTTGCGACTTTGAGCCTTTGCGACTTTGCGCCTTAAAATCCCGCCGCCATGCTCAAACGCGCCCTGCTGACTCTCCTCCTCATCGTCGTCGCCGCCGCGGCGCTCGCCGAGCGCACGCCCCTCACGCACGAAACGCTCATCCTCATGAAGCGCGTCGGCTCTCCCTCGGTCAGTCCCGACGGCAAGTGGGTCGTCTTCTCCGTGACCGAGCCTTCGTACGACGAGAAAGAAGTCGTCAACGACCTCTGGCTCGTGCCGGCGGACGGCAGCGCGAAGCCTCGCAAGATCACGTCGATGAAGGCCGGCGAGAGCGGCCCGGTCTGGTCGCCCGACAGCCGCCGCATCGCCTTCTCCGCGAAGCGCGACGCCGACGAGCAGGCGCAGATCTACATCCTCGACCTCGGCGGCGGCGAGGCGCAGCGCGTGACCAACCTCTCCACCGGCGCGCGCGCGCCGAAGTTCAGCCCCGACGGCCGGCGCATCCTCTTCGGCAGCACCGTCTTCCCCGGCGCGCTCGACGACGAGGCCAACAAGAAGGCGGCGAAGGAAGAGAAAGACCGCAAGTTCAAAGTGCGCATCTACGACTCCTTCCCCATCCGCGCGTGGGACCGCTGGCTGGACGAGAAAGAGCCGCACGTCTTCGTGCAGTCGCTCGATCCGGGCGCCACGCCCAAAGACCTGCTGGCCGGGACGAAGCTCGTGGCCGAGGTGGGATTCGCGGGCACGGGCGGCGGCTCGGGCGGCGAGACGATCAGCGGCGAATGGTCGCCGGACGGACAGTGGATCGTCTTCTCCGCGACCACGGGCCGCAACACCAGCGCCTACGCGGAAATCGAGTACAGCCTCTATCGCGTGAGTGCGGCGGGTGGTGAGCCGGAGCGCATCGCCGCGGCGCGCGGCTCGTACGGCAGCCCGTCATTCAGCCCCGATGGAAAGACGCTGTACGCGACGTGGGAGCCGAACAACGCCAGAACGTACAACCTCAGCGGCCTGGCCGCGTTCGACTGGCCGTCGATGAAGAACGAGCGGCAGAACCTCGTCCAGACCGACCGCTCCATCGGCGACTACGCCGTCAGCAACGACGGGAAGACCATCTACTTCACTGCCGAGGACTCGGGGCTGGTCAAGCTCTTCTCCGCTCCCGCGGCGGGAGGCGCGGCGAAGCTGTTCCTCGACCCGCAGCGCGGCGGCTACAGCGGGATCGCGTTCGCCGAGGGAGCGCCGGTGCTGGTCGCGCAGTGGGGATCGTCGGTCGATCCGGCGGAAGTGGTGCGCATCGACCTCGCGAACAGGAAGCACACGAACCTGACCACGTTCAACGTCGAGCAGGCACGCACGATCGACTGGGATCCGCCGCAGCACTTCTGGTTCACGTCGAAGCGCGGGCGGAAGATCCACAACATGATCGTCACGCCGGCGAACTTCGATCCGTCGAAGAAATACCCGCTCTTCGTGCTGATCCACGGCGGCGCGCACAACATGTGGACCGACGCCATCACGCTGCGCTGGAACTATCACCTGCTGGCCAGGCCCGGCTACGTCATGCTGCTGACGAACTACAGCGGCTCGACCGGCTTCGGCGCGGAGTTCGCGCAGGCCATCCAGGGCGATCCGCTGCGCGGTCCCGCGGAAGAGCTGATGGAAGCCGCGGACGCCGCGATCGCGAAGTATCCGTTCATCGACGCGTCGCGCCAGGTCGCGGGCGGCGCGAGCTACGGCGGCCATCTCGCCAACGCGCTGGAGGCGTGGTCGGGCAATCGCTTCAAGGCGCTCATCAGCCACGCCGGCCTCGTGAACCTCGAGACGCAGTGGGGCACCTCGGACGTGATGTACGGCCGCGAGCTGGCCATGAACGGCCCGGTGTGGGAGCAGAACGAGGCCTGGCGCACGCAGAACCCGGTGCGCTTCGCGGCGAACTTCAAGACGCCGATGCTCTTGTCGATCGGCGAGCGCGACTACCGCGTGCCGCTCAACAACACGCTGGAGATGTGGGCGCTGCTGCAGCGGCTGAAGGTGCCGAGCCGCCTGCTGGTGTGGCCCGAGGAGAACCACTGGATCCTCAATCCCGAGAATTCGCGCGTCTTTTACCGCGAAGTCGATGAATGGTTGCGGCGCTGGGTCACCCCGGGGCCGATGTAGCGCCTACAATCGGCGCATGAAACGACTCCTCCTGGCGTGCGCGCTGCTGATCGCCGGCACCGCGCACGCCAAGCTCACCTTCATCGAAAACGATTACGCGGCGGCCGTGGCCCGTGCGAAGGCGAAGGACGTCCCGATCTTCGTCGAGGCGTGGGCCCCGTGGTGACACACCTGCCGCTCGATGAAGGCCTACGTCTTCACGGACAAAGGCCTCGAGCGGTACGCCGGACGGTTCGTCTGGCTCAGCATCAACACGGAAGACGCGAAGAACGCGGCGTTCCTGAAGCGCTACCCGATCCCGGCGCTGCCGACCATGCTCGTCCTCGACGCCAGGCGCGACGCGGTCACGCTGCGCTACGTCGGCGGCGCGACCGTGCCGCAGTTGCAGAAGATCCTCACCGACGCGGAGAAGACGTATCGCGCGAAGTCGCAGTCGGCGCCCGATGCGCTGCTGTCGAAGGCGGATCGCCTGGCCAGCGACGGAAAGCACGCCGACGCGGCGAAGGCGTATGACGAGGCCATTGCCGCGGCGCCGAAGTCGTGGAAGAAGCTCGGACGCACGGCGGAGTCGATGCTCTTCGCGCTGTCGATGGCGGGCGACAACGAGCGCTGTGCATCGCGCGCGCTGGCGTTGTATCCGCGCGTGAAAGGAACCGCCTCGGCCGCGAACGTGGCCGCGGTCGGGCTGTCGTGCGCGGTGGGACTCGACAAGGAGCATGCGAAGCGCGTCGAGTGGATGTCGACGCTCGAAGATGCGACGCAGGAAGTCTTCGACGACAAAACGATCGCCATGTCGGACGACGATCGCTCCGGCCTGTACCTCGCACTCATCGACGCGCGCGACGCCGCGGGCGACGATGAGGAGGCGGTGCGGCTGAAGCACGAGTGGTCGGCGTTCCTCGAAGGGGCGGCCGCGCGGGCGAAGACGGCGGAGCAGCGCACGGTCTACGACTCGCACCGCCTCTCCGCGTACCTCGACCTCGGCACGCCCGAAAAGGCCGTGGCCATGCTCGAGCAGTCGGAGCGCGACTTCCCCGACGACTACAACCCGCCCGCCCGCCTGGCGCTCGCGTACAAGGCGATGAAGAAATACGACCAGGCGCTGGCCGCGTCGGATCGCGCACTCAGCCGCGTCTACGGGCCGCGCAAGATCACCGTGCTGTCGGCGCGCGCGGACATCTTCGTGGCCATGGGCGACGCGAAGGCGGCGAAGGAGACGATCCAGCAGGCCATCGAGGTGGCGAAGGCGCTGCCCGAGGGTCAGCGGAGCGAGCGCAGGATCGCATCACTCGAGAAGCGGCTCGCATCCATGTAGCGCGGGATGTGGGGTGGGCTTCAGCCCGCCCACAAATGGTGCGAGCCGCGTTTCCGCGGCTCGCTTAATGGGTCCGGCCCGAGAGTCGACGCTAGGACGGCTTGTGGGTAGCCGTGTGTATCAGTCGTGGGAGATCGAGAGAGAGAGATTCGCAGGCCCCGCGACTTGTCAGATCCGCTTCGGAGAGCTGCCAACCCCCACCGAACCCGAATGCATGATAGTGCATTCGCGACCGCCTGTCCACCTTTCCGTAAGTCAGGAGCGGAAAAGTTACCGCCTGGTCGTCAGACGGCGTGCGAAGTACCCCGCACCGATCAGTCCGACGACCACCGCGGCGATGGCGATGAAGCGCGCGCTGCCCCGGAACACGTGCGGATAGCGCACGAGATTCAGGATGAGCACGCCGCTCACGATCAGAAACAGCGCGATGCGCATCGCGTGCAGGACCGGCATCGGCCGCCGCGCGCGGAGCGTGTCGCTCCAGAGGATCCAGAGCATCACCGTCAGCGAGGCGAGCGCCATCATCACCGGGTTGAACGTCACAGCGATTCGTACTCCGCCGGGACGTACCCGAAGACCGCCTTCTTTCCCTTCAGCACGAGCGGACGGCGGATGAGGTTCGCATCCTCGAGCATCAGCGCGATGGCCTGCGTCTTCGTCAGCGTCTTCACGTCGAGACCGCGCGCCTTGTAGGCCGGGCTGCGCGTGCTGAGCACGGACTCGAGTCCGTACTCGTCGATGAGGCGCGACAGGAGCTCGCGCGTGGGCGGCTCTTTGGAGAGGTTGTGTTTGACCAGTTCGAACCCGCGACCTTCCAGGTCGGCCACTGCCTTGCGGCAGCTGGTTCACGTCGGTTTGAGGTAGACCTCGAGCGTCTTCGTCATTTCTTGCGGACCCACCATGCGTCGGGATTGGCCGCGGCCGGTTTTGCTGCCGGCGCGGCGGTGGCGTATTTGGGAGCGAGCTCGGCGATCATCTGCTGCACGTCGGGCGTGCAGGAGCCGCCGCACTGGCCGAGGGTGGCGGTGGTGCGCGTGGCGACCTGCGTCAGCGTGTGCGCCCCCTCGCGGATGGCGCGCTCGATCGTGCGGTATTTGATGTTGTTGCACCGGCACACGGTCTTGAGACCGCGGACAGCCGGATGCACGGACTCGTTCTCATCCATTCCGCGGGCCCTTAACAGTTCCCGCCGGGCCGGGCTTCCCCACGACGGGCTTGGGACGCGGAACGGAGCGCGGCAGTTTCAACGTCGGCAGTGCGCGAGAAAGAGAGAACGCCCCGCTGGCGGAGCGCTGTTTGCCGACCTTGGGGCTGCGCATTGCGTCATCCTAACGCACTCCCGTAGAATGCGCCCCGCTCGCCGCGCGCGGCGTGGAATTTCCTTCCGCGACGCGCGTTAGCGGCAGGCACGTGGGGCTGTAGCTCAGTTGGGAGAGCGCCTGAATGGCATTCAGGAGGTCATCGGTTCGATCCCGTTCAGCTCCACCAAAATGAAATCAATGACGACGGCGGCCGAGAGGCCGCCGTTTTGGCATTCGCCTCATGCCATGCTTCCCGCGATGCGCGCTGCCCTCGTCGCGTTGCTTCTTGTCGTCGCCGCCACCGCCGCCGGCCAGGAGCGCGTCTTCAACGTCGACGCAGGTGCCGTGCGCGCCGGAAACGTGATCGACCTGCCGCGAGCCTGGCAGCTTCGCCAGGCTCGCGATTCGGCCGGGAAGCCGGTCCTGGCCGACCCGCTCCTCTGGCCGGACCTCGTGCATCCTGCATGGACCGGCGACGGATGGTTCGCGCTCCCGATGGAAGTTCCGCAGGGGCTCGTCGGGATGCCGCTCGCGTTGCGGTTCGACGCTCCCGGGACGGCGGTCGTGCATCTCGACGGCGATCGGATCGCCGTTCGCGGCGGATTGACGGACCCGTTGAACGCTGACGCGCTGATTCCGATCCGGTTCGATCGCGCCGGGCGTCACGAGATCCTCGTCCACTACACGAATCCGCTGATGCGCCAGCTCCTCCGTGCTGGCAGGCCCGCGGGCTTCCGCGCGGTTCTCGGGCGCGCCGAGGCCGTGTCCGGCGCGGCGGTCGTCTCGAGCCGGCGCGCGTCGTTCATGGTCTGGTTCTTCACCACGGTCTTTCTCGCCTTCGGGCTCCTCCACTTCTGCCTCTGGCTCTTCCAGCGACACGCGGTGGCCAATCTCTGGTTCGCCGGCCTCTGCATCGCGAACGCGTCGCTGGTCTTCTTCCTCTTCTATAAGGAGCTGACGACCAACCAGCGCTTCATGCTGTTCTCCGAGCCGGTGATGAACGTCTCCGGTCTCCTCTTCGGACTCTTCGCGGTGCGCTTCGTCTACGGCGTCTTCCCCTGGCGCTTCGCGAAGCCGGTGTTCCTCACGATGACGGCCGTGGCCGCGTGCATCGCCATCTGGTCGGTCATCCACACGTGGAGGGCGCTCCCCTACGTCTTCGGCTTCATGCTCCTGAGCTGCATCGAGCTCGTACGCGTCGTGGTCGCGGCGTTGTGGCGCAGACGCAGCGGCGCCCGCCTCATCGGCTTCGGCGTCCTCGCCCTGGGACTCGGCTTCGGACTTGCGCTCATGCGCAACCTGGGCTGGATCCCGGGGACGTGGACCCCGGGAGGCAACATGCTCCCGTTCGCGTCCATGGTCGTTCTCATCGGGTCGATGTCCCTTTACCTCTCCCGCGAGTTCGCGCGGACCGACCGCGAGCTCCGCCGGCAGCTCGTCGAGGTGGCGCGGCTTTCCGAGGAGAAGCTCGAGCAGGAACGCCGCGCGCGGAAGGAGGAGACCGAGCGCAAGCTGCTGGAGGCCGAGTACCGGCGCAAGTCCGAAGAGCTGGAAGAAGCGCGCGCGCTCCAGATGTCGATGCTTCCGCGCGAGATCCCCGTCCACGAGCGCCTCGAGATCGCGACCTGGATCTCCACGGCGTCCGAGGTGGGCGGCGACTACTACGACTTTGCGTCCGACGACGGCGCGCTGCTGCTCGGCATCGGCGACGCCACCGGCCACGGCATGCGCGCCGGAACGATGGTGATCGCCGCCAAAGCCCTCTTCGGCGCTTTGAACCGCGAGGATCTTCTCCAGCAGATGGAAGAGTCGAATCGCGCGCTGCGGCGGATGAATCTCCGCCGCCTGGCGATGGCGTTCACGCTCGCGCGATTCGCCCACTCCGCGATGCACCTTTCTTCTGCCGGCATGCCGCCGGTCTACGTCCGCCGCGCCCAGGGCACGGTCGAGGCTTTCGAGCTCCCCGGCTCTCCCCTCGGATCGCTGGCGCGCTTCCCCTATCGCCAGGTCGAGGTCCCGCTGGCCGCCGGCGACTTCGTCGTCTTCATGAGCGACGGATTGCCGGAGCTCATGAGCGAGTCCGGAGAGATGGTCGGCTACGAGCGCCTCACCGGCTTGCTGAGCGGCTCCGCGGCGACGACCGCAGAGGAACTGGTCACCGAGCTGGCCGCGTTCGCGAGCGATTGGCGTGGCTCGCGCCTGCAGGACGACGACATTACGTTTGTCGTGGTTCGAATGAAAGAATAGAAACGTGAAGCGCGACCGCAAGGTCGCGCTTCTTGTTTCTGACGCTGATCCGAAATCAGCAGGACGGCGGCTGCACGCAGCCGGTGCAGCTGCAGCTGGCCACGCAGTCGCCTCCGCTCCCCGTACACGAGTAGACGGCCGAGGTACAACCCTGGCAGAAGCAGTAGTTGCTGCACTCGCGCCGCGTGGGGCTGCAGCTCCCGGCGGGACAGTCGAGCATCGGCACCGCCTTCAGCAGGCCGCTGTCGAACAGCGTGTCGCGCTCTCCCGTGGAGCGGGTCGAGAACGCCGTCACGCGCGCGGTCTGCGTGGCCTTGGCGAACGCCGGCGCCACCTCGATGTTGATCACGGGACGATAGTGGTCGCCCTCCTGCGGCCGCAGCGCGTACGTCTGCAGTACCGCCCCCTCCGCGTCGAACAACTCCACCGTGACGTCAGTGACGTTCGGACGCTGCACCGTGACCTGCACGTGCGTGTGGCCGTTCGCTCCCACTGTGGAGAGCTGCGCGACCACGATCGGGCCGTCGCTGTCGTCAGGAGCCGGGGCTGCGCCGGCGATCAGAGGCAGGAGGCAGAGCGAGAGGACGGCGATGCTCTTCGGCAGAAAATGCGTAGATTTCATTCTGTCCATACGTAAGGGTACATTGAAAACGGCGGTCACAAGACCGCCGTTTTCGTGTCGTCCTTTACGTCGGCTCGCCGTTGTGCGCCTGCGCCAGCGGAACGAGCGCCGCCAGCACCGCGGCGGCATCCGCCGCCACGCCGCGGCGCAATTCAGTCCCGGGCACGTCGGTGATCGGCGTGAGGGTCAGGCCGCTGCCGCTGGTGCGTGCGAGGAAGAAGAGATTGAGCGCGGGCACGCGCACGAGGATCGCGCCCGCGGTCGTGCCTCGCGTCGCGGTGACCTGCTTCGCCAGATCGGCCTGACCGAAGTCGGTGGCCACCCAGCGCGAGTCGCGGCGCTGCAGGACGATCGACGTGCGCGTGGCGCCGCCGACGGCGACGGGCACGAAGGTCGTTTCGACGTCGACGAGCAGCGAGCGCGGGTCGTCGCTGCTGCGATAGTTCTTCAGCCGGTCGAGCGGGACGTGCGCCACGCGCAGCGCCGGCTCCAGCGTGGCCGCGGCGGCCTCCTCGCGCGAGATGCCGAGCGCCTGCGGAAGCTGCGCGGCGAGCTGGCTGAGGGTCGGCAGCGCCGCGGTGGCGGTGGCCATCGCCTCGCGCCCGCCCTGGTCTTCGTACATGTTGGTGGTCTGCGCGCTCACGGTGCCCGCCAGCAGCAGGAGCGTCCATGCAAGTGCGGTTCTCATCACTGTCTCCTGATGTTGTAGTAGTCGTTCCAGTGCGTGTAGCCGGGACCGCTCACGTACGCGCTGTAGAGCGAGATGCGCTGCGAGCCTCCGCCCGACACGGCCCACGGCGACGGATCGTTGATGACGACGTAGTTCTGCCCGTTCATCTGCAGGTAGCCGCTGACGACCATCATGTGGCCGCCGCCGCCCGGCACCCAGTGCCACGAGAAGGCGAAGGGGCGGTTCCGGCAGTCGATCTCTTTCTTGACCTGCGCCCACGTCAGCGGCGTATCCGAGGTCACGTCGGCGGTGAAGCCGTACTTCTGATATTCGGGCCAGCCGCCCACGACGCACGCCGCGGGCGTCGGCGTGTTGCAGCAGTCGTTGCGCCCGAAACGCTGGTTGGCCTCGTCGCACTGCGTCACCGAAGCCCCCAGGAAATCCATCGTCATCTCACCGCTGGCCGCCCAGCACCACATCGACGTCTGCTGCCCCGTGATCGGCACCGGCTGCGTGGCGATGAGCGCATTCGGCGTACAACATGCCGACTGCAACAGCGCCGCGAGCAGCAGAGCGCTCATTACGAATGCTTTTCGCATCTGCGTTTCCTCCTTGCCGGATAGTGAGGAACGCGGAACAAACGTTACAGACACGTTACGCGACGAGCGTCTCCGCCCCCACACACGCATCGCGGCCTCCCCGTTTGGCCGCGTACAGCGCGGCGTCGGCGCGGTCGACGACCTGCTCCCAGGTCAAACTCTCGAGCGGCCATGCGGCGTAGCCGATGGAGCAGGTGCGATGGAGGATCGTGCCGTCCGGCAATGGGAACGGATGCGCGGCCACGGCGGCGCGCAGTTTTTCCGCGAGCTCGGGCGCCGCGGCGCGGTCGACGAAGCGGATGACGATGAGGAACTCTTCGCCGCCCCAGCGCACCACGTAGTCGGACGCGCGGAACGTGCGTCCCAGCAGCGCCGCGAGCTCGGCCAGCACGGCGTCGCCCGCGGCGTGGCCGCAGGTGTCGTTGACGCTCTTGAAGTGATCGAGGTCGACGAGCAGCACGACCAGGTCGCCGTGGCCGCGCTGCGCGAGCTCGAGGTCCGCGCCGATCGACTGCTCGAGGAAGCGGCGGTTGCGCAGTCCGGTCAGCGGATCGGTGAGGCTGGCTTCCTCGATCTGCGCGTACGCCGCCTCGAGCTGCCGCGTGCGCGCGGCGACGAGCGCCTCCAGCTTCCGCTCGCGCGCGCGAAGCTGTCGCACGCGCAGGTGGTACGCGGCGTACAGCAGCGCCAGCGCCGCCAGCGCGAGCAGCGCGCGGAACCACCACGTCTGATACACGGCCGGCTGCACGATCACCGGCAGCCGCAGCTCGCGTGCGCCGTCCGCGGTCACGCGCAACACGTACCTCCCCGGCGGCAGGCGGCTGTATTGAATGGTGCGCTGCGAGGTGAGCCAGCCGGAGTCGAGGCCCTCCAGCCGATGGCGATACGCGATGCGCGACGCCGCAAAGTCGAGCGCCGCGACGTCGAGCGCGAAGCTCCGCTCCGACGGAGACAGCGTGAGCGACGGCAGCACCGCCGCCCCCGCGCGCGGCTTCCCCTCGACCTGCAGCGCCGCGGCGACGATCGGCGCGTCGTTGCGAGCGGCGGTCAGTAATTTCGGATCGACGACGAGCAGTCCTTCGGGCGATCCGAACAGCAAGCGCCCGTCGCGCGTCCGCGCGCGGCTGGCGATGAAGAAGTTGCGGAACGCGACACCGTCCGCCGGCCCGAGCTCGCGCGTCTTCCACGTGCGCGGATCGATGCGCAGCCGCGGCCCAACCCACACCTGCCCTTCCGCATCCTCGATCAGCGCCTCGGCCGGCGGCGACGTGCGCCGCTCGAACCGGTTGCCCGTCAGCACCGCCGCGCCGCCCGACGTCCCCACCCACAACGTGCCGTCGCGCGTGAGGAGCAGATCGGGCACCCAGTTCTCCGGCAACGCCGGTTTGGCGAATCGCGTCATCGCCTCGCTGCGCGGATCGAACGAGTACAGACCGTTGTCGCTGCCGACCCACAACGTGCCGTCGCGCGCGACGACGATCGACTCGATGGCCGGCGACGACTTCGCCGCGCCCGGCCACCGTTTCCACACGCGCGTCTCCAGCGTGCGCGGATCGACGCGCGCCATCCCTTCCGCCGCGCCGGCCCACAGCATCCCGTGCGCGTCGAAGACCATCGTGCGAATCGGTCCGCCCGGCAGACGCTCGGCCGGCACGTGCTCGAATCGCGTGGCGCCGGGACGCAGGCGGTGCAGTGTGGAGTTCAGCGTGGCCACCCAGACCGTGCCGTCGCCCGCCTCGGCGAGACACGTCACGGCGCCGTCGGTGAGCGCGTCCGCGCCGTAATGACCGACGCGCCGCAGAGCGGCATCGAGGATATCGATCCCGTTGCCGTTCGTCCCCACCCAGATCCGCCCGTCGCGCATTTCCATCGCGCGCACCGCGGCCGCGTGCGTGAGCCCGTCCCTGCGATTGGGACTGAAGCGCAGCGAGCGGAACGCGCGCGTGCGCGGATCGTGACGCGCCACTCCCTCGCCCCACGTGCCGACCCACATCAGTCCCGCGCGATCGCGGAACACGGCGCCGACACGATCCGCTCCGATGGTGTCCGCGAGCGACGGATCGTGCCGCAACCGGTCGATCACCGCGAGTGTCGCTGCGTCGACGACATCCACGCCGCCGCCGAACGTCGCCACCCACATCTCCTCGCCCACGCCCTCCGCGAATCCATACACCCAGTAATGACTGAGTCCATCCGCGCCCGGCGTCAGGCGCCGCAGCGTGCCGTCGACGTCGAGCACCGCGGCGCCATGCTCCTCGGTGCCGATCCAGATCCGTCCGCGGCGGTCTTCGTACAGGCGGAGGACGTATTGCCCCGCGAGCTCCGGCGCGACGCGCGCGAAGCCGCGTCCTTCGCCGAGCCAGCGCTGCAACCCATCGCGCGTGCCGACCCATAACGTGCCGCGGCGATCGACGAGCAGGCCGCGCACGCGTGCGCCGGGGAGAAAGTGCTCGACGCGCCGTGTCTTCGGGTCGAGCCGGTCCAGTCCCGCCGACGTCGCGATCCAGATCCGTCCCTCACGATCCTCGGCCAGTCCCTCGACGCGGCCGTATCCGTGGCGGGTGAACGTC
>DASUSL010000306.1:0-6783 GCA_036375135.1 Thermoanaerobaculia bacterium | reverse complement strand
CTAGTTGATGGATGTGCCGCTGGACGACGTTGCTGGTGACTAGTTGCTGCGGTCGTGAGGACAGCGCGGCACGCGTCTGATGGTGGAGGACAGGCAATCCTGCCTGTCCAGCCGCGCCCGAGGGACAGGCAGGATTGCCTGTCCTCCACCACAGCGACGCGTTAGAAGCGCGTGACCAGCGAGATCGACCCCACCTTGTAGTGCTTCGACGTGTCGTAAGCCGCGTCGATCTGGAAGCGCGGCCAGGCCACGCCGGCGCCGATGGAGAAATGGTCCTGGTCTTCGCCTTCCGGGTAGAGCATCGCCTCGGCGATGAACTGCGGGTGGTTCAGCGGGCCGGCCCATTCGACGGAGTGTTTCGGGTCGCGCCAGTAGCCCGCGCGGAGGGCGATGGGGACCTTCGTGGTGAAGAAGTATTCGGCGCCGACGTGGATCTCCGTGACGTCATTGGCCTCGAACGGGGCATCGCCGAGGGCGCGGACAGTGGAGTTGATCGAGACGAAGTCGTCGACCAGGTTGGAGTACGTCACGTGCACGGCGTCGACGTTGATCGTCAGCGGGTCGATCGGGCGGAACGACACGCCGACGCCGGCCACGTCGGGGATGTGGAACGACGTGTTGGCCACCTGGCCGAAGTCGAAGTTCGTGGTCGTGTCGGCGTAGAAGAGCGGCGTGTCGAACTTCGGTCCCTTCTTGTAAACGCCGCCGACGCTCACGCGCGTGTGCGGCGACCATTTGAAGCCGAGCGCGAACGTGGTGTCGGTCGCTTCGACGAGCTCGACGTCGCCGTTCTCCACCTTGGCCGTGGCCTGCACCACGATCTGCCGCGGGTCGAGCTGCGGCGTGTAGCGGAAGGTGAAGGCGGATTCCGAGAAGCGCTGGTGGCGCACGGTCGCGCCGACCGAGAGCTTCGGATACACCTGCCACGCGCCGGCCAGGCCGAACGTCCGCTGCCGCACCTGCAGCGCGGAGACGAACGGGTCGATGCGGAACTCGAGGCAGTTGAACGGATTGTTCGTGGTGCGGCGGCGGTCGAGGCATTCCTGCCGCGTGATCGGGCCGCCGATGATCTGGTTGTTCTCCGCGGGGAGGTAGAAATTCGGGAGCGGCGTGACGTCGCCGGTGATCGGATCCTCGCGCGCGACCACGACGCCACCGCCCTCGTTGTTCAGCGGCTCGTGGTAGTAGCCGCCGATGGTGAACTTGTTTTTGATCGGGTAGACGAAGCTGCCGAAGGTGACGACCACGCGGTCGCTGTGGTGCGTGAACGGCGTCCGCTCGACCTCGGGGAACGTGCCGCTGGTGGTGAAGAGCTGCTGCTCGAGATAGTTGCGCGCCTCGATCGAGACCTCCGGCTTGCGGAGGATGGTCAGGCCGGCCGGATTCGCTTCCGCGGCCGAGGCGTCGTCGGCGAGGCCGAGGAAGGCGCCGCCCATGCCGAGGGAGCGCGCGCCGGGATTGCCGAAGTTGAACTGGAGGCCGGAGAGCGCCTCGATGTCGACGTTCTGGGCCGTCGCGGGAAATGCGAGCAGAGTGATGGCGAGCAGAAGCTTACGCATGCCGGGAAGGATAACTGAAACGAATCGCGGACTCGCCGCACCACCCCGCGTCAGGAGAAAAAGAATGGTGAGAAGAGTGATCGTGCTGTTCGCTCCGGTTGCGCGGCGAGCAGTGGTCGGAGGTGGAGGACAGGCAATCCTGCCTGTCCTCGCGAGAGCTGGACAGGCAGGATTGCCTGTCCTCCACCATCAGACGCGGGCGGTGCGGACGGCTTCGATCACCGTCCTGATCGCTTCCTCCGGCGGGGCGAGCTGCTTTGCGCGGTCCTTGCGCCAGCTCCACTCCACGTTGCCCGCGGCCAGCGACTTGGCGCCGACGGCGATGCGCAGCGGGAAGCCGATCAGGTCGGCGTCCTTGAACTTCACGCCGGGGCGTTCGTCGCGGTCGTCGAGCAGGGCGTCGACGCCGGCGGCGATGAGTGCGTCGTACACCTCGTTCGCGGTGCGGACGACGTTCTCCTCCTTGCCGACGATCGTCACCAGCACCTCGAACGGCGCGATCGGCATCGGCCAGATGATGCCGTCGTCGTCGTGGCTCTGCTCGATGGCCGAGGCCACCGTGCGGCCGATGCCGAGGCCGTAGCAGCCCATGATCATCGGCACGCGCTTGCCCCCTTCGTCGAGGTACTCGCAGTGCATCGACTCCGAGTACTTCGTGCCGAGCTTGAAGATGTGGCCGACCTCGATGCCGCGGTAGATCTCCAGCGCCGTGCCGCAGCGCACGCACGGGTCGCCCGCGACGGCCGTCGTGAAGTCGCCGTACTCCGGCTCGGGGAAGTCGCGGCCGGGGACGGCGTAGTCGAGGTGGTGATCCTTCTTGTTCGCGCCAACGATCCAGCGCTTGCGGCCTTTCAGCGAGAAATCGGCGAGCACGCGTTTGCACTTCGTGCCGACGGGTCCGCAGTAGCCGACCACGCCGCCGGTCTCCTGTTCGAAGCGCGCCTCGCCGATCAGCTCCATGAACTGCACGCCGAGGTGGTTCTTGATCTTGATCTCGTTCCCTTCGCGGTCGCCGCGGACGAGCACCATCACCGCGCCCTGGTCCGTGTCGAAGACGAGCGTCTTCACGAGCTGCGAGGTCGGCTTGCCGAGGAAGCGGCCGACGTCGTCGATGGTCTGGGTGCCGGGCGTGTGCAGCTCGGCGATCGCATCGGAGGGCGCCGGCTCCACCTCGTCGTCGAAGAACTTCGACGTCGCCTTCTCCACGTTCGCGCCGTAGCGGCAGTTCGGGCAGGAAACGACCGCGTCTTCGCCCGACTGCGCGAGGACCATGAACTCGTGCGAGGCCGACCCGCCGATATTGCCGGTATCGGCTTCGACCGGTACGTGGTCTAACGCACAACGATGAAAGATCCGGGTGTAGGCATCGCGCATCGCGTCGTACGTCTCGTCGAGCGACTCGCGGCTGGAGTGGAAGGAGTAGGCGTCCTTCATGATGAACTCGCGGCCGCGCATGAGACCGAAGCGCGGGCGGACTTCGTCGCGGAACTTCGTCTGAATCTGGTAGAGATTCACGGGAAGCTGACGGTAGCTGTTGACGGAATCGCGCACGGTCTCGGTGATCACTTCCTCGTGCGTGGGGCCGAAGACGAAGTCGCGCTCGTGGCGGTCCTTGATGCGCAGCAGCTCTTTCCCGTACTTCTGCCAGCGGCCCGACTCCATCCACAGCTCGGCAGGCTGGATGGCGGGCATGAGCAGCTCGGTCGAGCCGGCGCGGGTCATCTCCTGCCGGACGATGTTCTCGAGTTTCTGGATGGAACGGAGGCCGAGCGGCAGGTAGGTGTAGATGCCGGCCGCGACCTTGCGGATCATGCCGGCGCGCATCATCAGTTTCTGGGAGATGACGTCCGCGTCCGCGGGCACTTCGCGCAGGGTGGAAATGAAGTAGCGGGACCAACGCATAAGGCGGCGGATTGTAACGGAACAGCGGGCTGAAGCCCGCTCCACATTGTGTTAAGTAGTGCGCAAGCAATGAAAGACGAGAACCTGCTGGTGTTCGAACGCCCGCCCGTCTCGCGGATCATTTCGACCGCCGCGGTGTTCGGCTCGGCGGCGATCTTCTTCATGTACCTGGCCGAGCATCCCACCGATTACCGGCCCCTGCCGATGTTCGGCCTGATCCTCCTCTTCCTCGGAACGGTCGTGGCGATGGTGCTGCAGTACGGCGATCACATCTATTTCAGCGAGATCGGCGTGAAGTACGAGAACCGGCTGCTGTCGCTGTTCGGCAGGCGCGGGCACTGGATGCGGTGGGAAGACATCGTGGAAGTGCGCGAGGTGAAGCAGAAGATCCTGATCCTGCTCTCGCGCGACGGGCGGCGCATGCTGGTCGACGCCATCCTTGGCTATGCGATTGCACGCGCCGAGATCCTCAGGCGGGCTCCTCAGGCGATCAAGTCGGGGACGCTGGCCCGAGATGATTCTTGACCCGTAAGAAGACCATTGTCGTCATCGCCGCCGTCGTAGCGTTCTTTGCGATTCTCGCGGCCGTCCTGATCCGCCAGCGCGTTCGGCGGCATCGCGTGTTCCGTCCGTCCGCCGGCGAGGTGAAGCCGGCGCCGCCGAAAGGCATTCCGCCGGTCGAGCAGTGGACGGCGACGTTTCTCTCACTGCAGGGCGAAGAGCTCGCGGAGCTGCTCTCCTCGATCGAGGCGAAGCATCCCGACCTCTACAAAAAGTATTCGCTCGGCTATCTGCACGCGCGCGCATTGATCGAGGACAACGAGGAGTCGGAGGCGCTGCGGCGCCTGGAGCCGTTCCTGGCGAAGGATCATCCGTTCCGCGACCGGGCGCTGTATCACCGGGCGTCGCTCGCGGAAGGTGCCGAGGCGAGCCGCTTCCGCAACACGCTGATCTTCGAGCATCGCGGCTCGATGTATCGCGACGAGGCCATCGACGACGAGCTGGAGTTCCTGACCGGGAAGCCGCAGGAGCTGCTGGCGTTCGCCGAGAAGATCGCGCCGTCGGCGTCGACGGAGCGGCGCCGCGAGATCAACGCGCGCATCGTCGAGGCCACGGGCTCGCTCGACCGCGGGCTCGCCGTCCTGAAAGGCGGCATCGGCGACGACGCGGCGGACCGCGTCACGCGCGCGCTCGACAAGCCGGCCATCACGCAGCGGCTTTCGACGGAGCAGCTCGAGCTGTTCGGCGAGACGTTTCAGCGCCACCGGCACTACGACCGCGCCATCGCCTACCTGAATCTCGCCATCGGCCGGCTGACGCCGAAGCCGCCCGCGAAGAAGGCGGCCATGCTCGCCGCGGCGAAGAAAAAGAAGAAGGCGCCGGCGAAGACGACGAAAAAAGCACCGGCCAAAGCATCGAAGAAGAAGACCGCGGCTCCTCCGAAACCGGCACCACCGCCCGTCAATCCGCGCAAGCGCATCGACGAGCTGGAGTTCGCCCTCGGCCGTTCGTACTTCGGCGCGGAGCGGTATGCCGAGGCGCAGAACATCTATCTGCGCGGCGCGCGGGCCACGCCCGATCCGGGGACGAAGTGCATGTTCCTCTGGCACGCGGCGCGTTCGGCGCAGCTTCGCGGCGACGACAAGACCGCGGAAGCGCTCATGACGCAGTCGATCGCGGTGAAGGGAAAGTTCCCCTCGACCACGGCGGCGCTGACGCAGCGCATCCGCACGCGGCTCGAGCAGCGGCGCTTCAACGAGGCGGCGTCCGATCTCGTGCTGCTGCGCGGCATGGCGGGCAACACCCGGGCGACGCTCGAAGGATCGCTCGCGTACGCGGTGGGGATGCTGGCCGCGGGAAACACCACGGCCGCGCTCTCGGCGCTCAACTCCGTGCCGCCGAGTCTGCGCGACGACTACGACGACGCGGAGTTCGCATACTGGCGGGCGCGTGCGCTCGAGCAGCGCGATCCGCCCGCGGCGTTCCGCGCGTATCTCGAGGTGCTGCGCTCCGACGCTCCGTCGCATTTCGCCTATTTCGCGCGCAAGCGGCTCGACGCGCCGGCCATGGCCGCGAAGCTCGCCAACGAGCTGGCGCTGCGCGAGCAGCAGGTGGCGAAGCACGTCGCGGCGAAGGAGTGGGACCTGGCGCGGCGCATCCAGACCGACCGCGTGCTGCTGTCGTCGAAAGACCGCGCGAACCAGCTCCGCAGGCTGGCCGACATCTATCGCCAGCTTCCGGTCTATCAGGACGTGCTGGTGCTGAAGCCGGCGGAGCTGCCGTCGTTCCCGAACGCGGACGGCCCCGAGGAACTGCTCATGGCCATGGGGCTGCACGACGAGGCGGCGGAGACGATCGAGCAGCGCTGGGGACTGCGTCCCGCGCGCGCCGCGCTCACCCGCTCCCATGCGTTGAATCTGGGGGGCGCGTCGAAGCAGTCGATCTACGCCATCGAGGTGATGATGAAAGCCGTCCCGGCGGACTTTCATCCCGAGCTGCTGCCGGAGATCGTGCGGCGGCTGCTCTACCCGCGCTACTTCTACGAGTTCATCGCCGGCGACGCGAAGCGCTACGAGGCCGATCCCACGCTCGTCCTCTCGATCATGCGCGAGGAGTCGCGCTTCAATCCGCGCGCGAAATCGCAGGCCGCGGCGCGCGGACTCCTGCAGTTCATCATCACCACCGCGCGCGACATCGGCCGCGACGTCGGCCTGGTCGACGTCGACCCGGAAGACCTCTACGACCCACGCGTGATCATCCGCCTCGGCGCGAAGTACATCGCCGAGTTGAGCGAGCAGTTCGGCGGCAACCGCTATCGCGCCGCTGCCGCGTACAACGCCGGGCCGAAGCAGGTCGCGCTCTGGAACCGCATCCAGGCCGGCGACGGCGACGACTACTTCCTCACCGCCGTGAACTTCGACGAGACCAAGCACTACGTGCGCAAGGTCATGAACTCGTACGAGCGGTACCGGTCGATTTACGGAGACGCGGCGCCGGTCGGCGGCTTACGCGTGGAACCGTAATTTAGGAGTGCGGTGGCGGCGAGCCACCGCTTTGGTAAGCGTGCGCTCCTCGTTCAGCGCTCACAAAGCGGTGGCTCGCCGCCACCGCACTCCTAGACGGTGCGCTCGTAGAGCTCGCGGTAGCGGGGGACGATCTTCGCCTCGTCGAATTTCTCCACCGCGATCTCACGCGCGCGCTTGCCCATGCGGCGGCGGAGCTCGTCGTCGCGGAGGATCTCGATCCCGCGCTCGGCCATCCCGGCCACGTCGCCGACCGGCAGCAGGTAGCCGGCGTCGCCTTCCGTCACCACCTCCGGCAG
>DASUSL010000305.1:0-6462 GCA_036375135.1 Thermoanaerobaculia bacterium | reverse complement strand
AGAAACTTACGCGTTCCCGAAGCGTTCCGCGGAGCGCGCCTTCGCCTTTTCCGCCTCGATCTCGCGGTCGCGCGGCTCGGCGCTGGTGACGAGGGAGTCGATCAGGACTCGGGCTATCGCGGAGATGTCTTCGACGGCCTTGTCGAAGGCTTCCTCATTTGCCTTGGAGGGACGAGTGAAGCCGGAGAGTTTGCGGACGAACTGGAGCGAGGCGTCGTGGATCTCGGCGTCGGTGGCGGGGGGCTCGAAGTTGAAGAGCGTTTTGATGTTGCGGCACATGGTCGTTGCTACTCCCGCTCCAGAACCATTGCCACACCGATGCCGCCCGCGGCGCAGACGGTGACCAGGCCGTACTGTTCGCCGGTGAGCTGGAGCTCGTTGCAGACCGTGGTCACGATGCGCGCGCCGGTGGCGCCGAAGGGGTGGCCGAGCGCGATCGAGCCGCCGGTGCGGTTGATCTTTTCCGGATCGATGTCGCCGACGGGCTCGGAACGGCCGAGCTTCTCCCTGGCGATCTTTTTCGACCCGAGCCATTGGATGTTGGAGAGCACCTGCGCGGCGAAGGCCTCGTGCATCTCGATGACGCCGATCTCCTCGAGCTTGACCTTGGCCCGCTCGAGCGCGGTCGGCAGCGCGAAGACCGGCCCCTGCAGCAACTGATCGAACGGATCCGTGGCCGCGTACGCGTAGCTGCGGATGAAGCCGATCGGCTTGAGGCCCATCGCCTTCGCCTTCTCCTCCGACATCAGCAGCACGGCGGCCGCGCCGTCGGTGAGTGGCGACGCGTTCGCGGCGGTGATCGAGCCGTACTTGCGGTCGAACACCGGCCGCAGCTTGGCCATCGCCTCGAGCGTCGAGTCGCCGCGGACGAGGTTGTCGGTGTCGACGACGTTGTCGTAGCCCGGCGGCACGACCACGGTCATGACCTCGTCCTTGAACCGTCCGCTCGCGTGCGCGGCGGCGGCGCGGTGATGGCTCTGCAGCGCGAACTTGTCCTGCGCCTCGCGCGTGATGCCGTTCTCCTTGGCCATCTTCTCCGCCGACTCGCCCATGGTCAGCCCGGTGGTCGACTCGGCGATGGCCGGCGCGTCGGGGGCGAGGTCTTTCGGACGGATCTTCGCGAACGCGCCGAGCTTGCCGCCGACGCTCTTCTGCTTGCTCGCGCTGACCAGCGCGTCGGAGAAGTTCTTGGAGAAGAGGATGGGGATGTCGGAGAGCGACTCCGAGCCTCCCGCGACGACGACGTCGGCGTAGCCGCGGGCGATCATGTCGGACGCCGAGGTGATGGCCTGGTTGGACGACGCGCACGCCTTGCTGACGGTGTAGCCGGGGATCTTCCGCGGCAGGCCGGTGCCGAGGATGATCTCGCGGGCGATGTTCGGCGCCTTGACCGAGGGGATGACGTTGCCGAAGACGACTTCCTGCACCTCGGACGGATCGATGCCGCTGCGCTGCAGGAGCTCGGTCACGGCGAGCTTGCCGAGGTCGAGCGCGGAGAGGCGCGCGTAGTGCGTCCCCGATTTCGCAAAGGGTGTACGGATGCCTCGAATCACGGCGACGCGCGGGGTGTATTGCCAGGTCATGTCGCGGGGAGCATACAATCCCGCCCCATGCACTCCAACCCCTTGCGCGAAGGCCTCGAGCAGGAACGTGTGCCCGATGCTTCCTGTCTGGTCATCTTCGGCGCCTCGGGAGACCTCACGCAGCGCAAGCTGATCCCCGGGCTCTACTCGCTCGCGCACGAAGGGCTCCTGCCGCCGGGGCAGACCATCGTCGGGTTCGCGCGCGCCGAGCTGTCGGACGACCAGTTCCGCGCGAACATGCGCAAGGCGTGCGACGAGCACGCGCGCACCCGCCCCGTGGACGACGCCGTGTGGGACTCCTTCGCCAAGGGGCTCTTCTACGTCCAGGGAGAGTTCGCCGACCGCGCGGCGTACGCGCGTCTCCGCGAGCGCCTCGAGGAGTTCGACGGCTCGCGCGGCACGGAAGGGCGGCGCATCTACTACCTGGCCGTTCCGCCCGATTTCTTCGACGACATCTCGAAGCACCTCGGCGCGGAGGGGATGGTCAACAGTCCCGACGAGCGCAAGCCGTACACGCGCGTGATCATCGAGAAGCCGTTCGGCCACGACTACGAGTCGGCGCGCGCGCTGAACCAGATCGCGGTTTCGGTCTTCCGCGAGCGGCAGGTCTTCCGCATCGACCACTACCTCGGCAAGGAGACGGTGCAGAACCTGCTCGTGCTCCGCTTCGCCAACGGTCTCTTCGAGCCGTTCTGGAACCGTCAATACATTGACCACATCCAGTTCACCGTGGCCGAGTCGATCGGCGTGGAGAAGCGCGGCAACTACTTCGACAACGCCGGCATCGCCCGCGACATCATCCAGAACCACCTCCTGCAACTCGTCTCACTGGTGGCCATGGAGCCGCCGGTGGCCTTCGAGGCCGACGCGGTGCGCGACGAGAAGGTGAAGGTGCTGCGCGCGCTGCGTCCGATCGCCGAGGCCGTGCGCGGGCAGTACATCGCCGGCTCGGTCCTCGGCGAGGACGCGCCCGGCTACCGCCACGAGGAGAAGGTGCGTCCCGACTCGCGCACGGAGACGTATGCCGCGGTGAAGGTCTTCATCGACAACTGGCGCTGGGCGGACGTGCCGTTCTACATCCGCTCGGGCAAGCGGCTGCCGAAGCGCGTGACCGACATCTCCATCCATTTCCGCCCCGCGCCGACGCCGCTCTTCAGCCGCATCGGGCTGAAGATGAACGCGAACGTGCTGGCCATCCGCATCCAGCCGGACGAGGGGATCTCGCTGAAGTTCGACTCGAAGCTGCCCGGCCCGAACGTGCGCACGGCGCCGGTGACGATGGAGTTCCGCTACGCGACGTCGTTCGGCGCCGAGCCTCCCGAGGCGTACGAGCGGCTGCTGCTGGAGACGATGCTCGGCGACGCGACGCTCTTCGCGCGCCGCGACGAGATCGAGACGGCGTGGGCCTGGCTCGATCCGCTGCTGCGGCAGTGGGAGCAGGACGGCGATCCGGAGCCGTATCCCGCAGGGACGTGGGGGCCGGAGGCAGCGGACGCGCTGATCGAAAAGGACGGCCGCAAATGGCGACGCCCGTGAATCGCTGTCATCCTGAGCCGCGCAGACGGCGAAGGACCCCGTGCATCGTGCGCGGCGGGTGCGTTTCAGCAGGGGATCCTTCGCCGTCTACGCGGCTCAGGATGACCGATGTCCATGGATGACCTGAAAGTCGACGTCGCCGCCATCGAGAAGCAGCTCGCCGATCTCTGGCGCAACGAGAAGAAGGAAGGCGACAAGGCGGTCACGAAGGCCGCGTTGTGGAACGTGGTCGCGCACACGTGGTCGTCGGAACAGCACGCGTACGCGACGGACATCCTGGCGCGCGCCAGCGCGGCGGTGCCGCAGCGGACGATCGTGGTGCAGGCCGATCCCGCGGGGTCGGCGAACATCTCCTCCTGGATCTCGGCGAACTGCCATCTCATCTCCGGCGGCCGGCAGGTCTGCTCGGAGGAGGTGTCGATCATGGCCGGCGGCGATCACGTGCACCACGTCGCGCCGCTGGTGAGCGCGCTGCTGCTGCCGGACATGCCGGTGGCGGTGTGGTGGATCGGCGACCTGCCGCGCGACACGCACGACTACGCCGAGACGCTGCTCGAGCCGGCGGACCGGCTGATCTACGACTCCTCGCTCTTCGAAGGCTCGGCCGATCTCGACCTGGTGTCGCGCATCGCGGAGCAGACGACGACCGCGCCGGCGGACCTGAACTGGGCGCGCATCGAGGAGTGGCGCGCGGCGACGGCGTCGCTGTTCGACCCGCTGCCGATGCGCCAGCGGCTGGAGTCGATCCGCACGGTGCGCGTCTACAGCGGCGGCGACGACTCGTTCGGCGCGACGTCGGAAGCACTGCTCTACGTCGCCTGGCTGCAGGCGCAGACGGGACGCGAGCTGCGCCACGAATTCGTGCACGAAGGCGACGACGACGGGATCATCGCCGTGGAGCTGCAGTTCAAGGATTTCGCGATCGCGGTGCTGCGCGGCGATCGCGAGCGTGGCGTGGTGGTGGCGAACTCGGACGGCAGCGAGACGGCGCTCGACTGCGTGACGCGCTCGCTGGCGCGCAAGCCGGAGGATCTGATCGTGCGCCTGCTCAAGCGCCCCGAGGCGGATCGCGTCTACCTGAAGACGCTGCGGATCGCGCGGCGGCTGGCGTCATGAACCAGCGCATTTTCGAGAGTCACGAGGATCTGTCGCAGGCCGCGGCGCGCGCGATTCTGCAGAGCGGCGCGAAGTCGATCGCGGTGACGGGAGGATCGACGCCCAGGCGGCTGTACGAGCTCCTCTCTTCGTCGCTGCCGGCGGACGTGACGTGGGTGCTGGTCGACGAGCGCTTCGTGCCGCACGACGATCCGCAGTCGAACGCGGCGATGATCGAGCGGACGCTGTTCGCGCGCGGCGTGCCGTCGCGCTGGCTGAAGTTCGATACGTCGCTGCCGGATGCGGCTGCGAGCGCGCGGGCGTTCGAGGCGGCCTGGGATCTCGATGCCCTCGATCTCGTGCTCCTCGGGTGCGGGGAGGATGGCCACACGGCGTCTTTGTTTCCCGGGACGCCGGTGCTGGATGTTGAAGATCGGGTGGCGAGCGAGGTGTACGTGCCGCGGCTCGAGCAGTGGCGCGTGACGTTGACGATGCCGGTGATCCGTGCGGCCCGGTCGCGCATGGTGCTCGTTTCCGGCGAGTCGAAGGCGCCGGTGCTCGAGGAGATCCGCGCGGGCGCGGACTATCCGGTCGTGCGGGCCACGCAGGGCGTGGATACGTGGTGGTACATCGTTTAGGAGTGCGGCGGCGCCTCAGCCGCCGCTTTGCTACTTTGCCAAAGCGGCGGCTGTCGCCACCGCACTCCTAAATTACTGGGCGACGCAGGGGGCCGTTTAGGAGTGCGGCGGCGCCTTAGCCGCCGCTTTGCTACCTTGGAGTTGACCCGGTTTCGTGGACACCTGAACATGAGGGAGGACCACGATGCCAAGAACGCACAAGCCGTACCCGGAAGAGTTCAAGACGAAGCTGGTAGCACTGGTTCGGCAGGGACGTACGCCCGAAGAACTATCGAAGGAGTTCGAGCCGTCTGCGCAGGCTATTCGGAACTGGGTTGCCCAGGCCGATCGCGACGCTGGACGGCGTGACGACGGCTTAACGGGCATCGAGCGCGACGAGCTGCAACGGCTGCGTCGAGAGAACGAGCGGCTCCGCGAAGAGCGGGAGATCTTAAAAAAAGCCGCGGCCTGGTTCGCACAGGAGACCAAGGCAGCACCGAACGGATCTTCGAATTCGTGAGTGCGCACCAGGCCGAGTTTCACGTCACGACGATGTGCCGTGTGCTGGGCGTCTCCACCAGCGGGTACTACGCGTGGCGGTCGCGTGAGAAGTCGCAACGACAACTCGCCGACGAAGCACTGACAGATCGCATCGACGAGATACACCGCGAGTCGCGGGCCACCTACGGAGCACCGCGCGTGCATGCCGAGTTGCATGCAGCAGGAGAGCGCGTCGGCCGGAAGCGTGTGGCGCGGCTCATGCGGGCGTCGAACCTGGCCGGAGTGAGCCGGCGGAAGTCGTTTCACACGACGCGGCGCGATCCAGCTGCCAGGCCAGCTCCTGATTTGGTCGAGCGGAACTTCACCGCCGACGGGCCGAACAAACTATGGGTCGCCGACATCACGTACATCCCGACTCTGGCCGGATTTCTCTACCTCGCCGTGGTGCTCGACGTCTGGAGCCGCAGGATCGTCGGTTGGGCGATGAGCTCGCGGCTCGTCACGCAGATCGTCGAGGATGCTCTGTCGATGGCGATCCAACAAAGGCGCCCGGCGGCCGGTGTCATCTTCCATTCGGATCAGGGCTGCCAGTACACCTCGATCGCGTTCGGCAAGCGCTGTCGCGAGCACGGCGTGCGGCCGTCGATGGGATCTGTCGGCGACTGCTACGACAACGCCATGTGCGAAAGCTTCTTTGCAACGCTCGAATGCGAGTTGCTCGACCGCGCACGTTTCGTTGACCGCACCGAGGCCGAACTGGCGGTGTTCGATTTCATCGAGGGCTTCTACAACACGCGCCGCCGCCACTCGGCCATCGGCTACCTCGCTCCAGTGGTGTTCGAACAGACGAACAACGCCGCCGTACGCTCACTGTCTCTGAACGGCTGTCACCCCCTCCTCGGTCCTCCCCCTCAAGGGGGAGGAAGAGAGGCTGCAGTCCGATGCTAGGGCTCCACTTTGCCGTTGCCCGCACCCCATATACGATCACAGCCGCGTCGAATCGACTCATTCGCGACGCCCAACTACTAACCCGTCCACGAAACCGGGGCAGGCTCAACCTTGGGCATGCGTGGCGAAGTTTTGGGCGCGGCCGTGGCGAAACGTTGGGCAGTCGTGGCGAAACGTTTCGG
>DASUSL010000304.1:0-10249 GCA_036375135.1 Thermoanaerobaculia bacterium | reverse complement strand
CTGCGTCGATCCGGTCGTTCTTGTTTGTCGTCTCGCCACGTCCGCGGACATTGCAGACGATCACGCGCTCGGCATGATCGATCAGCAGATCGTGCAGCCACTGCGCCTGCGTGCCCTCCTCGAAGGCCACATGCACGCGCGAACCGGCGCTCCTGACCAGCGTGAGAATAGCCTTGGCCTCGATGGGTACCGTCGCGCGCATCAGCACCTTGCCCGATTCGTCGCGCAGGGAGGCGACGACCGTTGCCTGATGTACATCCATCGCGAGATACTGAATCGCCTGTTGTTTCATGGCAGCCGCTCCTTCCTTTCGTCTGGGATTCGTCATCTCCAAACTTACAGGAAGGGGCGCGCTTTCAACATGCGTCAGGTTGGCTCCATACTGAATCCTCGCGATGCGACTGCAGGATCGGTGGGGCCGGCGAATCGGCGCGCTCCTCGAGCTCGTCGGTGTGTTCGTGACGGGCACGCTCGTGGCGCGCATGATCGCCGGCGCGAGCGGACTGGCGAGCGGCGGATTGCGCGACGCGCAACCGGGCGCCGCGGTCGACTACCTGGCGCTCGCCTTCACCACCGCGGCAAACCTGCTGTTGCGCTACGGCCTGATCCTCGGCCTCGCGTTCGTCCTCGGCTGGCGCTACGGCCGCCGGCGATGGTCGAGCTACGGGGTCTCCCTCGCCGATGTGCCGGTTCGTACGCACATCGCCATCGGCGTCGTGCTCTTCGCGGTGGGCGGTTTCCTGCCGAAGCTCCTCGTCTGTCTCAAGGACCGCGTCCCGCTCGGCGCGGGCCCGCGGCATTGGGACCTGATCGCCACCGCCGATTCGTTCGAGTTCTGGGTCTACATGGCGGTCGGCAGCTTCGGACTCGTCCCGATCGTGGAGGAGCTGTTCTTCCGCGGCTACGTGCAGACCCGGCTCAGCGAGCCATTCGGCGTGCCGGCGGCCATCGTCATGACGGCCCTGCTGTTCACGCTCTCGCACAGGCAGTACTTCATTGCGAGTGTGTTGGGCGGAGGCATGCTCCTGGCGCTGTTCCTCGCCTCGCTGCTTGCCGGTTACGCTCGATATCGCTTCGACTCGCTCGTGCCCGCGATCATTGCCCATTCCCTCGGCAACGTGCCGGTTCGCGGCGCGCTGCAGCTCGTCCTGCTCGTGCTGATGGCCATCGTCGCGGGTGTTGCGTGGCGAGCGGTCATTGCGCACGCGCGCGAGCTGACGGCACTCCTCCGCACCCGTGCGGTCCTGGCCGGCTCGCTCGTCACCGTTGCGGTCGTGGTGGTGGTGCTGAGCATCGCCGCGCTGGGGCGCGTGCCGCTGATCGTGTTCGGAGGACTGGCGCTGATTGCCGGCGTCGCACTCGCACGGAGAGAGCGGCCCGGCTCGACTGCACCCCGTCACACGCCCGTGTGAGCAGCGTTCCCGCCGCGCGGCGGGCCGCACCCGATATTGAATCGGTCAGGAGGTGCACCATGCGCGTGGAACGACTGTTCGGTGGATTCGAGAACCGCGCTGCCGCGGGGCGGCAACTGGCGAAGGCGCTGCGGCGCTATCGCGACCAGGGCGACGCCGTGGTGGTCGGTCTCCCGCGGGGAGGGGTCGTCACCGCGGCGGTGGTGGCCGAGGAGCTCGACCTTCCGCTGGACGTGCTCGTGGTGCGCAGGCTCGCCGCTCCCGGCAACGAACAGCTGGCGGTCGGCGCGATCGGGCCGGGCGGCGTGCGCGTCCTCAACGACGACGTGATTGCGCTGTGTGGCGTCGATCCGCTGGAGATCGACCTCATCGAGCAACGCGAGCGCGTCGAGCTCGAGCGCCGCGATCGCCTGTTCCGCGGCGACCGGCGTCCACTCGACTGCGAGCGAAAGACGGTGATCCTCGTCGACGACGGTCTGGCCACCGGCTCGACCGCGCTCGCCGCGATCGCCGTCCTGCGCATCCAGCGCCCGGCGCGCATCGTGCTCGCGGTGCCGGTCGCTCCGGTCGAGACGCGCGACCGCTGCCTGCTCTACGTCGACGAGCTGGTCTGCCTGGCCACGCCCGATCCGTTCCTGGCCATCGGCTACTGGTATGACGACTTCACGGAGGTCAGCGACGAGGACGTGATCCGGACGCTGGCCCGCGCGCGCGGACGCGTCGGGGTCGCGGCCTGAGCGGTCAGGCCGCGCCCAGATACACCTCGGCCGCGTAGCGCCGCATCATGCGGTGGCTGTTGAACAGCGACGCGTTGTGCACGATCGCGCCGCGCATCACCGCCGCCCACGGCTCGCCGCCCGCCGCGTACAGCGGGAGCACGACGTCGCGCAGCTTCGCGCGGAGCGCGGCGGCGTGGCTTTCGTGCTCGCCGTCGATCGCCCATCCCGTCACTCCCTCGATCCAGCCGTCGATCCACCATCCGTCGCGGACGCTGAGCGACGGCACGCCGTTGTGTGCGGCCTTCATCCCGCTCGTGCCGGAAGCCTCCAGCGGCGGCAGCGGCGTGTTGAGCCAGACGTCGCTCCCCGCCACGAGCAGCTTCGCCAGCGCGAGGCCGTAGTTCGGGACGAACACCGTCGGCACCTCGGAGCCGAGCGCGCGCGCGTACTCATGCAGCGCGCGGATCATCTGCTTCCCGCGGTCGTCGCGCGGATGCGCTTTTCCGGCGACCACGATCTGGAACGGCTGCGCGCGGCCGATGGCGCGCAGCGCTTCGACGTCCTCGAACAGCAGGTCGGGGCGCTTGTAGCTCGTCATCCTGCGCGCGAACGCCACGATCGGCATCCGCGGATCGAGGGAAACCGCCGTGCGCTGCCGCACCTCCGCGAGCAGCAGCTCCTTCGCCTGCCCGTGCGCGGCGAGCAGCTCCTCGGCCGGAATGCGCGCCGCGCGCGTGAGGAGCTCGGGCTCGGAGGTCCACTCCGGGATGTAGCGGTCGAACACCGCGGCCATGGGAGCGCAGGTCCAGAAGCGTGAATGCACGCCGTTGGAGATCGACGGGATCGGCTCCGCGAACAACGTCTCGCCGGAGCGGAGGCAGGTCACTCCGTTGACCATCCCGCTCGTCTCGCGGGCGACCATGGTCAGGTTCAGGTCGTGCTCTCCGCCGAGGGAGCGCAGCAGTCCGGCATCGACGGCGCCGAGCATCTGCTCGACCAGCGCGTACGGAAAGCGGTCGTGCGCCGCTTCGACCGGCGTGTGGGTGGTGAAGTTCGCGCGAAGCCGCACCGCCTGCAGTGCGCGATGCGGCGGCGCGCCGCGGGCTTGCTCGTCACGCAGCAGCTCGAGGGCCAGCAGCGCGGAGTGGCCCTCGTTCATGTGGTATTCGCGGATCGAGAAGCCGAGGGCGCGGAGCATGCGCACGCCGCCGATGCCGAGCACGATCTCCTGCGCGAGGCGGTACGTCGTGTCGCCGCCGTACAGAGCGTCGGTCAGCGCGCGGTCGGCAGCGGCGTTTCGCTCGACGTCCGTGTCCAGCAGGATCACCGGGACGCCTCCGCCGTGAACCGAGTCGACGATCATCAGCCAGCCGTCGATCCAGACCTCGCGCGTGCCGATCGTCACGCAGACGGAAGTGGGGAGGTGCGTGGCGAAGCGCGCCGGCTCCCACAGGTCGGGTTTCTCCACCTGCTCTCCGTCGGCGGTGAGCTCCTGGCGGAAGTAGCCGTGCCGGCTGACGAGCGACACTCCCACCATGGCCACGCCGAGGTCGGCGGCGGAGCGCATCAGGTCCCCCGCGAGCACGCCCAGTCCGCCGGCGTAGGTCGGGATCTCGTCGCGGATGGCGAACTCCATGGAGAAATAGGCCACGCGGGGGACGCGTGTGAGCTCTTCGAGAAACCGCGGCGACTCGCTGTTCATGACGGACGCTCACGCGTGGACGTGAATCCGGTCGATCACGTTGCTGACGCCGGGCGCGGACCAGGCGGCGCTGACCGCGTCCTGGCGTTCGACCCACGAGCGGACGGTGCCGGTGAGCGTCACCTGGCCGTCGCTGGCCTGCACGGCGATCTTCTTCGCGTCGATCTCGGCGTTGCGCCGGAGCGCGGCCTCGATCTTCTTCTTCACGTCCTCGACGTGCACGGGCCTGCCGGTGACGGCGATGTCGTTGCTGACGCCGCGAACGCCGGCCAGGCAGCTCACCGCGTCCTCGGCGGCGCGCTTCTGGTAGAACCACTCCACGCTCCCGTCGAGAGTCACCCATCCGCTGGTCACCGTGACTCTGACGCGATTTCTCGGGACGGAGACGTTCCACTGCAGGGCGTGAAGCGCGGAGCGCGCGATGTCGACGTCGTCTCTGGCGGAGCCGGAGGCGAGCTTCACCTCGATGTCGTTGGCCACACCGTCCACGCCGTGCACGCGCTTGACGATGCGCTCCGCGGCCGTCTTCGCCGCGTAGCTGCCGACGTGCCCGGTCAGGACGACGATGTCGTCTTCCACCGCCACGCCGATGGTCCTCGCGTCGATGCTCGGATCCCACTCCAACTCTTCGAGGACGTCCGCCCTCAGTGCGAAGGCCCGCTCTCTGTTCATGGAGGCACTCCTTTCACCACTGCAAGGTCCGGCAGGCGGGGGAGAGGGACAAGGGCGGGTGTCACGTCCGCGTGTGTGGCTCGACGGGTGAGAGCGAACCTCGGACGGCCGTTGGGCGGCACAGGAGATGCTCATGGTTGGCCTCGGACCTTTGTGCTGAACATGCAGACCATCCGATCTGTCGTGACCGTAGCCCTGTTGGCATTCGGTGCAGGCGCTGCCGTTGGCCAGACGAGCGACGGGACCATCGAGAAGGTTTCGCGGCCGATGGTGTGGGAGCCCGGTCCCGAGGGGAAGCAGGTGCCGTTGTGGCCCGAGGGGCTCACCATTCAGAGACCCGAGTCCGACAAGCCCGAAGAAGTCGGCAACGGTTCCCGGCTGGTTGCGGGACGCCCCTGGACCTGGGCGACCTATGTCTCGCGTCCGACCATGACTCTGTACCCGCCGAAGGGGCGAAACAGCCGCGCGGCGATCGTGGTGTTGCCGGGTGGCGGATACAGGGCCGTGGCCATGGATCTCGAAGGTACCGAGATCTGCGACTGGATCACGAAGCAGGGCGTCACCTGTGTCCTGTTGAAATACAGGGTTCCGCAGGCATGGCGTCACGACCGCGTCGAGCAGGCGCCGAAGGTGCAGCTTCCCCTGCAGGACGCGCAGCGTGCGATCGGTCTGCTGCGACAGCGGGCCTCTTCCTACTCGATCGATCCCCACAAGATCGGCGTCATCGGCTTTTCTGCCGGCGGGCACCTGGCCGCGGCGGTGAGCAACGCCGAGAAGCTCATGTACGAACCGGTAGACGCCGCCGATCGGGAGGGATCGCGTCCTGACTTTGCGATCCTGCTCTATCCGGGACATCTGTGGAATGAGACGAAGTCGAGGACGAGCCTCGACCTTTCTCCGTGGGTCGAGATCAGCGCGCACGCCCCACCGACTCTGTTGATTCACAGCATGAACGATCCCACTGATGACGTCCGGCACTCACTGGCCTATGGCCTGGCGCTGAATGACGTGCGCGTTCCGGTCGAAATGCACCTCTATGCGAAGGGCGGCCACGCGTTCGGACTGCGTCCCACGTCTGATCCCATCACCACGGAATGGCCGGAGCTCGTGGAAAAATGGCTGCGGACCATCAAGGTGTTTTGAAGGCCCGCTGCTCAGCCTCCCACCACCGCCATCACCGGCCTCTTCGCGAACCGGATCACCCGCTCCGTCGTGGCGCCGATGACGCTGGCGTCGGCGAAGCGGTGGTGGCGTGAGCCGAGGACGATCAGGTCGGCCTGCGCTTCATGGGCGGCGCTGATGGTCTCCTCGGCGGCGTTGCCGTGCGCGACGACGTGCGTGTAGCGGCAGCGGGTGCGCACGTGCGGCTCGATCCAGGCGGCGAATTCGCCTTCCACGTCGCGGCCGTCCTCAGCCGCATCCGTGACGTGGACGACCAGGAGCTCCGCGTCGAACGTGGCGGCCAGGGTGGCGGCCTCCTCGAGCGCCGTGCGCGCGATGGCGGTGAAGTTCACGGGGCAGACGATCTTCCCGATCGACGGCGCGGCGCCGGGCGGGATGCAGAGCACGCGGCGGTCGGTGTGGTGCACGACCTTTTCCGCCACCGAGCCGAGGAGCACGCGGCGCCAGCCGGTGCGGCCGTGGGTGCCCATCACGATCAGGTCCGCGTCGATGGCGTCCGCCGTTTCGAGAATCGCCCGCGCCGGCGCGTCGTCGACGATGCGCGTCTCGACCGTGTCTCCGGCATCGGGGAGGTGGGTCGTGACGTACTCGCGCAGGTCGCGGACGACGCGCTGCCGGAACTCCGGGGAGGTCTGCAGCGCGTACGCGGCCGGTCCTTCGATGATGTCGAAGGGAACCCAGGGCTGGTTCGCGTAGAGGAGAGTCAGCCGTCCGCCGAGCCGGCGCTGGAAGAGTCTGGCCCAGCCGAGGGAGGCGGTGGCGAAGTCGCTCAGATCCGTGGGGACGAGAATGCGCTGCAGGCTGGCGGTGGTCATGTCCGCACGATCGGGCCGGCGTCGCGGCACGACCGCGTCCGCCGTCACCCCGGCGTGTGTCGCACGGCAATGCCCGATGCGCCGCACGGGCCGATGCTGGCGATGATGGGTGAGCGTCACCTCTTCCGCGACTGGATTGCCGCCAACGCGCTGGGCGAGGTCCTCGGCCTCGGCGTCGCGGCCCTGATCGCCATCGCCGTGGCGCAGGCGCACACGCTCGCGCCGGCGGAGGAGATCCTCGTCGTCACGGCCGCGTTCCTCGTCATCGGAGCGTACGAGGGAGCGATCGTCGGCGCGGCGCAGTGGCTCGTGCTCCGGCGGCTGTGGCCGTCGCTCGGCGCGAAACGCTGGATCGCCGCGACGATGAGCGGCGCCGTGGTGGCGTGGATGCTCGGTCGCATCCCGAGTGCGCTCGCCGACTGGGAGAGCGCGAGCGGAGGCGTGGGCCATCCGGCACCCGGCCTGATGACGATCGTGCTCCTCAGCGCCGCCGCGGGCGCCGCGCTGGGACTGATCCTCGGCACCGCGCAGTGGGTCGTGCTGCGCGCGCACGTGCGCCGGGCCGGATGGTGGATCGTCGCGAACGCGCTGGCCTGGGCGGCGGCGATGCCGCTGATCTTCATCGCGGCGGGACTGCCCGGCCCTCACACGTCGATGCTGTCCATCGCGGCGCTGCTGCTGCTCACCGTCGGCGTGGCAGGGACGGTGGTCGGCGCGATCGAAGGGGCGTTCCTGCGCATCCTGTCACTCTCACCCGTGCGCCGGGACACGGTCACCGGGTAGCGGCGATCCCTAACATCGCGGGATGCGCAACCTTCTGCTCTTCATCGCTGTCACGCTCATCGCCACCGCGGCCGCGGGTCAGATGGGAGGCATGCAACCGGTCGTGGCGTCCGACGGAACCGTGCTGGTGCAACGGCCGGCGCTGGGACTGGTCGCCGTCTCGCCCGCCGGAGTCACGCGCTGGACGTGGGACGCGGGCATCGCGATGCATTCCATCACCGTCAGCGCCGAGCGCGTGCTCGTGGTCGACAATTCGGCGCGTCAGGGTACGCCGCCGATGATGGGCCGCGGCCCGGCCACGACCTCGCAGGAGATCGTCGCGCTGAGCCTCGCCACGGGAGCCGTGCAGTGGCGCCGTGACGTCGCGGGCATGGTCTCGGGCATCACGCCCGCGGGAGACCGGCTGTACGTCGTGACCGTCAGCGCCGGCGCGATCATGCATCGCGGCGCGGGCTCCGGCGCGACGACGCTGCTCGCGCTCGACGCGGCCTCGGGCGTCGTGCTGTGGAGCATCGAGCTGCGTTGACGATCCGCCCGCGGCGGATGGAGGAGCTCGTAATGAGATACCGACTGATTGCCCTGATCATCGCCTGCATCGTCGTGCCCACGTTCGCATTCGCGCACTGCGACAGTCTCGCCGGCCCCGTGATCCTCGACGCGCAGCAGGCGCTGGAGAAGAAGGACGTCGCCCCCGTTCTGAAATGGATCCGGCAGGAGGACGAAGCGCAGATCCGCGCCGCGTTCGCGCGCACGCTGGCCGTGCGCGAGCGGGGACCGGAGGCGAAAGAGCTCGCCGACATGTATTTCTTCGAGACCCTGGTGCGCGTGCATCGCGCCGGTGAGGGAGCGCCGTACACCGGACTGAAACCGGGCGACGCCATCCCGGAGATGTACGTCGAGGCCGACCACGCCCTCGAGCAGGGCTCCGTGGACAAGCTGGCCAAAGCGATCGGCGAGCATGCCACGCAGGGACTGCGCGATCGGTTCGCGGAAGCGGTGAAACTGCGGAAGCATGCGGGAGAAAACGCGGCGGCCGGACGCGCGTACGTCGAGGCGTACGTCAACTACATGCATTACGTCGAAGCGCTGGCGGGCGTGATCCACGGGAGCGCGCACCACGAGGGGGAGCACCGGCACGACGGAACATCATCCAACTGAACGCCACGCCGGTCAGGCCGATGGCGAGCAGCAGCACGTAGTTGCGCTCCAGGAAACTCTCGCCGAGGTACACGGCGCCGGCGGCGAACGGCAGTTCTCCCAGCGCCATCGCGCACGCGTACGTGCGGAAGCGGCAGCCGGCCAGTCCGAGGACGTAGCCCGGAATCTCCGACGGCACGGCGAGCTGGAAGAGCAGCACGTGGCGGAACGACGTCAGCCGCTTCGCGCGGCGCTCGTAGTCGCGCAGGCGGACCGGATCGACGAACCAGCTCACGACGCGCGGGCCGAAGCGCCGGCCGATGACGAACGCCGTCATGCCGCCGAGGATCCAGCCGAGCCAGAGCAGGCCGAAGGTCGTCATCGGCCCGAACGCTTCGACGGCCACCGGCGTGATCAGCGCCGTCGAAAAGAAGAAGACGATCGCCGACAGCGCGGAGAGCAGCACGAAGACGATCGCGCCGGCGACGGCATGCTGACGGATCACCGGCTCCGCCGCCGCGATGGCGGAGACGACGGTGCGGTGCACCGGCGCGGTGGCCGCCGCGCCGGTCACGATCAGGACGAGCAGCAGGAGCTGCGCGAGCCGGCGCTTGTGTTGCTGCAGGAGATGGTCGCCGGGGGTCATTCGGGTCGGTGCGTCCTCCACTCACGATGCGCTCGTCCCGAGCACGCAGCCGCGCCGCGCGATACACGGTGCTGTGACACAGGACAATGCCGCCTCCCGTGCGCGGGTCGACATTCGGTTCATGCGGCTCTCTCTGACGCACTCACCACTCCCCATCGCCGAGCACGGCCATCGATCCATCCTGCGCGGGCTGTGGCGCCTGGCCGACCCGAAGATCGCGCTGGCGTCGCTGGTGCCGTTCTGCGTCGGCGCCGCGCTGGCGTGGCGCGAGACGGAGCGGATCGACGTCCGGCTCGCCGCCGCGGCGTTCCTGGCGCTCTTTCTCGTGGAAGTGGGGAAGAACGCGGTCAATGACCTCTACGACTTCCGCTCCGGCGCCGATGCGGCGGTGCGGCCGGAGGAGCGGTCGCCGTTCTCCGGCGGCAAGCGCGTGCTGATCGACGGCCTGCTGACCGAGCGCGATCTGGCCGCGATCGCCTGGATCGCGTTCGTGGCCGCGGGCGTCATCGGCGTGGCGATCGCGCTCGAGCGCCAGCCGCTGCTGCTGCTCCTCGGCGCCGCGGCGGCGCTCGTGTCCGTGCTGTACTCGATGCCGCCGGTGCACCTCTCGTATCGCGGACTGGGAGAGCTGGCCGTGTTCGCGGTCTACGGGCCGGGCATCGTCCTCGGCTCGCTGCTGCTGTTCGGCGGACGGATCACCGCCGAGAGCGTGGACGTCTCCATGATCCTCGGCATCCTGATCGCGCTGGTGCTGCTGACGAACGAGCTCCCCGACGAGCGCGCCGACCGAGTCGCCGGCAAGCGCACGCTGGTGGTGCGCATGGGACGCGAGCTCGCGACGTCATTCATCGGATTCCTCTTCGCCGTGGCCTTCGCCATCGCGCTGGCCCTGGTGGCGTTGGGCGGAGCGGGAACGTTCGCCGGCGCGCTGGCCGGCCTGCCGGTCGCCTGGATCGCCGTGCTGCTGCTGCGCCGCGACCTCGACCGTCCTCCCGTGGCGGGGCAGACCGCGACGCTGATCACGTACGTCGTCACCGGAGTGGGACTGGCGCTCGGCGCGCTCCTGCTGTGACGGCGATCCCGGCCGCTTCCGCGTGCGTCGACGAAATGGGCGGCGGACTGACCGCGGTGGCGGCGCGGCCGACGTGCGTGCGCATCCACGCGGTCGTCAGCGCGGCCGC
>DASUSL010000303.1:0-13782 GCA_036375135.1 Thermoanaerobaculia bacterium | reverse complement strand
GCCCGCGGAGACCGCCAAATACGACGGACTGCAGCTCCGCGGCATCGGGCCGGCCATGCCGTCCGGGCGCATCGTCGACATCGCGGTCGATCCGCGCGACGAGCGCACGTGGTACCTGGCCGTGGCCAGCGGCGGTGTGTGGAAGACCACCAACGCCGGCACCACCTTCACGCCCGTCTTCGACAACGAAGGCTCCTACTCCACCGGCTGCGTGACCATCGACCCGAACAACTCCCTCGTGGTCTGGGTCGGCTCGGGAGAGAACAACAGCCAGCGCTCCGTGGCCTGGGGCGACGGCGTGTACAAGTCGGTCGACGGCGGCAAGTCGTGGAAGAACGTCGGCCTCAAGAGCTCCGAGCACATCGGCAAGATCGTCGTCGACCCGCGCGACTCCAACGTCGTCTACGTCGCCGCGCAAGGACCGCTCTGGAATCCGGGCGGCGACCGCGGTCTGTACAAGACCACCGACGGCGGCAAGACGTGGAAGCCGATCCTGCAGATCAGCGAGAACACCGGCATCACGGACCTCGTCTACGACCCGACCAATCCCGACATCCTCTACGCCGCCGCGTACCAGCGCCGGCGGCACGTCTTCACGCTCATCAACGGCGGCCCGGAGTCGGGGCTGCACAAGTCGATGGACGGCGGCGCGACGTGGACGAAGCTCGAGAGCGGCCTTCCGAAGGAATGGATGGGACGCATCGGCCTGGCCATTCCGAAGCAGGAGCCGAACACCGTCTACGCCATCATCGAGGCCACCCGCCGCGCGGGCGGCTTCTTCCGCTCGAAGGACGCCGGCGCGAACTTCGAGAAGATGAATTCGTACTCCGGCGGCGGCGCGCAGTACTACGCCGAGATCTTCGTCGATCCGAACAAGCCCGACCGCATCTACGCGATGGACGTCTGGGTGCGCGTCTCCGACGACGGCGGCAAAACGTGGCGCAAGATCAACGAGACCACGAAGCACGTCGACAGCCACGCCATGTGGATCGACCCGGAGAACAGCGACCACTATCTGATCGGCTGCGACGGCGGCCTGTACGAGACGTACGACAACTCCGCCACGTGGGACTACAAGGAGAACCTGCCGATCACGCAGTTCTACCGGATCAGCGCGGACGACGCCCTCCCCTTCTACCACGTGTACGGCGGCACGCAGGACAACTTCTCCCTCGGCAGCCCGCACCGCACGCCCACCACGCACGGCGTGCGCAACGAGGACTGGTACGTCACGCAGGGCGGCGACGGTTTCCGCTCGCTGGCCGATCCGAAGGACCCGAACATCGTCTACGCCGAGTCGCAGCACGGCGGCCTGGTGCGCTTCGACAAACGCACCGGCGAGACGCTCGACATCCAGCCGCAGGCGAAGCCGGGCATGGACCCGCTGCGGCTGAACTGGGACTCGCCGCTGGTCATCAGCCCGCACGACAGCAATCGCCTCTACTTCGCCGCGCAGTACCTCTTCCGCAGCAACGACCGCGGCAACTCGTGGGAAGTGATCAGCGGCGATCTCACGCGGCGCATCGACCGCAACAAGCTGCCGGTCATGGGCCGCGTCTGGACGATCGACGCCGTGGCCAAGAACACCTCCACGTCGTACTACGGCAACATCGTCTCCCTCTCCGAGTCGCCGCTGCAGGCGGGGCTGCTGTACGCCGGCACCGATGACGGACTGATTCAGGTCTCCGAGGACGGCGGCGCGAACTGGCGGAAGATCGAGAAGATCGCCGGCGTGCCGGAGATGACGTACGTCTCGCACCTGCAGGCCTCCGCGCACGACGCGAACACGGTCTACGCCGCGTTCGACAATCACAAGACCGGCGACTTCAAGCCGTACGTCTACCGCAGCACCGATCGCGGCCGCACCTGGAACGCGATCACCGGCGACCTGCCGCAGCGCGGCACGACTTACGTCGTGGTCGAGGACCACGTCGATCGCAATCTGCTCTTCGCCGGCACGGAGTACGGACTCTTCTTCTCGCAGAGCGGCGGCAACACCTGGACGCAGCTCAAGGGCGGCTTCCCCACCATTGCGGTTCGCGACCTGTGGGTGCAGAAGCGCCGCGACGATCTCGTGGTGGGCACGTTCGGCCGCGGCATCTGGATCCTCGACGACTACCGTCCTCTCCGCACCGGATCGCGCGACGTGATCGGCCGCGAGGCCACGCTCTTCCCGACGCGGGCCGCGGAGCTGTACGTCGAGCGCACGCCGCTCGGCATTCCGGGCAAAGGCTTCCAGGGCGACTCGTACTTTGTCGCGCCGAACCCGCCGTTCGGCGCGGTGTTCACGTACTACCTCAAGGACGAGCTGAAGTCGCGCAAGAAACAGCGCTGGGCCGAGGAGGCGCGCGTGGAGAAGGCGGGCGGCAACGAGCCGCCGCCGTATCCGACGTGGGAGCAGTTGCGCGCCGAAGAGCGCGAGCTCGAGCCGGCGGTCGTGCTGGTGGTCAGCGATGAGGCGGGGAACATCATCCGCCGCGTCACCGGGCCGGTGAAGGCCGGCTTCCACCGCGTGGCGTGGGACCTGCGCTTCCCGCCGCCGACGCCGATCTCGCTGACCGAGCCGGAGGCGAATCCGTTCGCCACGCCGGTGGTCGGTCCGCTGGTGGCGCCGGGGCAGTACCGCGTGCGTCTCTACAAGCGCATCGACGGCAACGAGACCGCCCTCGGCGAGGCGCAGACGTTCAACGTCGTGCCGCTCTATCTCTCCACGATGAGCGAGACCGACCGCGCCGCGACGCTCGACTTCCAGCGCAAGGCCGCGCGCCTGCAGCGCGAGGTCCTCGGCGCGGAGCAGGCCGTCGACTCCGCACTGGAGCGCATCCAGTACATCCGCCGCGCGCTCGATCAGATGGAAGGCGCCGACCCGCAGCTCGTGGCGCGCGTGAACGCGGTCGACACCGCGCTGCGCGACATCTCCGAGGTCCTGGGCGGCGATCCGATCCGCGGCCAGCGCAGCGAGCCCGCGCCGCCGTCGCTCCTCGACCGCGTCGGCAACGCCGTGACCGGCCTGACCACCACGCAGCCGCCCACGCAGACGCATCGCGAGTCGCTGGCGCTCGCCGAGTCGGAGTTCGCCCCGCTCGCCGCGCGCCTGCGCCAGACGGTGGAGACGGAGCTGCGCGCCATCGAGCAGCAACTGAACGCCCTCGGCGCGCCATACACGCCAGGACGCCTCCCTCGATAGTTGAGTGATGTGGGGCGGGCTTCAGCCCGCCCCTCCGACTCAGGTGGAGGACAGGCAATCCTGCCTGTCCCCGGACAGACAGGATTGTCTGTCCTCCCACCTCGGAGTCTCGAGAACGCCGCGTCACTTCGACGTACACGCCGGACCTTTCCGTCGCGGCCGACGATCACGCGCACGGAGTCGCTCACGCAGACCGGCACGTGGTGTGCCCGAAACGGACTGGATGGCGGTTTTCCGGGATGAACAGCCGGAATTCGGGGATGAAGCAGGAGCCGCGGAGCCGCTGCCCTCTTTGCAGCCAGAAGTTGACTTGCCTTTCCGTCATGCCGTCACCAAGATCGAAGGCGTGGGACCGGGACGCGCGCGATTTCTCGAGCTCGTGCGCCTGGCGGTGTTGATCGCCGCCGCGTGGACGTTCCTCGGCTTCTTCTTCGCCAGCCAGCAGCGCGTGGTCTCGGCGGCGCGCGGCGATCCGGAGGACGTCTACGCGCGCAACATCGAGACGACCGTGGCCATGATCGTCTGGGCGTTGCTCACGCCGGGCATCCTGTGGGTCGCGGAACGGCTGCCCATCGAGCGGCCGCACGCGGTCCGCAACACGGCGGCCATGCTGGCCATCGGCCTGGCCTTCGCGGCGATGCGCGGTGCCGTCGACGCCGCGGTGCCGCTGGCCATCGAACACAAACAGCTCGACCGCGAGCGTTTCATGAAAGTCATGGCGTCGGGCTTTCACACGGACCTGCTCCTGTTCCTGGTCATCGCCGCGATGGCGAGCTACGGCCGCATCCGGCGCCGGACGGACGAACAGCATCGGCGCGAGATCCAGGCCGAGGCCGACCTGACCGATGCGCGGCTGCGCCGGCTGCGCCGCGATCTGCAGCCGCACTTCCTCTTCAACACGCTCAACGACGTGGCGGCGCTGGCGCGATCGGACGGCGCGGCGGCGGCCCAGGCCATCGCGCAGCTGGCCGACCTGCTGCAGCGCAGCGCGGAGACCGAGCGCCCGTACGTCCGGCTGTCCGAGGAGCTCGACTTCATCCGCCACTATTTCGACCTGGAGAAACTCCGCTTCGGGCCGCGGCTGCAGACACGCATCGAAGTCGACGATCCGGAACTGCTCTCCGTCTCCATTCCGCCGCTCCTGCTGCAGCCGCTGGTGGAGAACTCCATCGTGCACGGCATCCGCAAGCTGGAGGCGGGAGGGACGATCACGGTGCGCGCGTCGCGCGCCGGCGATGATCTGCTCTGCGAGGTACGGGACACCGGACCGGGCTGCGATCCGGCCACGCCCTTCGCCCGCGGCCAGGTGGGTGTGACCAACACCGTGGCGCGCCTCGACACGCTCTACGGCGGCGCGCAATGGCTGCGCTACCGCCGCGACGGCGCCGAATTCGTCGCGGAGCTCCGGATTCCGGTGCGGCGGCCATGACTCACCGTCTGGGCATGCTGTTCCTGTTCGCCGCGGGCAACGTCGCCCTCTGGATCCTGGCCGGCATCTTCGCCACCAGCGAGTTCTATCGCCGCTCCCTCGTGATGGGCGGGCCCGCCATCTGGAACGAGGTGTTCGACGTGCAGATGGTCACCGCGCTGATCTGGGCGGTGTTCACGCCTCCGGTCGTGTTCATCGCGCAGCGGCTTCCGCTGCGGCCGCCGCATCTCCTCGGCAAGGCGGCCCTGGTCATCGCACTCATCCCGCTGCTGGCCGTGGTCCGCGCGGTGTTCGGCGGCGCGTTGCATCTGCTCGGCGAGGATCACCCCATCGCGCTCAGTTTCCTGGCGCTCTCCGTGCGCGTCCGCTTCCACCGCAACATCGCCATCCTCGGCGCGATCTTCTTCATCACCTGGCTCGTGGATGCCCGGCGCGAGGCGGCCGAGCGCGAGCGGCAGCGGGTGCGCGCGCAGGTCCTCGTGGCGCGAACACAGCTCGAAGAGCTGCGCACGCGCCTGCAGCCGCAGTTCGCGCTGCGCATGCTCCGCCACCTCGGCAGCGTCCTGCGTGAGAAACCGGAAGCCGCCGACGAATTGATCGTCTCGCTGAGCGACATCCTGCGGCGGAGCATGAGCCGCGAAACGGGCGAGCGGATCCGTCTCGGCGACGAGCTGGATCACTTCGATCGCTGCCTCGACCTCTGCCGCGCCGGCGGCCGCTTTGCCGTCAGCGCGCGCTACGTGGCCGGCGAGGACGTCCTGGCCAGCCGCGTTCCCGCGCTCGTGCTCGAGCCCGTGCTGGAGACGGTGGTGCTCGACCTGACCTCCGGCTCCGGCGGCGCGGTGGAAGTCCGCTGCGCGCAGGAAGAAAACTCGGTGCACGTGGAGGTGGAATGGACGGTCGCGCCGGACGGCACGGCCAGAGCCACCACCCTGCGCATCCCCTTCGAGGAGGCCCGCGCGTGATCCGTACGCTGATCATCGATGACGAGCCGCTGGCGCGGAGCCGGGTCCGGGCCATGCTCACACCGCACACCGACATCGAGGTGGTGGCCGAGTGCAGCAGCGTCCGCGAGGCGGGAGCGCTGCTGCAGAACGAGCCGGCCGCGTTGCTGCTGCTGGACATCGAAATGCCCGGCGCCAGCGGCTTCGAGATCGTGCAGACGGTGCCGGTCGAGAGCCGCCCCGCGATCGTCTTCGTGACCGCACACGAGGAGTTCGCCCTCGACGCGTTCGAGGCGAACGCGGTGGACTATCTGGTCAAGCCGTTCTCGCAGGAGCGGCTCGACCACGCACTCTGGCGCGTGCGCCGGTTCGTGGAAGGGAAAGGCGGCGCACGCCCGCCCGGAGGCGCGGCCTCCCGCCGCTGGCGGGAGCGCTTCGGCGTGCGCGTGCGCGGCGAGGTGGTCTTCATCCGTGTCTCCTCGATCGACTGGATCGCCGGCGCCGGGAACTATCTCCGTCTGTACGCCGGCCCCGAGTCCCACCTCCTGCGCGACTCGCTGCAGAACATCGCCGCGGAGCTCGACCCCACCGTGTTCCTCCGTGTGCACCGCAGCGCCATCGTCAACATCGAGCGCGTGCGCAAGCTCGTCCCCGCCCCCGACGGGTCGCTCTCCCTCGTCCTCCACGACGGCACCGCGGTGCCGGTCGGGCCCACGTACCGCACGATGCTGGAGGAGGCCCTGGGAGAAACGTTCTGAGCCCTCACCGCACGACGCGCGACGGCCGTCCGAACACGAGCCCCGTCTCCACCTCCACCGCCCTTCCGCCCACGACGTACGGCGCGAAGCGCCACTCCCGCAGCGCCTTCAGGATCGGCTCCGACTGTTCGGGGAACGCACTGAGGACATGCGCGTGCTTCACCTTTCCCTCGGCGTCGATGATCACCCGCACCGGGATCGTGTTGAAGCGCTGATTGAACGTGGGCGTCGTCCTCTGCACGAGGTGCGCGCGCGCGTAGTCGTGCACGCACGCCGGAGCGTCGCCGTCCAGGACGAGATTGCCCAGCGCCTTCTCGGCGGCGTCGAGTGCAGCCGTGTCGCTCCCGGTGAAGGTGAAGGTCAGTGCGTGGCAGCGCGTATCGGTGGTGAACATCCGCCACTGCAGCTTTGCGCGCCGCCCCTTGTACGCGAGCCGCTCGAACGTGCGGCCGGCGATGGTCACCTGGTCCGGACCGGCGTCGAACACGTACTGCTCCTGGACCATGGTGCGCGTCCTGGCCACGACGTCCTTCGCCGCGGCCGCCTCGAACGGGACGAAGAAGAGATCCTGCGCGCTGACCAGCACGTGCGCCTTCACGCGCTCGCCGTCCATGAGCGCGAACTGCGTCAGCACGTAGCTCCCCGTCTCCGACGGAGGCGGTCCCGCCGGCTGCTCGATCCAGCCGGCGGGAATCGGATACGAGAGACCGAAATAGGCGTTGCGATAGCGCCCCTCGCCGATGCCTCCCTCTTCGGGAAGCGGTGTCGCGGCGTCGCTCGCACTCGGCACCGCTCCCTTCTCGAGAATCACACCTTCCGGCACTGCGGTGGTCTGCGACAGCCAGAGAATCAGGAGGAAGAGCGGCATTGGTCCGGGGCTCCTACAACGATCGGAGGAAGTAGATGAGATCCTGCTTGTCGCTCACCGAGAGCGCGTTGTAATTGAGAATGACCGGATTCGCGTCAGAGCCGGGCGACTGATGCGCGGTGATGGCGGTGATGATGTTGCTCGTCCGCCCGTCGTGCAGGAAGAAGCGCCGCTTGCCGACACCCCACAGCGGCGCGGTGCGGAACTGATCGCCGCCGGCGTTCCCCTGCTGGATGTTGTCGGCCAGGCCGGTGCCCATGTGGTGGAGCTGGAGATCGCTGAACAACCGCGCGTGCTGGTTGCCGAGGTCGGGGGTGATCGACGACTGCGCGGTCAGGAAACTCTCGCGGTGGCACGAGCCGCAGCCGATGTCGATGAAGATGGTCTGGCCATTGACCGCGCGGGAGAAGTTCGGATTCGTCACGGGATTGCCGAGGTTCTGCACCGGCGGCGCGAGCAGGCGCATGAAGATCGCGAACATGACCGTATCGCTGGGCGTCTCGTCCGCGGGAGCATTGAAGTTGGTGTGGTCCTCCGGCGTCGGATTGAGGAGGCACCGCGGATTCAGCCCGTCCATCCCGTCGCGATTCTCTTCCGGCGATGGGCGCTCCTGCGGGAACAGCTCGTTGCTCACCCCCTGCTCCACGTTGTAGGCCTCGCCGGCGAACAGCTCCAGGGACTTGTTCTGCGCCTTCCATCCGAAGCGGCTGATGGTGCCGTCGTTGGGACTGCGGTTGAACGTCCCGCCGACCGGGTACGGACTTCCTCCGATTCCGCGCTGCAGCGTCCCCTCGTCGATGTTCTCGATCAGGCCGAGGCCGAAGAGCGGCGTGGGGATGCGGAAGGCGATGTTGTTCTTGGCCGCCGCAACCGCGAAGTTCGGCTGCTGGATGTACGTGGTCGTGCACGTGCTGGCGTCGCTGCGTCCGGCGATGGTGTAGAGCGGCATGACCCCGCCGTTCGGCTGGGTGGTGATCGGATTGCCGGCGGCGTCGGTGAAGTACTTGAAGCGCGCCTCGCGCACGGGACCGGTGGCGGTGATGAACGAGGGGATGGTGTTGGTCGCGCCCGCCGCGGTGGCATCGGCGATCTGCGGATTCGTGGCCGGGCTGCTGCCGCCGACCGCCGGATGCGCGTGGCAGCGCGCGCAGCCGAGCGCATTGAAGCGCGGCCCGAGGCCGCCGTCGGGCGCGCCCGGGATCGTACCGAAGACGGAGCCGATGGCCTCGAACTCCTCCTTTCCGTTGTTGAAGAAGTCGAGGATGGTGACGGGATTGTTGGCGGCGACGGAAGGGAGCGGACCTCCCGCATCCGCCGTGCCGCCGCGCGGGCCGGGATCGACTTGCGAGAACGCGGGAAGAGCGAGGAACAGAACCGCGAGAAGCCTCCGAAGTCTCACGACACACCTCCTGTCGTGAATCTACGCGCCAGGCATCGAGCGGGCGACGGCTTTGGTACCAACTTGCGGATGGATGGTGTGAAGGAGGGCGTGCCGGTGACGAGCCCGTCGCCCGGTCGCGCCGCTCCGGCGCGTCGCTACATCGCCACGAGCGCCCAGATCACGAAGAGCGGAATGCCGCCCATGAGCAGCAGCCGGCTGCGGATGCCGGGATGGGCCATGTTCAGCGTATATCCGACGCCGACCAGCTTCTCCACCACCAGCGCGGGATCTTCAGGATTCGAGTACGTCAGTCCGCCGTGGAGCCAGTGGCTCTCGTCGGCAGAGCGCTGCGCGTAGTCGTTGCCGGTCTGTTGCTGCAGCCGCGCGTTGATCCGGATCATCCGCACCAGGAACACGGTGATTCCGCCGATCAGCGCGATGAGTCCGAGGAACACGCCCGCGCGCGCGAGCGGCTCCATCGCGCGCAGCCGCGCCACCGCCGTCGCGGTCTGCATCAGCGCGATGCTGCAGAACGTCACCGCGATCGTCAGCCGCGTCCAGTCGAGCGTGTCGACGTTCGTCCGCAGGTACTTCTCTTTTGCGACCAGATACTCCTCGGTCGAATCGGCGGGCAGGGTCATCTTCGCGCCGGCGAAATCCCGGCGGAGCACGTAGAGAAAGAACTGCAGGTATGCGCCGAGCGCGGGGAGGAACAGGATCACGGAGACGTTCCGCTCCACCCAGCCGTCCGCCTCCCCCGTCACGCCCCAGTGAATCGGGATGCGGCGCGGCATCTCGTCGTAGGACAGCAGCGGCGCGACGAACGCCAGCAGCGCGAACGCCGCCACGAACACGTCCAGCCATGCGCGATTTCTCGTCTCCCGCGCGCGCAGCGACGTTGCGAAGCGAGTCGGACCGCCGGTCGTCGCGTGCGGCCGTACTGCCGCCGCGAAGCGCATGTAGAGGAGGAACGCCGCAGCCGCCAGGAGCAGCTCCGCACCGACGATCACGATCGGCTCCACGAAGAGCGGCCGGAGCGCGGCGGCGACGACGACCACGAGGAGATACACGCCCGCCAGGACGAGCCGATAGCGGCGCAGGAGCTGCTTCCCGGCGCCGTCGAAGTAGCCCGGTTCCACGCGAACGCCGAAGAACGCGCGCGGCCCGCGGGTGACCGGCATCCACGAGAAAACGCCGAACAGCACGAACACGCTCGAAAAGAAGACCGCCTGCACGATGGCTGATTCCGTCATGACCTCGTTTCTCCTTTCGCGTTATCTGGAGCTCTTCGTCAGCGCACGCAGCTCGCGCCGCACGAGGCTGACGATCTCGTCGCGGGGAACCCCTGCCAGCACCAGCGCGGTCAGCGCCGACTGCAGCGGCTTGCGCAGCTCGCCCGCGTCTTTCGTGCTCGTCTTGCGCGACGCCACGACCGCGCCCGAGCCGTGACGGATGGTCACCAGCCCCTCCGCCTGCAGCTCGCGATAGGCGCCGGCGATGGTGTTCAGGTTGACGCCCAGGTCCATGGCCACCTGGCGCACCGAGGGCAGTGACTCCCCTTCCGCCAGCGCTCCCCCGGCGATCAGGCGCCGGATCTCATCGGCTACCTGCCGGTAGATCGGCCGCGGGTCGGACTCGTCGATGAGGATGTGCATACTGTATGGTGTAAACATACACTGTACAGTTGCGAAAGTCAAGGATGGGCGCCGGATTCCGGCGCGATCCGCGGTGACGCGGGCGGGCCGGCCCACGCTCACGGGAAGGGCAGGCTGAAGCCTGCCCTGCGTTTGGCTGCGGTCGCGGGAACGTCGCGCCCGACGCCGGCGTGCAGGTAATGTCGGGATCGGGATCCGACGTGCCGCTCGCCGTGACGGTGAACGTGACCATCGTGCCGTCCGGTCCCTCCTCCTCCACCGTGATCGGATCGGGTACGTGAATCCTCAGCGTCTCGCTGGTCGTGACCGTGACCGTGACCAAAGGCAGGCGGCCGGGTCACCGTTGCGTTACAGCTGCAATTCGCGACTGCAAAACCGGCTACAGTCCGAATTTCCGTATCGCACAGGGGGACCATCCAATGATTCGAGCATTCGTCGCGCTGCTTCTGATTCTCGGACACCTTCCTGTCGCCGCGGCGGCGCGCAGGAGAGCCGTACAGCATCCGTCCGAGGCCATCCCGCCGGCGGCCATCGTGTCCGCGGCACAGCAGGCCGCCGACAGTGCATTGAAGGCGGGCGCTCCGGCGGTTCAGATCGCGGTGTCCGAGCGCGGCCGGATCGTCTACGCGGAGGCCTTCGGCATGAGCGATCGGGAGAGCGCGACCGCGGCCACACCGCGATCGGTGCTTCAGACCGGCTCGATCACGAAGCAATTCACGGCGGCGGCCATTCTCCGCCTGGCCGAGCGCGGGGCGTTGACACTCGACGATCGCATCGAGAAGCACGTCCCGGAGTTCAACCCCCGCGGAGCGACCATCACCCTGCGGCACCTCCTCAGCCACACGTCAGGAGTCGGCGCGATCTCCACCAACGATTACTCGCCGCTCACGCGCGAGCAGTGCCTCAAGCTCGTCAACGCGCAACCGTTTCAATTCGCGCCCGGGAGCAAGTTCAGCTACAGCAACACCGGCTACAGGCTGCTCGGCTATGCGATCGAGTCGGTCTCGGGCAAATCGTTCGCCGATTTCGTCCATAGTGAGTTCGCCCTCCCCCTCGGGCTTCTCGACACGGGCGTGTGCGGAACGGCGAACGTGCCGCTGCCGGACGGCTACGCCGCAGTCCAGGGGAACTGGGTGCGAATCCCGGCGATCCACATGTCGGTCCCCTTCGCTGCCGGAGCGCTCTGCTCCACCGCATCCGATCTCGTTCGCTGGTCGCACCTCCTCGCCACCGGCGGCGTCGTGCTGCCTGACTCGTACGCGAAGATGATCACGCCCAGCCCCGTCGCGTCTTATGGACTCGGCCAGTTTCTGCAGAACCAGCTGGGGCGCCGGACGGTGTGGCACACCGGCGGAATCCCCGGCTTCCAGAGCTCTCTCCTCTATTTCCCCGAGACCGACCTCTCCGTCGCGGTCCTCGTCAATGCGCTCCCCGCCCCGACCGGCGCCGATGCCCATCTCATCGCGCTCACCGTCGCGGGCGCGGCGCTCACCAAGCCGTAAACCAGTCGCGAATGAGATCGGTCATCGCCGCCGCGTCGCTGTTGCTGATCGCCGCGGCGGCGACGGTCGATCCGCTGCGCACGTTTCTCTCGTCGCTCTCTCCTGCAATGCGTCAGAAGGCGTCGATGCGCTTCAGCGACGAGGAGCGCTTCGACTGGCACTACGTTCCCCGCTCACGCAGCGGCCTTCCCCTCGGCGACCTGAACGCGGATCAGACAGCGCTGCTTCATGCGTTCCTGCGCGCAAACCTCGGGGCGGCCGGATACCGGAAGGCGGCAGGCGTCATCGAGCTCGAGCCGATCCTCGGCCGGCTCGAAGGAAGCCGCTTTCGCGATCCGGCTCGGTACTACTTCTCGCTGTTCGGTGATCCCGGCTCGCCGCCCTGGGGCTGGCGGTTCGAAGGGCATCACCTGTCGCTCAATGTCACGCGGACGCCGCGCGGGACGTCGTACACACCGATGTTCATCGGCGCGAACCCTGCCCGTGTGCCGAGCGGTGCGCGCGCCGGATGGCAGCTGCTGCGCGACGAGGAGCACCAGGCGCGCGCGTTTCTGCAGTCGCTCGACGCCGCGCAGCGTGCGCAGGCGGTCATCAGCGCTCGTGCGCCGGCCGACATCGTCACAGGAACGGATCGCTCGCTTCGGCTGCAAAAGCCGGAAGGCCTCGCCGCCTCGGCGATGACGGAGCGGCAGCGACAGGCTCTGCTCGAGCTCGTGGCCGTGTACGTCCGCAATGCGCCGCAGGCGGCGGCAGAGGCCGAGATCGCGAAGATCCGGCGCGCCGGCATCGAGAAGCTGCACTTCGCGTGGGCAGGCGGCGCGCAGCCGGGGCAGCGTCACTACTATCGCATTCACGGTCCGACGGTGCTGATCGAGTACGACAACACGGAGAACAGCGGGAACCACATTCACACCGTCTGGCGGAACCCGCAGGGCGACTTCGGCGACGACCTGCTGGCGCGACACTATGCCGAGGCGCCGCATCACGCGGGGAGTGGCGGAGAGGCTCACGTTCGCAAGCGGCGATCCGCTCCGGTTGCTTCGCGCCGCGGCCGATGAGGCGGGCCTGACGGTCGACTCACTCGTGCTGCACGACGCTCGGGTCGTCGGACTCGATGACGCTCGCGTAAGCGGTGTCGCGGGCAGCCGAGCTGCCCACGACCGCCTCCATCGACGACGGACCACACTTCGATACTCCGACGCGACTCAGCGACGAAGCGTCCGCGCGGGACCGGTTCGATAGAGTGTGATTGCCGAACCTCCGCTCGCGGCGACGGCGAGATGACCGCGCCAGCGCGCGACGATCTCTCCGGCCGCATCCCGGCTGGCGGGCGGCGCCTTGCGCGTGACCTTTCCGTCCGGGTCGAGCACGGTCCGCGCGCCGTCGCCGCCGCGCAGGCTGTATCGATCTCCCGTTCCTTCGCATGTGAGCGACGCGCACGCCGCGAGCGGCACGGTGCCGATGACTTCCCCGACGCAGAGACCCTGGCGCCGGTAGAACGTCACACTCGCACCTTCGGCGAGCGCCAGGGTCGTCCGTCCCACCGCCATGTGCTGCTGCGCCGGCGCGGCCAGCACGAGCTCCTCGAAACGGAGGTTGCGATCCACGCGATACACGCCTTCCGCGGTCAGCGCCAGCAGCGTTCCCTGCACCGCAACGAGCGCGCGAACGCCGCCCTCATGTCCGCGATCCACCGGAACGCCCAGGGGCCCGGCCAGCCCGTAGCGTCCCCACGCGATCCAGCCATCCCGCCAGCCGAGCACGCCCTCGGTTCCCGGCAGCCGCCATCGGCCAAGGCGTGCGGGCCGCTGCGCCTGGGCCAGCCCGTAGACGCTGACGCCGTCCGGATCGGCGACGGCGAGCTGGTGTCCGTCGTCAGACCGCAGCAGAGCGAGCCCGCGGATGCCGCCCCGAGCCTCGATGCGCGCGTGCTCCAGCAGCATCATCTGACGGATGGCGATGCGCTGGTCGTTGCGGCGGGAGTCCGCCGTGCGCGTCACCGCGGCGTCGTCCAGCGGCATCTCTCCCCGGAACATCGACAGCCCGGCCCGCGGCATC
>DASUSL010000302.1:0-26059 GCA_036375135.1 Thermoanaerobaculia bacterium | reverse complement strand
CGACCGCGTCGGCCCGCCGGAGGCCCCCGGTCGTTCCTTGTGCGTTGGCGGAATGAGTGCGGTCTGCTCACGGAATCCGGTACAGCCGGATCGACTTTCCGACGCGCCGCTCCGGCTCGAACCGCGTGAGCCACGCCAGCTCCTGGTCGCGCTGGCGGAGGTAGATCATCTCGCTGACCGCCACCCAGCCGCGCGTGTAGCGCGGCGGCAGCGGCCGCGCGTGCGGGAGGAAGCGCTGCCACTCCGCGGAGCCGAAGTAGCTGAGGTGCAGCGGCTCGTCCTTCATCTCCGCGGCGAGGCGGAGCAGATCCTGTCCCCAGTCGAGATTGCTGTCCGCTGCGATCCGCTCCGGATGCCGCCCGGCCGCCTCGTTGAAGTAGGCGAGGTAGTCGGGATGGGCGATGGCCGTCGCCGCGAAGTACCAGACGCCGAGGACCGCCACGAGCACGCGCGAGCGCTGCCAGAGCAGCACCGCGCCGCACGCCGCGGCGATGGCGAGGAACGGATAAATCGGCAGGATGTGACGCACGCCGATGTTGATGCGGCTCGTCATCGACACGGCCAGCATCGCCAGCGGAATGAGTACGAGGATGAGTGCGCGTCCCCGCCTGAGATAGAGAAAGCCGGCAACCACGAACACGAGGAACGGCAGCGGCGTCTTGAAGAAGAGGATGACCGGGAAGTAGTACCAGTAGCCGTTCGGCCGGTTCTCGTCGAACAGCCACGCCTCGCCGTGTCCCATCGCCGAGTGCTGGCGGACGTAGTCGGCGCCGGTGAGGAACGTGATCGCCGGGAGCTTCGACCGCACGACGACGCGGTGCCACGCCGCGCGCAGCCACTCCGTTGCCGGTTTCGGTTCCGGTTTCGGCGCGCCCTGCATCGTGTCGCGTCCGCTGCGTCCGGCCAGCGGCGAGGGATAGCCGACTGTCTTCGCCCAGTCGACGAAGTCGACGCCGACCACGCCCGCCCGCGCCGCCGCGTGCGCGTAGTCGTAGTAGGCGATGAGGATGTCGGGGCGGATCCACTCGTAGCCCGGCGTCTGCGCGTACTCCGCCGCCCGCTGCTCCGCCGTGCCGGGGACGGACGTCTTCGCGCGCATGTCGAGCAGACTCCCGCGCTCGAAGCGGTACGCCGCGGCCACGAGGAGCAGCACGATGGGGACGATGGCCGCGAAATGTCTCCAGCGGATCCGCCGGAACTGAAACGCCGCGATGATGACCACGCCGAGAGGAAAGAGGAGGAGGAAGGAGAACTTGCTCAGCATCCCGCCGGCGATGGCGATGCCGAGGAGCGCGGCGCGCGGCCAGGAGGGAGCGTCGAGCCAGACCGTGAACGCGTACAGCGCGGCGATGGTCGTCGCCGCCGCGGCCATATCCGTCGTGGCCAGTCCCGCGTGGGCGAGGATCGGCGGGAGCGCCGAGAAGAGCGCCGCCGCGATGACGCCATGTGGAACGGGCTTGACCCCATGTGGAACGGGCTTCAGCCCATGTGGAACGGGCTTCAGCCCGTGTGGGACGGGCTTCAGCCCGTGTGGGGCGGGCTTCAGCCCGTGTGGAACGGGCTTCAGCCCGTCCGGGCGGGCTGAAGCCCGCCCCACATCGCGCGCCCATGCGTAAACGACGAAGAGAGCGAGGAGAAAGAAGGGGAGGTTGCCCGCTCTCGCGAGGGCGAGGTTCCTCACATAGCGATCGCCGCGCGCGAAGAGCTGGTTACCGCGCTGCACGCGATCGCCCTCGGCATCGGCGTTTCGAGAATCAAGGGCGAAGAACAGCCGCGGCAGCGGCGGATGCTCGATGTCGAGCTCATAGCGTCCTTCGCGGAGCCACTGATGGCCGGCGGCGACGTGGATCGGCTCGTCGACCGTCTGGCTGAAGACGCCGTACGTCGCGGCGATGCGGGCGATCGCCGCGACGACGATGAGGAGAAGGAGCGCCCTGCGAACTTACAGACGCTCCGTGAGGATGGTCTTGGCGATGGTGGCGAGCTGCATGTTGCTCGTCCCCTCGTAGATCTGGCCGACCTTCGAGTCGCGCCAGAACTTCTCCACCGGGTACTCCTTGGTGTAGCCGTTGCCGCCGTAGAGCTGCACGGCCAGCGACGTCACCTTCTCGGCCACCTGCGAGGAGAAGAGCTTGGCCATGGCCGCCTCGCGGAGGAACGGGCGCTGCGCGTCCTTGAGGCGCGCGGCGTTGTAGACCATGAGGCGCGCGGCCTCGAGGTCGGTCGCGGCCTGGGCGATCTGGAACTGCACGCCCTGGAAGTCGGCGATGCGCGTGTTGAACTGCTTGCGCTCCTTGACGTAGGCGATGGCGTGCTCGAGCGCGCCGCGGGCGACGCCGATCATCTGCGCGCCGATGCCGATGCGCCCTTCGTTCAGCGTCTCGATGGCGATCTTGTAGCCCTTGCCCGGCTCGCCGAGGACGTTCTCGCGCGGGACGCGGCAGTCTTCGAGGATCAGCTCGCAGGTCGACGACGCGCGGATGCCGGTCTTGTCTTCCTTCTTGCCGACCTGGAAGCCGGGGAAGTCGCGCTCGATCAGGAACGCGGTGATGCCCTTGTAGCCGGCGTTCGGGTTCGCATTCGCGAAGACGATGAACACGCCCGCCTCGGCGGCGTTCGTGATCCACAGCTTCTGCCCGTTGAGCACGAAGTGGTCGCCCTTGTCCTCGGCCTTCGTGGCCAGCGCGAACGCGTCCGAGCCGGAGCCGGCCTCGGAGAGCGCATACGCGCCGACCGTATCGGCCGAGAGCATGCCGAGGTACTTCGACTTCTGGTCGTCGTTGCCCCAGCGGAGGATGGCGTTGTTGACGAGCGTGTTCTGGACGTCGACCAGGACGCCGCAGGAGGCGTCGACATGGGAGAGCTCTTCGACCACGAGGACGGCGTTGAAGAAGGTGGAGCCGGCGCCGCCGAACTGGTCGGGCACCTCGATGCCCATGATGCCCATCTCGAAGAAGCTCTGGATGAGCTCTTTGGACATCGTGGCGGTCTTGTCCATCTCGTGGACGAGGGGGCGGATCTTCTCGACGGCGAAGTCACGGACGCTCTGCTGGAACATCTGCTCTTCTTCGGAGAGCGTCGTGAGCGGCGCGCCCGGGAGATTGTCGACGGTGAGGGTCATCTTGCTGCCTCCGGAGGGGTGTCTGATGCGGCGCGAATGATACTCGATGTGCCGAGGTTATGATCGCGGACACAACCGCGCCCCGGTGGCGGAATTGGTAGACGCATGGGACTTAAAATCCCCCGCTCCGTGAGGAGCGTGCCGGTTCGAGTCCGGCCCGGGGCACCAGACGCGGATCGTCAACTGATTGACTGAGTGCACACGTTTCGTTACATTGCCGGTCGTTAACGGATGTGCGGCGCGTCGCTTCGTTGCCCGTGGTGACCACACGGTTTTCGCGCTCGCGTCCCGTTGGCGTTGATCAACGGCTTTCGGGAGGGGAGATGGGGCGCTGCGACTATTGCGGTACGGTTTTCCCGAAGACGCGGAAGACGCGCAAGTACTGCACGAACCGCTGTAAGACGAACGCCTGCCTGGAGAAGAAGCCGCGCCTGCGTGCGGCCGACGTGGAGGCGCTGCAGGACGTGCTCAGCGCCGAGTTCGCCTCCGTCGAAGCCATGCGCGAACGCCTGCGCACCATCCTCGCCCCGGAACTGCCCCCGATCCCGCTCGTCGACGGTCGCGCGGTGGTACCGCGGATGGACTGACGGTTGTTGCTGGTTGCCGGCTGTTCGTCGAGGCCGCCCGTCTCGCCACCCGCGCGCCGAACGTAGGATGGGCTTCAGCCCGCCCCGGTCTCACGAAAAGCGCGCTGAATGTGGGACGGGCTTCAGCCCGTCGCGCGCTCGCGAAAAGCGTGCTGAACGTAGGATGGGCTTCAGCCCGTCCGCGTCTCGCGAGAACGGCGCCGGCGGTGCCTGGCTACATTGAGCGCCGCGTCTCACGGAAAAGCGTGCTGAATGTGGGACGGGCTTCAGCCCGTCGCGCGCTCGCGAGAACGGCGCGAATCCTCGGCGATCCCTGGTCACGTTGAGCGCGGCCTCTCACGAAAAGCGTGCTGAATGTAGGATGGGCTTCAGCCCGTCCCGCACTCGGGAGAACGGGGCGGGCTGAAGCCACGCCCTACGTTTCCACGCCCTCGAAGAGTGCCGCGATTTCGGCCTCGGCGGTCAAAGTCCACGGGCACGTTGATCTCGCCGAGAAGGAAGCCCGGCCGCTGCGGTGTCGAGGGGATCTTTTCGTCGTTTTGCATCGGCGCCCGGGAGGGGCGGGCTGAAGCCACGCCCCACATTTGCGCGTCTCGCGCAGGAGCCAGTCGCTACAAAAACAAAAAGGGCGCCCTGTGACAGGCGCCCTCGGGGTGGGCGTTACCGCGTAACCGAACGGCTACGAAGCAACCCCCTTAGGTTTATTAGAACAATCCATGCGAATTTCGTTACCTCCTCCCCATGAATTTCCGGCGGACCCGCTGCAAGCGCCACGTCACGTGCCATGACCCACCTCGCCGATGCTGCGGACCGGATCGACCGTTCCTACTCGCCCTGCGGTGGAAGGGAGGAACGGGATCTTGGTAACTGCTGTCAAAGATCATGCGGCCGGAAGCCGCACTCGATCGTACGGATAGAGAAACATCACCGGCCTGCGTTTATTGCAGCCCCGCGCGCCCCCTCCGTTGTTCTGCATGCTGAATATGATACGTTTTTCGCGCGTAATCGCAATCGAAAATTCGCACGATATTCATTCTTCAATCCGCATGCCGGACGCACAAATCCCTGTGCTACACTCTCCGACCCCCGGAGCCAATTCATGAAACGTTTCCTCCTCATCGCGGCGGCCGCGCTCGCGGTCACCGCCGGGCTCAGCGCCGCTCCCATCAACGGCAAAGTGATGTTCATGAGCCGCCGCGGCCAGAATCCGGTCCTCAACGAAACCCTCGTCTGGCTCGAGCCCGCCGGGAAAACGTGGAAGAAGCCGGCCGCCGCCTTCACCATGACCACCCGCAGCAAGACCTTCCTGCCGCACGTCATGGCCGTGCCCGCCGGCTCCACGATCAGCTTCCCCAACGAAGACCCGATCGCCCACAACCTCTTCTCTCTCACGCCCGGCAACACCTTCGACCTCGGCCTCTACCGCCGCGGCGCAGGCAAAACCCACAAGTTCACCGAGCCGGGAACGGTGAACATCTACTGCAATGTCCATCCGAACATGTCCGCGGTCGTGCACGTGATGAGCACGCCTTTCTACGGATTCACGGACGCGAACGGCAACTACTCGTTCGACGTCCCCGCCGGCAGATACCGCGTCACCGCGTGGAACGAGCAGGGAGGCACCAGCGCCTCCTCCGAGCTCGAAGTGAAAGCAGACGGCTCCGTGGCCGGCGCCACGCTCCTCACCATCGACGGCCGCAACTTCCGCGTCAGCCAGCACAAGAACAAATTCGGACAGACCTACCGACCGCCGAAGGATTACTGATGACAGAGCAGGCGCTCGACACCAAAGCCACCATCTCGGCCGAGGTTCCTTCGAAGAAGGAGTACGCCGTCGAGAAGCCCCGCTTCCCCCTGGTCCTCAAGCTGTTCCTGTTGACGGCGCTGCTGATCGCGATCGTGGTCGCCGTCGCCATCGGCATCACCATCAGCCGCGCGAACGCCATCGCGAACGAGACGGTCACCCGCTCCATCTCCGGCGCCGCCAACCTCTTCGACAAGTTCGAGGCCGAGCGCCTGGCCGCCCTCGCCGGCGCGACCCGCGTCCTCGGCAGCGACTCCGCTTTCTACGCCTACATCCAGACCGCGCTGCAGCCCGCCCTTCCCGAGACGGCGGCTCCGGCCGATCCCAACGTCCCCGCCGCCGCGCCGGCCATCGACTTCGCCAGCATCAACGACCAGCTCATCCAGAACCGCGAGCGGCTCGAGACCGACGTGATGATGCTGCTCGACGACCAGGGCAATCTCGTCGCGCGCACCGACAAACTGATGATTGCCGGCGGCGCGACGGAGGACTTCTACGAGAAGTCTTCCCTCGTACGCAGGATCGTCGACGACGGCGAGGTGCAGGTGACGACCGGCGTCCTCACGCTGGACGGCAAGCTGTTCCAGGTCGCCGTCGCGCCGGTGGCCTCGGGGGCGCGCTCGGTGCGCATCGGCTACCTCATCAACGGCTACGCGATGGACCAGGAGTTCGCGAACCAGATCGAGGCGGCCACCAACGCCGGAGTGATGTTCGCGACGAAAGAGAACAGCGTCCGCTCCACGAACGCCCCCAGCGTCATGCCGAAAGACGTCGCGCCCGGGAGGACGTCCGAGGTCAACGTCGACCGCAACCGCTACATCGTCACGGCGCGGCCGCTGAAATCGGGCAACGACGTCGTCGGCAACGCCATCTTTCTCCGCTCGCTCGACCGCGAGCTGGCGCCGTTCCGCGAGATCGAGCAGGCCATGCTCTTCGGCGGCGGCGCGGCGCTCCTGCTCGCGCTGCTCTTCTCCTGGCTGATCGCCAAGCGCGTCACGCGTCCCATTTCGCAGCTCGCCGGCATCGCCCAGGCCATCACCGCGGGCGACTACAGCGTCGGCCCCGACACGCGCGGCAACGACGAAGTCGGGATCCTCGGCCGCTCGTTCGGCAAGATGATCAACTCTCTCCGCGACAAGGCGGAGCTCGAGGAGCTCTACGCGCAGATGGCCGAGAAGCAGGCCGAAGGGCCGGCGGTCACGCTGCGCAACGAGCCGGCACGGCTCGACGAGGGGACGGTGCTCGTCACCGATCTCCGCGGGCTTCCCGCGACGGTCGGGGAGGGCGACGCCGCGTCCGTGATCGCGGCCGTGGAGCGCGCCATGCGGCTGCAGCAGAACGAGGTCGCGCGGCAGGACGGCGAGGTGCGCGAGATCAACGGACATCGCCTGGTCTCCGTCTTCCGCGGCGACCGCGGGATCATCCACGCCATCCGCGCGGCGCGCGCCATCAACGAGGAGCTCGCGGCGCAACAGACGACGATGGGCGTCGGAGTGGGGATCGCCACGGGCGAGTTCGTCTCCGGCTCGGTGAACCTCGACTTCGACAGCGGCCTGGCCATCGTCGGCAACGCGCCGCTGCTGGCGCTGCTCTTCGCGTGGCACGCGCCGAACGGCTTCGCCTTCGTGTCGTACGAGAGCGCGCAGGCCGCGGGTGCGGAGGTGCTGAACGCCGCGGTGCGCGAGGAAGTGAAGCTCAAGTGGCTGCCGCAGGCGCTGCCGGTGGCGTCGCTGCCGCTGGTCAGCGTGACCACGGGGATGATGCGCGCGGTCGGCACGATGAGCGGGGAGGCCACGGTGCGCATGGACACGGCCGCCGGCGCGACCGCACCCGCCACTGCGCACGCCGATCTCAACATCGGCCAGCTCTTCGCCGGCCGCTATCGCATCGAGTCGATCCTCGGACGCGGCGGCATGGGCGTGGTCTACAAAGCCACGGACGCGCAGCTCGACGAGACGGTGGCCATCAAGACGCTGCCGGGCGACGTCATGACGCGCTCGCCCGAGGACCTGGAGCGCTTCAAGCGCGAGATCCGCCTGGCGCGCAAGATCACGCATCGCAACGTCCTGCGGACGTACGACTACGGCGAGGCGGACGGGGTGTACTTCATCAGCATGGAGTACGTGCGCGGGTACACGCTCAACGAGCTGATGGACGAGGCGCCGGCGCGGCAGATGCCGGCGCGCGCGACGATCGGCATCACCCGGCAGATCTGCCGCGGCCTGCACGCCGCGCACGAGCAGGGGATCATCCACCGCGACATCAAGCCGCAGAACGTCCTCATCGACGCGAAGGGCGAGGTGAAGCTGATGGACTTCGGCGTCGCGCGCATGGCCGAGGTGCCGGAGGCGATGACGCAGGCGGGGATGATCGTCGGCACGCCGCACTACATGAGCCCCGAGCAGGTGCAGGGGAAGACGCTCGACGCGCGCACGGACGTCTACGCGATGGGCGTGCTGCTGTACGAGCTCGTGGCGGGACGGCGTCCGTTCGAGTCGTCGTCGCTGACCGGCATCCTCACCGCGCACATCACGGAGAAGGCGAAGCCGCCCATCGAAGTGCGCCCCGACATCGGCCGCGAGCTGAACGCGATCATCCTGCGCTGTCTCGAGAAGGACCCGCGGGCGCGTTACGCCGACGCCGGCGGGCTGCTGGCGGATCTCGATCGCGTGCAGATGCCGAGCGCGGCCGCGGCGTAGGAGCGCCGGCGTCCCGCCCCGCCAAACGCCACAACCGCTCGCCGCAGATGCAGGGCTACATCGCCCAGGGAGCACCTGCAGGAGCTGCTGAAGAAGCGGCGGCGGCGTGGGAAGAAGCGTGACGGCGAAGCCGCGGAAATTACCTGACCTTCCGCATCTCCATGCAACGCGCAGAAGCTGCCGTCGGTCTGTCCATATGGCCTGCCGCCTGATAATCTTCTGTCATGGACGCGATCCTTGGCACCTGGGTCGGCTCCGGAAATCTCAGTGCGGGACGCACTCAATGCGCCGCCGCGCCGCTGCCCGACGGCAGAATCATCGTGAGCGGCGGCTTCCAGCAGACCACGCCGGTTGCCACGACCGATCTCTTCGCCTCGGGACAGTGGCAGCCGACCGGCAATCTCAAGCAGGCGCGCTGCGTTCACACGGCGACGCTGCTGGACACCGGCAAGGTGCTCGCGGCCGGCGGCAGTCCCCCCGGCGGCGGATTTCTGATCACGGCCGAGTTGTACGATCCGTTGACCGGTGAGTGGACCCCCGCCCGCGACATGCCCAGGGCGCGGGCACATCACGCGGCTGTGCGGCTGGCAAATGGCCGCGTCCTGTTGTTCGCGACCTTTCCGGGTGAGCCGGTGTTTCTCTACGACCCGCTCCAGGGCACGTGGTCGTCAGCCTCCTCACCGAGGGCTCACTCCAGGGGTGTGCTGCTGCCGAACGGCAAGGTGTTGGCTTGCGGCGGAGGCACTGTCGTGGCGGACCTCTACGATCCGGTCACCGGAATGTGGAGTGAGACCGGCAGCATGAAGGTGGCTCGCCGGTTTGCCCCCGCGGTGTTGCTGCCGGACGGCAAAGTGCTGGTCTGCGGCGGCCGCAATCCGGCAAACGAATATCTCTTGTCCGCCGAGATCTACGATCCGGCCCTGGGCACGTGGACTCTGACCCCCTCATCGATGACAGCGGCCCGCGCGTTCGCGAGCGCCACGGTTGTCGCCAGCGGCAAGGTCCTGATCGCCGGCGGCGACAACGGGTCGAGCCGGCTCGAATCCGCGGAGCTTTACGATCCGGTCGCCGGCACGTTCACGGCCACCGGCAAAATGCAGAACGGCCGCTACGCCCATCCCGCGCTGTTTCTGTGGAACGGGGAGGTGCTGGTCGTGGACGGGCAGTCGCCGTCCGCGCTGACGGAGCGCTACGTGCCGCATCCGCCGGGAACGTTCAAGCGAAAGGGGAGCATGGCCTGGGCGCGCATCGAGCACGCGGCCAGCCTTCTCCCGAACAACGGCGTCCTGGTCGCCGGCGGCACGCCGTCGTGGAAGACCGCCGAGGTTTACGGGGGAGAGACATGGAAAGGAGTGGGGGCGATGCATTACGCGCGCAAAGCCGGCCACTCGGCCACGCTGCTCAGGACGGGCAAGGTGCTCGTCGCCGGCGGATGGGGTGGCTCGGACTACGCCATCCCGACGCACGCCGCGGCCGAGCTCTACGATCCGAAGGACGGATGGAGCATCACCGCGTCGATGTCCACGGGCCGCTCTTTGCACACCGCCACCGAGCTCGAGGACGGCACGGTTCTGATCGCCGGCGGAGGGACGGGCAGCAGCGAGAAACCGCTCGACTCCGCGGAGATCTACGATCCCGCGGGCAAGTGGATCCCGGCAGGCACCATGGCCAACGTCCACAATGCCCACGCCGCCACGCGGCTGCTCGACGGCTCGGTGCTGGTCGTGGGCGGTGTTCCTTCCAGCCGGGCCGTCGACATCTACAATCCGAAATACCGTGAGTGGCGCGCGGCGGCGCCGCTGGAATTCGGCCGCAAGTTCGCGACCGCCACCACGCTCCTCGACGGCCGCGTGCTCGTAGCCGGCGGCTACAGCTTCGAAGCAGGGCTGCTTGCGATCGCCGAGCTGTACGATCCGGAGAAGGACCGCTGGACGACACTTCCGAACAGGATGCCCAGCGGCGTGTTGCGGCACACCGCCACGCGGCTCAAAGACGGCCGGGTCCTGATCATCGGCGGCGAGTCGAAGGACGGCCCGACCGCCTGGTCGCAGATCTTCTATCCGGGCTCGGGCATGTGGTTTCCCGGTCCGCTCATGCCCGTCGGCCGGTGCGAGCACACCGCGGTGCTCTTCGACGACGGACGCATCCTCGTCGCCGGAGGCCGCGGATGGGGCGATACGGCGATCGCGGATCTCTTCGAGATCTGACGCTACTTGGAATCGACCTCACCGCGCACATCGAAGCCGCGGCCGCCGATCGACGTGCGCCCCGACATCGGCCGCGAGCTGAACGCGATCATCCTGCGTTGTCTCGAAAAGGACCCGCGCACGCGCTACGCCGACGCCGGCGCGCTGCTGGCGGACCTCGATCGCGTGCAGATGCCGAGCGCCGCCCCTTTTCGTGAAACGCTTTCGCGCCCGGCGTCACTACTCACCGATTTCAAAATCAGTGGAGGAATGGAATGGTTCGTTCGATGCGTCTGATCCTGGTTTCCCTCGTCACCCTCGCCCTGGCCGCGCCGGCGTTCGCGTACAACGTCGTGAACACGTCGTGGACGTTTCAGTGCCTGTTCAGCTCGACCTGCAGCGTCTCCGTGACCGATTACGTCTACGAGTTCCCGGTCAGCGGCGGCAGCGGCAACGGCCGCCTGCAGTCGCGCGTCTTCCAGGGGCAGTCGGGCACCCAGGGGGCGGGCAAGTGGGTGTACGAGTACCGCATCAACATGACACCGGTGGGTGGTCTCACGTATCCGCCGTACGCCGACATGCTGGCCATCGACAGCTGGGGAGCGATCCGCCAGTACGACTTCAACGGCGACGGCATCGCCACCGATGAAGTGTTCAACATCACCAGCGGCGGCGTCGGGACGCGCGCGGTGACCGCGTCGTGGTTCGGGTCGCCGTGGACGTTCTTCCAGCTCGGCACGCCGGTCTACTCGGGCAACTATCCGGGCGGCGGCGAGAGCAGCTACTTCTTCGGCCTCGTCTCCGACCGCGCGCCGGTGCTGCGGTACATGTGGGTGCGCCTCGACAGCGGCTGGGTGCTGGTCGAGGGATACGCGCCTCCGCTCCCGTGACGTTCTCCGGCCTCCTGTGACGGATGTCCGTGCGGACGGAAGGCGGCATGTGCTACCTTCCGTCCGCAACCGGCAGATGGAAAACAGAGGAGGCCTTCTTGAGAAGATCTACGCTGTTTCTTGCTTTCCTGGTCACCTTCACCCTCTCCGCCGCGGCCGTTGACGCGCCGCGGCTCCTCTTCACCGTCCCCGAAGACGCCGACGCCTCCGTGCTGCGCATGGAGATCACCGTCGACGGCCGCCTGTTCGTCGACGACGTGCTCGAGTTGCGCGACGGCGCGGGCAGCGGCACGTTCGAGCTCCTGACGCGCGACACCGAGCGCGCCGCGCGTCTGACGGCGCTCGCCGCGAGCGGCCGCAACGCGACGGTCCGTCTCTCGATGGACGGCCAGGTGCTGCGCACGCAGCCGCTGCGCGACTTCCTGGCGTCCGGCAGCGAGCTGGCGCGCGCGAACCCGCGCATGGCCATGCCGGCCCGCGAGAAGGCGACGTTCGGCATCGAGGCGGGTCCGTCGACGTCGAGCGGACGGGTGGCGCCCCGTCCGAAGACGAACGACACCTGCGAAGGGGGCTGCCTCACCGCACGCAGGGAGTGCTATCAGTACGAGTGCCCCACGGAGCGATTCTGCGAGGTCTGCGAGACGCAGTATCAGGAGTGTCTCGACTACTGCTACAACACGGGCGACGAGGACGTTGACGGAGTCCCCACCTCGTCGGACAACTGTCCCAACACCTACAACCCCAATCAAGCCGACTGCGACGGCGACGGCCGCGGCGACGTCTGCGACTCCTTCAACGGCACGACGACGTACGACGGCTACAGGGAGCAGGTCCAGTTCATCTACGGTCCGGTCTACTCGTACTGCAGCGGCCCGTGGCGGTACGACCTGTACGAGGTCTACTACACGCGCACCGAGTACTACCACGACACGTACTGCGACGGCACGGTGGTGTACTACAGCTACACCTCGTACCACATGTACTACGCCTGGAACTCGTATTACGACCCGTGGGGCTGCGAGTACTACTGGTCGCAGGACGACACGCAGAGCGTGACGTCGACGGAAGCGCCGCGGCCGGTGATGCAGTTCCGCGACGGCAGCCTCTGGGTGGGCGCCGGTGACGCGGCGCGGAAGATCCCGGTGGCGGAGGGCGCGAAGCTCGAGAAGCAGGGCGACGCGGTGTACGTGGTGAAGCCCGACGGCGCGTGGCAGGTCGACTTCGAGCCGCGGCCGATGAAGAAGGACGAGAAGCCGGTCCGCCGCGCACCGGCTCCGAAGAGCCCGCGGCAGTAGAACTCTCTCTCTACGACAACGCGGCCGGTTGCAGAGGCCTCGGGGCTCGCGCCCCGAGGCCTTTTTCATGGTGGAAACCACCCACGGATGGATCTCGAACCGCCGGTCGGCGGCGGCCCATCCGCACAACTACGACCCTGAAACCGCCGCTGCACGGAAGCGTTTCCGCGGCTCGCCGCAAATGGTTCCGCTGCTGGCTGCTTTCTCTTCCTCCAGACCGCGCATTTCAGGCCGCGTATCGCCGGCCGCGTAACCGTGAAGCACCGCTTTCCGTCCCATGCAGAACGGTCAAGGAGGCAAGACATGACGGTTCTAGTGGCGAATCCCGACCCACTCGTGGTGATCGAGCGCGTACGCGAGCTCGTTCAAGCCATCCGCGGCTACGTGCATCTCACCGCATCGTGGCGGCGGAAGATCAACACCGCGGCCACGCTGCCCGATCACTTCTTCACCACCAGCTCGGTCATCCTCGACGAGAACGACTGGCTGGCCGTGGCGTCGAAGGTGACGGGCGAGGAAGCGCGCCGTGTCGTCGAAGACACGCCGGGCATCCTCAATCTCGCCGCCGAGCTCGAACTGCTCGCGAAAGGGTTGCGATCGACGTACGCCGCGCGGCGTGCCGCGGTCGGCGAGCGTCTCCTCCTCATGTACGAGATCGCGAAGCGCCACAACCGCTCGCAGCAGGGGGAGGGATACATCGGACAGGTGGAGCAGCTGCAGGCGATCCTGAAGAAGAGGCGGCGGCGCGGGTCGTCCACGCCACCGCCGTCGTGAGCTAGCGGACCTTCCGCATCTCCATGCCGATGGTGAGCACCGGGACCGCGAGGCCGCTGTCGGCGGCGCGGGAGGGCGACGCTTTCAGCAGCGCCTCCAGCTCGGCCGGCGTGCGGGTGGGGTCGATCTCGAGCAGGCGCGCGGCGATGCCGGCGACGTACGGCGCGGCGAACGAGGTGCCGGAGGTGCGGATGCCGCTGCGGTAGCGCGACACACCGGTGTGCGACGCGAGCAGCGGCGACTCGGCCGGCGCGACGAGCTCCACGACCTCGCCCGCGCACGAGCCGCTCCACCAGACGTTCTCGCGCGTGATCCCGCCCACCGCTACCACGCCATCGGTCTCCGGGCCGAGGACGGCGGGGAAGGTGTGGCAGAAGTCGGCGCGCGGATTCACGTTGCCCGCGGCGACGGTGAAGAGGAACTTCTTCCCGTTCGCGTCTTCGTGGCCGTTCGCGTCGACGCCGCGCGTCATGCGCTTCACTTTGTCGACCAGCGCGAGGTAGAGAGGATCGTTCGGCAGCGGCGTAGCCGGCACGCTGATGGTGACGACCGCCGTTTCGAACGACGGCGTCTCCGCGTCCCAGGCGTGGCGGATGATCTCGTTCAGCGCCACGTGCCACATCCAGATCTCGGGCGTGCCGGGAAGCATCGGGTTGACCACGATGCTGTAGAGACTCGCGTCCGGCGCGGTGCCGGTGCGTTTTCCGGCCACGGCCGAGGCGACGGCGGTGCCGTGATAGGCGATGGCGGGAGGGCCGCACGGCTCGACCGGCGCGTCGGGCGGGCAGCGGTTGGGGAGGCCGGAGGCGGCGAGCGCGTCGAAGCCGCCGAGGACGACGTCGCCGCCGATGCGCTGAAACTCGTCGTGGCGCTGCAGGATGCCGGTGTCGACGACGTAGACGACCGAGCCGCGCCCGGTGGTGCGGCGCACGGCGAAGCCGTTCAGCTCCGCGTCGACGGAATCGGAGCGGTCGACCTGCCAGATGGCGTTTTCGACGACGTCTTCCGCGCAGCGCTCCAGCGCAAAGTCGGTGGCGTTGACGTCGGTCGTCGTGCAGCGCGTGATCGCGCGGTCGACCGGCTGGGCAATGAGGGCAAAGGTCCAGAGGAAGCCGAGGAGAAGGGGGAGTGTTCGCATCGGCGCATTATGCAAATAACCTCTTGGTTGTCCAGAGCGTCGTCGCACGACGGAAAGGCCTCGGGGCTCGCGCCCCGAGGCCTTTCGTACTTGTGATTACGGCAATCGGCTCTTGCCATACCTGGCGACGTCGTCGAGCGTCGGCAACAAAACGGACGAAGGCGATGACGGGGGCGGGACGCGGAACGTGCCGCTCGCGGAACCGCTCAGGAGAAATATGGTGGCGAACCCTGCGAAAGAGCCACCGCCGTAGGCTTTGCTGTCCCTGTCGATCAGGGCGGACTGCCGTTGGAGCTCTTCGTCCCAGACCCCCACGCCCTGGAGGATGGATTGGCCCAGGAGCTCACCGCCACTGCCGTGGTTCATGCCTGCGGCGAAGTTGGCCAGGTCATCGAGCCGCTCTTCGTCGGGTGCAGGCATCGGCAGCCGCGTGCGCGGGTGGAGCATGTGCTTCGGCAGATTGATGACCTCTCCGTCCGGATTGATGCCCGCCTCGCGGTTCTGCGCGCCGCGCTGCTGCCGGATGTCGTCGAGCCGCTTGCGTGCCGCGGCCCGCTCGTCGTTCTGCTGCCCGCCGCACAGCTTCGTGCAACGCTGCGGACGCACGATGCCGTCGCCGACCATGCCGGGCAGTTCCTTGTATCGTCCCGTGGGATCGACGTACATCGTGGGGCGATTGCTCACGTATGCGTATCGGTTCCACGACTGCGGCGCGGCGGGATAGCCGTCAACCGGATCGATCGACAGAAACCGTCCCATGGTCGGCGCGTACAAACGCGCGTGCATGTAGTCGACGTCGCCGAAGGGGATGGTCAGGCCGTTGTCGTCGCGTTCGTGGCTGGTGAACTTCATGCGCTCGTCGTCGGCGCGTTTGACCGTTTCCTCGCCGAAGGGGAAGTAGTCCTGCTGGTCGAGGAGGCGGCCGCTCGCGTCGGAGACGCGGCGCACCGAGCCGAGGTGGTCGAGGTGATAGTGGATCGTCTCGTCGGCGGTCCCGTTGCGGCGGACGCCGGCCAGCAGCGTTCCATCGCGATAGATGTAGTCGCGCCAGGTGCATTCCTCCGGCGTGGCCACTTTCCCCGCGGTGCGCGTGCAGACGAAGTCGCGCAGCACCTCGTTGCCGAGGCCGCGGATCGACCACGTCTCGCGCACCTGCGGGCTTGCGCTCTTCGTATCGAGCACGCCCACGCGCTCGTTGGCCGGTCCGTACACGTAGACCTTCTCGTGCGCGATGCCGCTGTTGCGGATCATCATCCCGAGCTGGTCCCACTCGTACGTCGTCGTGATGTCGGAGCGGCGCGCGTCGGTGAGTGACGTGACGTTGCCCATCTCGTCGTAGACCGCGTCGAGGAGGCGGTTCGTCTTCGCGACGACCGGCACCGGTGCGCCGGCGAATTCGGTGAGATTGCCGTTCGTGTCGTAGGCGAACGTCTGCGTGCCGAGGGGGAGCGCGGCGCGCGTGAGGCGTCCGACGGCGTCGTACTGATACGACTCGCGCGTGCCGCCGATCGAGAGCACGCTGCCGGCGGCGTCGTAGCGGTACGTGCCGGTCGTCCACGGCGCCGTGGCGCGGAACTTCGTCTCGACCGACACCGGCCGCGTCATCGACTGCGGATGCAGTCCGAACACGTCTTCCGCCGACGTGAGCTGCGGCGTGCCGTGCCAGACGCGGCTCACCAGGCCGTTCTGGTGATAGGCGATCTTCCAGGCGAAGTCCGGCACGGCGGTGAGCAGCCCCTCGGTGTACGTGTAGTTCACCTCACGCGCGAGACCGAGCGACGCCGTGCCGCGCTGCATGGCGGGATACGTGATGCGCGTCGTGTTGCCGAGGCCGTCGTAGCTGTACGCGACGTCGAACGTCATGCCGTCCACCGTCGTGCTGCGGGTGGCCACCTGTCCCTCGCCGCGCGTCCCGGCGGCGCGGTAGGTGTAGGACTGCGTGACCGGGATGCCGGTGTATCTGCCTTTCGCGTCGACGTCGGGCACCCAGTTGTAGCGCGTCGCGGCCTGCAGCTTGCCGGCGTTGCGCTCGGTGGCCAGGAGCGGGACCTGGCCGCCGTCCTGTCGGTGGTAGACGAACTGCTCGAGGACGGGCGACTGGTCCTGCGCGGGCGGGAGCACCGCCTCGATGCGGTCCGGACGCTCGGCGCCGTCGAAGAGCAGCACGCGGTCGAAGCGCGACTGCGGGCCGCTCGGATGCGAGTAGAGGAGGTGGCCCGCGTGGCCGCGCGCGTCGTAGTTGCCGTGGCGGACGTGGACGCCGGCGAGCTCGGGATGATCCTCGCCGGTGAGGAAGCCGCGGCCGTCGTAGTCGAAGAGGCGTACCTGTTCATTCGGCGCGTCGACGCGGCGCAGCAGGTCGAGCGGGTCGTACTCGTAGCGCGTGACGGCGTAATCGCCGCCCGCCGACGGCTCGGAGACGCGCACCAGGCGGCCGAAGCGGTCGTAGAAGCGATACGTCCTGCGCGACTGGTTCTCCGCGCCGCCGACCGCCACGCCCTGAATCTCCTCCTCGGTCTCGCGCACGCCTTTGTACGCGTACTTCGTGCGGCGCGGACCGTCGCCCTGGCCGGAGTCGGGATGGATGATCTCGGTCGGACGGCCGAACGGGTCGTACGACTTGTAGTGCGTCCACCCTTTGCGCGACGCGGGACCGGGCGTGCTTTCCTCGAGCTTCCAGCCGTTGGGGTGATAGCTCGTGGTGCGCACGCTCTTGCGCAGCGCGCCGTCGTCGCCCGGCACCTGCGACGTCTCGACGGCGAGGCGGCCCATCGAGTCGTACTCGACCCACGACGTGCGCAGCGCGCCGGCGGCGATGGTCACCTCGACCCCTTTCGCGCTGGTCGGCTTCGCGTACGTGTACGTGGTGTCGGGACCGAGTCCCGGCGGATTCATGGTGACGAGGCGGAAGGCCTGGTCGTACGCGTACGCGGTGGCGGCGCCGGAGCTGTCGGCCACCGAGGCCACCAGGCCGGTGAACGGATGCACTTCGACCGCTTCGGTGGTGAGCAGCGGATCGAGCGTGCAGGTCAGGTAGGTGTTGCGCGTGACGACGCCGAGGTCGTACTCCTTGCGGATGATGTAATCGGGCGTCGTCGCGATCGCCTGCGCCAGAGTCATGTCGGGCGCGAGCGAGCCGCGATCGCCGCCGTGATAGCGCTCGGTGATGGTCACGTCGCCGGCCGCCGACTGCGCGCGCTCGTACTGCACGAGCAGGTCGGTCGGATCGAGGAGCGTGCCGGAAGGGCACTGCGTGTCGCCGCTGCAGCGCGCGCGTCCGGTCGACGGATCGACGTCGCACGCGCCGCAGGTCTTGCGCAGCGTGCGCCGGCGCTGGAGGAAGCCGGTGGCGTCGTCGAAGCGGTAGAGCGTCGACGCGGCGGGGCCGCGCGTGGCCGGTGCGAGCGGGTCGAAGGGAAGGCCGTTCTTCTGCTCGCGCACGGTCATCAGGTCGTACGTCTGCAGCCGCGTCCACGGATAGGTGGCCAGCGTCCAGCCGTTCGGCAGCGCCATCGAGCCGTTGGCGTTGAGGACGGCGCCGGGGTTGTAGTTCGTCAGCGTGCGGCGCTCGTCGCCGCCGCTGCCGTTGTTGAAGGTCTTCTGGTACAGCGTGCCGCCGCTGCGCGACTCGCGATAGTGGCCGAAGCCGTCGAAGTTCGCGTAGTCGGTGGTGATGGTGGAGTTGCCGTCGTCGTGATGGACGGTCTTCTCCGAGACGACGCGGCGGTTCGAGAACGTGCAGTCGCCCGGCACCTCGGCGCCGCACCAGCGTCCGCTGTCCTCGTAGCGCACGTACGTCGAGCGCAGCGGCGGACCGCACTCCGCGGGGATGCCGCTCTCGCGATAGCGGTCGACGATGCGGCGGATCACCGGGTCGATCGGCTCCGTGCCGTCGGACGGCGGCAGCGACTTCACTCCCTTCGCGTACGCGAGCATCGACGCGCTGCACTGATACGTCTGCGTGGAGAGGAAGCGTCCCTCGCCGTCGGACACGCGCGGCAGGTAGGCCTGCCCGAACTCCTCGGTGGCCAGTCCCTCGAACATCGCCGCGGTGGCGTTGCCGAGGGGATCGAGGGTCAGGCTGAGGATCTCGCCGGCGGCGATCGTCGTCCCGTTGTCCTCGACTTTGCACCAGGCGAACGTGCCGCCGGGCGTGACGTTGCCGCGGAAGTAGCGCCACGGCTCGCCGTCGGCGACGAGCGACCCGCCGGAGCGTTTGTACACCTGCCGCTCGCGCACGCCGACCACGGTCAGGCCGAAGCCGCGGGTGCACTGCACGCGGCGGAACGGCCTGCGCTCGTACTTGTAGCCGACCGCGCCGCCCGACGGGAGCACCACGCGCGACAGGCGTCCGCTGACGAAGCTCGCCTTCCACGTCTCAGGGCCCCAGGTCCTGGAGACGATGTCGCTTTCGTAGTCGACCGGGTCGGGCTCGATGATGTACTCGAACGCCCAGCCGGCGTCGGTGAGCGGCTCCGGCGACTCGATGGCGGTGAGCAGGCTGGTCTTGATCTTTCCGTCGGGACGCTGGGGCGAGAAGGGGCAGCGCATGTAGCCGTTCTGTCCCCAGAACATCTCGCGCGAGCGGTAGATCAACGCGTCGTGGTTGTACTGGAACCTGTACGTCGAGCCGCCGCCGGCCGAGCCGTTCATGGCCAGCGTGACGGTGTCGACCGCCGCCTTGTTCGTGCAGTCGTCGGTGATGTCCTTGTAGACGATGCGATGGCTGCGCACCGGCGTGAGACCGGTGTGGTTCGGATACGGACCGCTGCCGGTGCCCTCGTAATACGTCCAGGTATTGCCGTTGCGGGAGAGCCAGAGCACGTTGCCGTACGCGTCCGACATCTGCCGGAAGATGTAGAAGGGGAACTGCGTGCTGCAGTCGGCGATGCAGACGAACTGCTCCTGGATGCCGTCGGGACGGTCGACGACGTACGTCAGCCCGTTGTCGAGACGGCGCACGCGCAGGTACGTGCCGTCGCGCGTGAAGAGCACCGGCTCGTTCCATTCGGAGAAGGCGACGTTGTCGAGGTTTCCGTGCAGGCGCGGGTAGAGCGAGTGCCAGACGCCGTCCAGCGTGCGGTACGCCGGCCGCAGGTTGCCCGACTCGTCGCGGATCACGGAGAGGCGTCCGGTCACGCCGAACCACCAGCCGAAGCCGGCGTTCGACAGCGTCGGATACGTCTCCGAGCCGCGCGTGTCGTCTCCCTCGCCGCGCGGGATGAAGTTGTGGTCCCACCAGCGGTACGTGCGCGGCTGGCCGTACTCGACGCCGCCCGCGTCGCCGGTGGTGATGCCCTGGATCTCGCGATGCTCCCAGATGTTGGACTCGTAATGCGCGGTGAAGCGATAGCGCAGCGCGCCGCTGGTCTGGAACTCCGGACCGACGGGGACGGTGATCAGCAGGTTGCCGTTGAAGGCGTTGATGGAGTCGATGTCGTTCGTGTTGAAGACGGCGCCGGGCTGGAAGCCGCGCGCGAGCGCGGGATCGTCTTCGCGCGCCGCGAGCGGCAGCGCCAGCAGCAGCAGGAGCAGCAGGAGGATGCGTTTCACTGGGACACCTCCGTGCCGGCGGCGCACTGCGGGTACGCCACCGTCAGGTCGAATGCGCGGGAGAGGAAGACGGCCGCCTGATCGCGCGCGATCGCGTCGTCGGGGCAGAAGCGTCCGGGAGCGCAGCCGGCGGTGATGCCGCGCGCATAGCCTTCCTGGATGAAGTCGGCCGCCCAGTGCTTCTGCGTGGCGCTGCACGGGACGTCGCTGAACGTCTGCACGCACGCGCGCGGGGTCACTCCCAGCGCCCGCACCAGCATGACCATGGCCTCGGCGCGCGTGACGGTGTTCGCGCCGCAGTACTGCCCGCCGCCGCAGCCGCCGGTGATGCCGAGCTGCTTCATGTGATTGATGTAAGGGCCGGCCCAGTGGCTGCACGGCACGTCGGTGAAGGGATCGCTCGTGCACGCGGGCGCGGTGTACGGGCCGCCGGCGCGGGCGAACATGAGCAGCACGCCCCAGCCGAGGCGGTCCATCGGCGTGGAGGGGCAGAACGCGCCCGGCGCGCAGCCGCTGGTCACGCCGAAGTGCGCGAGCGCCTCGATGTACGGATAGGCGAAGTGCGTGACCGGCACGTCGTTGAACGTCTTGCCGATGTGGGCGATGAAGCCCTGGTAGCCGAGGGGACCGTTCTCGTGGACGAAGGCATCCCAGTGCTGCGCGGGACGCGTGGCCGCGGTGACGCTGCCGGCGTAGCAGTCGCCCGTCTTCCAGCATTCGGTGAGGCGCTGCGTGCCGACCTGCGTGACGGCATGCGTGGCCGTGGCGTCGACGATACGGTACGTGGCGGCGGTGGACGAGCCGTCGAAGCCGGCGAACGTCCCCGCCACGGTGGTGTCGTTGAGCGAGACGGCGCGCACCGGCTCGAACATCACGACCTCGTCCGGCTCGAGGATGCCGTTCAGGTTCGACTTCGTCACGCCGGGCAGGGCGTGCGCGTCGACGACGATCTTCCCCGCGGGCGCGAGCGGCGCCGCGCTGACGGAGACGGTCTTGCGGATCGTCGCGGTCTGCCCCGCGATGTCGCGCACCGTCAGCTCGGCCTGATAGCAGCCCGCCGCCGCGAACGTGCGCGACGCGGTCGAGCCGTTGCCCGTGCTGCCGTCGCCGAACGTCCACGTCCAGCCGTCGATGCCGTCATCCGCGTCGCTCGACGCTCTGCCGTCGAACGAGCAGGTCAGTCCCGCGCAGGTGAAGAGGAACGACGCCTGCGGATCCTCGTTGGCCACGCTGACCAGCTGCGACGCCGAGCCGGTCTCGCCGAGGGCGCGGAAGTCGGTGAGGGTGAGATAGACCGGGTACGTGCCCGGAGTCGTGTACGTGTGCGTGACGGCCTTGCCGACGTACGCCTCGCCGGACGGCACGATCTCGCTGTAGGCGTGCGTGCCGTCGCCGAACTCCCAGAGGAACTCGTAGTGGCCCGGCGTGATGGGGAGATCGTCGAAGGAGCGCTTCGGATCGAAGGTGAAGGTGCGGCCGTCGGCCGACTCCGTGAAGTCGAAGCGTGCGGTGGGCGCCTTCTCCGCGACGTCGAGCGTGATCTTCGCGACGTCGTACGCGTTCGCGAACACCCACTCGCCGTTGCTGAACGTTTCCTCCTTCACGTACAGCCACACCTCCTGCGCTCCGGAGGCGGAGAAGGTCACGCCGGCGTAGGTCGGATAGCCGTCGCTGAAGTGCCGGTACGTGAACGGCCGCGGCCCCCAGATGTTGTCGGTGATGGGGGAGAGGATGTAGGTGAACCAGCGCGTGCCGTTGGGCGGGTTGACGGGACGCATGCTCGCGTCCACCGCGCCGTTCCAGACGTTCAGCGGGAAGCTGGTCTGCGAAATGGTGATCTGCAGGTTCCGGCCGTAGCGGAACATGGAGTAGGCGAAGGTCCACTTCTCGCCGACGAGCGTGATGGTGCGCTCGCGCGTGCCGCGGTCGCCCGACTCGTAGTCGACCGTGAGCCGCACGACGTACTGGCGCGTCTGTCCCTCGGGCAACTGGAACCCGAACGACTCGGAGAACTCGTGGTAGTAGTGGAAGCCGGTCCAGACCACGTCGCCCTTGCCGTTGCCGAAGTTCCAGGTGAAGGAGCGGATGCCGTTGCGGTCGAGCGGCTGCGCGTCGAAGGAGCACTTGATGCCTTTGCAGGTGGCCGAGAAGTCGACCTGCTTGCCGGCGCCGCCGAGGGCCACGTCGGCGGTGCGCGTCTCCGTGCCGTCGCCGACGGTGTAGGAGAAGGTGGCGCTGCCGGCGTTCGGCGCGGCGTCGAAGGCGACCGCCTTCCCGCCGTTGATGATGCGCGGCGTGCCGCCCGTACCGGCCGAGACGGTGCGCACCGTCAGGATGTCGAGGTCGGCGTCGGAGTCGTTGGCCAGGACGTCGACGCCGCCCGCCGCCTCCGGCCGCGGCGGCCAGGTGAAGTAGTCGTCGTTCGCAACGGGCGGGTGGTTCCGCCCGGCACGTTCGCACGGCAGATCGGCCGTCGCGGTGACCGCGACGGCCAACAGCAATGACAACAGCCAGGACCTTGGGTTCATGGATCGATTCCTCCGCGGCGGACTGTGCGGCCGGGTCCGGAGGAGAGTCGATGCATGGCCGGTAAAATCGAGGTAATCGCGGAAGTGCCGCCGCTGGAGTGACTTCCCGCGAATGATCCGTGTCCGACTCGTTACGGCTTACCTGTGGAACAACGGCTACGCTGCTCTTTCCATGACCACGACTGACGAGCTGCTTCGCTTCGGACCGTTCGAGCTCGATCCGCAGGCCGAGGAGCTGCGGCGTTCCGGCCTGGTGCTGCGCCTCCCGCCGCAGCCGTTCCGCATCCTCGTGCTCCTGGTCCGCCGCGCCGGCGAGGTGGTGACGCGCGAGGAGATCCAGCAGGAGATCTGGAAGGACGAGACGTTCGTCGACTTCGAGCACGGGATCAACTCCGCCATCCGCCAGATCCGCTTCGTCCTCGGCGACACGGCCGAGGCGCCGCGCTACGTGCGCACGATCCCGCGCAAGGGCTACCAGTTCGTGGTGGATGTGGATGTGGTGCGGGCTTCAGCCCGCGCAGGGCAGGCTTCAGCCCGCGTAGGGCAGGCTTCAGCCTGCCTGGGTTCCCCCCTCCCACCCGAGGGGCGGGCTGAAGCCCGCCCCACATTGGCCATCGCGGCGATGGTCACGGCGCTGCTGGTGCTGTTCGCGGCGGCGGGCATCGTGGCCAGTTCGCGGAAGAGCGCCGAGGCACGCGTCGTGGCGGTGCAGCCGTTCCGCTGGATCGGCACGCCGCAGCCGGGACTCGACGCGCGCACGTTCGCCGAGGAGCTCTCCGCGCGCGTGGCCACGCTGCCGCCGAACCGCGTCCAGCTCGTCGACGCGCAGAGCGCGGATGTGCTGATCGACGGCAGCGTGCGCCGCGTGGACGGGCGCGTGCGCGTGATCGTCTCGGCCATCGACGGAAAGACGCGCACGCAGCTCTGGAGCGAGACGATCGAGCGTCCCGCGGAGCGCAACGACGGCATCGCGGTGGAGGTGGCGCATCGCACGCTGGCCGAGCTGGCGCGCCGTTACCTCCCGCCGCCGCGCCGCGAGCCGCTCGTGGCCGCGAAGGTCGATCCCGCGGCCATGAAGGCGTACCGGCTGGCGCGCCTCGAGCGCGGTCAGGCGAAGGGCTACGACGTGGCCCGCATCGAGGCGCGCTATGGAGAAGCGATCCGTCTGGAGCCGCAATTCGCGGAGGCCTGGTCGGGTCTGGGCGAGCTGCACGCCGCGAACGCGTTGACCGGCCCGACCGCGACGCGCAACCGCGCCGCCGCCGCGGCCCACCGCTGCGCGACGCGCGCGCTGGAGCTGCAGCCGCGCAACGCCGAGGCGCTGACGGTCCTGGGCATCCTGGCCGCGCAACGTGACTACGACCTCGTGGCGGGGGAGGCGCTGTTCCGCCGCGCGGTTATGGCCGATCCGGAATACGTCGACGCGCACGTGAGCCTCGCCAACGTGCTGGCCACGCTCGGCCGCGGCGAGGAGTCGCTGCGCGCCTGGGAGACGGCGCGCCGGCTCGATCCCGCGGGACTCGATCTCTCGCCGCAGTACCCGCTCCTCCATCTTTATGCGCGCCGCTACGACGACGCCCGCGCGCGCTATCGCGAGATCCTCGCGGTGCACCCGGAGATGCGCATCCCGAAATGGGGTGTCCTCTCGACCTACGTCGCACAGCAGCAGTGGGCGGAAGCCATCCGCGCCGCACGCGCGCTCGGAGGTCCGGACCTCGTCGAAGGTGTCGAGCCGACGCCGGAGGGTGTGCGCCGGATGCTGCTCCGCTTCCAGCCGCTGATCGAGCGCAATCTCCGCGAGCAGATCATCGGCGACTACTTCGCCGCGACGTTCTACGCGCAGGCCGGCGACCGCGACCGCGCCTTCGCCGCACTCGACCGCGCCGTGGAGGCGCGACTGCCGGTGGTGTCATACCTCCGCGTCGACCCGCGCATCGACCTGCTCCGCGGCGACCCGCGGTTCGACACGCTGCTGGCAAAGACGAAGATGCGCGCCCCCGCGGAGTGGCTGGTCGCGGTGCGGTGACGCGCAGGGCGCGGCTTCAGCCCGCCCTCTCGTGGACGGCCGGGCGGGCTCAAGCCACGCCCGGCGTCTGATCTCTCACCGCCCGGCCCGCTCCTGCACGAGCTCCACGAGCTCGCCCGTCTCGAACGGCTTCGACAGGATCCCGCAGAGGTGATGCAGTTTTTCCTTCGCCGCCATGCGCGGGAACGCGGTGATCACCACGGTCTTCTCCATCATGTGGGGATGCGTGTCGATCAGATGGTTGACCACGCCGAACCCATCCACACGCGGCATCATCAGGTCGAGCACCAGCGCGTCGAACGGCTCCGTATCCAGTCTCTCGATCGCATGCTGGCCGTCGACGGCCTCGGCCGGATCGAATCCCGCGCGCCGCAGCACGCGCACCACCATCACGCGAATCGCCTCTTCATCATCCGCAACCAGCACCCGCGGGCGTCTCGTTTCCAAGGACATCGATCCCGGCTGTTGCAGGACGGGGGCCCATCTCGTCGTGGCACGCACTTCGCGACGGAACGGGAAGGTCCTTGAAATGAGAAGACCAGAGCTCCAGCTCCTGGAAGCCGCGCCCGGTGCGTACCTGGTGCTCGATCCCGCTCTGGTCATCGTCGGCGTCACCGACGCCTACCTCCGCGCCACGCTCACTGTCCGCGAGCAGATCATCGGCCGGGAGCTGTTCGACGTCTTTCCCGACAACCCGAACGATCCGCGCGCCACCGGCTCGCGAAACCTGCGCGCGTCGCTCGAGACCGTCCTGCGCACCGGCGCGCCGCACGCCATGAGCGTGCAGAAGTACGACATCCGCCGCCCCGACACCGGCGCGTTCGACGAACGCTACTGGAAGCCGCTCAACACGCCGGTCGTCGTCGACGGCCGGGTCGCGTACGTCATCCACTCCGTCGAGGACGTGACCAGTCTCGTCCGCCTGGAGCTGCTGAAAGGGGAGAACGCGGTGGCCGCCGGCGAGCTGCAGACCATGCGCGCGGCCGACCACGCCAAGGACGAGTTCATCGCCATCATCTCGCACGAGCTGCGCACTCCCATGACCTCCATCCTCGGCTGGACGCGCATGCTCGCACTGGGAGGGCTCGACGACCAGACCACGCAGGAAGCGCTCGAGGCGCTGGAGCGGAGCACGCTCGCGCAGGCCAAGCTGATCGAGGATCTCCTCGACGAGTCGCGCATCGCCTCGGGCAAGCTCCGGCTGGAGCCGCGCGCGCTCGATCTGCGCGCTGTCCTGGCCAACGCCATCTCGCAGGCGCGTCCCGCGGCGGAGGCGAAACAGATTGCGCTCGCCGTCGACTGCCCCGACGAGCGCTTCGACGTCTTCGCCGATCCGCTGCGGCTGCAGCAGGCCATCGGCAACCTCCTCGGCAACGCGGTCAAGTTCACGTCGGAAGGAGGCACCGTCGCGGTCAGTCTCCGCCGCGAAGAGAACGAAGCCGTCGTCGACGTGACCGA
>DASUSL010000301.1:0-9320 GCA_036375135.1 Thermoanaerobaculia bacterium | reverse complement strand
AACAGGAAGCACGGCTGCGGGAGCAGCTGGGGAACGCTTAGGAGTGCGGCGGCGGGCGAGCCGCCGCTTTGGTATCGCGAGCGCGTACCAAAGCGGCGGCTGTCGCCACCGCACTCCTAAATCAGTAATTGGTCACGGTCGGTGCCTGATTCGAAGTGGCGTTACTTTGTGTGTAGATGATTTTCTTCTTCAGGACACCCGAGGCGTCGAAGACGAGCAGGAGGGTCGATTCGGTGCCGATAGTGCCGCTCGACTCGATGGCCAGTCCGGCGTCCACGTTCACCTTCAATGCATTCGTTCCAGACGCGGGGCTCATGTCCAGGCGCACGGTGTACGGATAACTCGTGGTGTTGCTCTGGTTCATGATGATGACCGCGGTCTGATCGCTGGCCTTTGACGCGAACGTCTTGACCAGCGATTGTGTGTCGGCTGTGTTGACGACGTTGCCGCGGAAGTTCTGGGCCATCATCTGGAAGTGATAGTAAGACGGCCGCTTGGTGTTGCCGTCGGAGCTGATGAAGCCGAGCTGGTTGCCTTCGATCGTGCTCCAGAAGGTCACGAAGTCGACGCCGTGCTTCATGGCCACGCCGAGCGCCTCCGCCCACCACTGTCCGCCGACGAAGCTCATCGCGCCCGTCCCGGCGGGGCCGTCATTGCTGCTGTTCGCGTAATTGACGTTGGCCTCGGTCAACGCCATCTTCAACGCATTGCTGCCCGTGCGGTTCCAGCACTGATTGCTCCCCTGCACGCGCCCGCTCAGGTACCCGAGTTTCTCATTGAGGCCGCCGCTGCCCATGATGGTGCCGATGACGGCGTTGCGATCCTGTGAGCCGCTGAAGTTGTTGTAGTGATGGAACGAGATGATGTCGATGTAATAGCGGCCGTTCGAGTCGGTGCCGGTGATGTCGTACGCACCGCCGCAGGTGGTCAGGCCGTTGATGATGGTCTCGTTGTACCAGGCGGTGTCGGGGCCGATGATCTTGATGGTCGGATCGACGGCCTTCATCGCCGATGCAATGGGCTTGAAGTAATTGGCCACCTGCGCGGCGGTGGTGTACGCGTATGCGCCGCTCTGCAGATCGGGCTCATTGCCGATGCTCCAGTACTTCACGTTTTTCAGATGGGTGACGTTGATGTACTGGACGATCGCGGCGGCGTCGTTGGCGTCGTAGGTCGTGCCGTAGACCGGCACCTGCAGCACCGGCTCGATGCCGCGGCTCTGCATGTTGTTGACGAGCGCGAGGTATTGCTTGAGCGTCGACTTGTTGGGATCGCTCGGGTCGACCCATGACGGGTCGGCATACTGGTCGGGACCATTGCCGCCGTAACGCATGATCTTCGCGCCGCTGTTCTGGATGTTGGTCCAGTGATTATCGAGGCTGCCATAGAAGACGTGCGGCCCGATCTGATACGGCATCCAGGCATTGACGCCGAAGAAGTGCGCGGAGATGCCGGGAGTCGGATTCGGGGTCGTGGCGCTGACCCATGGCGTGAATGGCGAGTCGTAGGTTCCCGACGTTCCCTCGGCCTTGACGGCAAAGTAATACGTCGTGTTGGGCGTGAGGTTGGTCTTGCTGAGCGTGGTCGTACCGGCGCCGCTGACGTATTGATACGAGGCGCCGCTGTGCGACGCGGAGCTGTTCATCGCCACCGTGTAGCCGCTGATGCTCGTATTGGAGGAGTTGCCGCTCCACGACAGATTGACCTGCGTGTCGGAAGCGGGCGTGGCGCTCAATGCGGACGGGGCCGTGGTGGCCGCGGCCGTGGCGGTCCATCCCGAGTCGAGCGCGTCCGTCGATCCCTCGGCTTTGATGCGGTAGTAGTAGGTGGTGGAGCTGCCGCGGCTGCCGTGCGCGTACGTGACGACGTTGGCGCCGCCGGTCCAGACGAAACCGGGATTGGTGAAGGAGCTGTTCGTGTCGAACATGAACGTGAAGCCGATTTCGTCAGTCGAATTGTCGGTCCACGTGAGGGTGATGCTGCTATTGGACGTGGCGTTGGCCACGAGGTTGGAAGGAGCGTTCACGGCGAACGCCGCGGTGGCAAAGAGACAGCAGACGAACAAGGCCGGAATCCGGCGCTTGCTCACGATCGAATTCATTGTGGATCTCCATGGGAATCAGTATTTTCGAAGCGGCATATTGCCGGAGGGATGTATTGCCACAGGCATGCCGCTTCGGGCGTTTTTCAGCCGTGATTTCTGATTCTTTTCTGAAGCTCCGTAATGACCATTCCGGCCGCGGTATCGGCCACTTCCACCCACTCCCGCAAGGAGTCTTCGATGCGAGGATCGAGGCCGTCGTCGTGCATCGGATGGAGCACCGGACCGCGCCGCTGGGCGATGAGGTGGCGCAGGTCGAAGAGGCGCGCCGAGGCGCGCTCGACGTTCAATGCCTCGGCCGCGTTGCCGAGTCTCAGAATGGACTGTTCCTCGTCCTCCTCGCCGCGCGCCAGGTGCAGGAGCTGGAAGAGCGCCGCGGCCTCGGCGCTGGTGGCGACCTGCTGCGTGCCGAGAGCGAGGGCGTCGTACCAGGCCACGACCCGCGCGAGCGGCAGGCGCTCGAGCCCCGAGGCGTATTCGAAGAGGCGCGGGCTGAAGGTCAGCTCGCGGACGCGCAGCTCGCCGCCGAGGATGGAGACGGTGCCGCCGAACGAGCCCGGTGTGGAGAGGTTGAGCAGCAGATAGACGTCGTGAAAGAACAGCTCGACGTAGGCGGGGGCGTTGCGGGGGTCGTCGAGGCCGCGCACGGTCAGCGTGACGCGGATCTCGGGCGTGGACAGCTCCTCGGGCCATTCGGCGTCGACGCGGACGGAGCCGTAGGCGCGCGTGCGGACGACGTCCGCGGGCACTGCCTCGCCGCGCGCGATCTCCGCTTCGAATTGCATCTGGTGCATCGGATCGTACCTCCGCGCACAGCATCTCGCGGTGTGTCTGCACACCCCGCGAATGTCTACCGCGCGTGCCTCGGTGCGTCCGCCAGCCCCTCGGAATGGAAAGAAAGCGCGCGGCGAAAATCCACCGCGCGTGGACTTGGCTGCGGAGCGCCGCCGTCCCCGGCGGCTGCCCGGGTGGCGTCCCGCGCCACCCGCCCGGGTGGCGGCGCGGGACGCCGCCACGACAGCCGGCGGGACGCCGGCGCTCCACTTGGTTTCGCTTACGCGAGCACGCCTTTGAGGGTGTTCGCGTTCGCGCCCATCCACTTCTCGAAGCTCTGCAGCGCCGGCGCGAGCTGGCGGCACTGCTCGATGTCGCGCGCGCGGCTGGGGATGTGCAGGCGGTAGTACTCGAACATGTCCGCGAGGTCTTCCGCGCCGGGGAAGCCGAGAGCGGCGTAGGTCTCGCGGGGGACGTGGTTGAAGCGGACGTCGGCGCCGGTGGCGCGGCTCATCACCGCGGCGTACTCGGCGGCCGGGAGCTCGTCGCCGGCGGGCTTGATCGTCCTGCCGATGTACGTCTCCGGCTGCTCGAACAGCACGGCCACGATCGCGCCGACGTCCTGCACCGACATCGCCGCCAGCGGGGTGTCGCCCTGCGGGAAGCCGAACTGGTACGTGCCGTCGCCGGCGGGGCGCGGCGGGAAGAAGTAGAGGAAGTTCTCGTAATAGAACGGCACGTGAATGAACGTGGCCGGGATGCCGAGCGTGCGGATCAGCTCCTCGTGCCCGGCCTTGATGTCGAAGTGCGGGCTTTTCAGCGCGCCGCTGGTCTCCTTCGCGATCGGCGGCAGCGAGCTGTAGACGAGATGCTCGACTTCCGAGCCGGCGATGGCGCGGATCATGTTGCGTCCCTGCTCTTCCTCCTTCGCGAAGTGCTCCCAGAAGTTCGTCACGCCGAAGACGCCGTACGCGCCGTCGAGTGCCTTGCGGATCGAGGCCTCGTCGTCGAGGTTCCCTTCGACGAGCTCCGCGCCGAGCTCGCGCAGCGACTGCGCGGCGGGAGAGGAGGCGTTGCGGGTGAAGGCGCGGACCGCGTACTGGCCGCGGGCCAGGAGGTGGCGGGCCACGCTCCCTCCCTGCGCGCCGGTGGCACCGAAGACGAGGATGGTTTTCCTGCTCATGGTCGTGTTTTCCTTTCGTTCGATTGGTTATGACTTCGCTGGCGGAAGCGGTTCCGGAACTTCGTTGCGGATCGGTTTGAGCGTGCGCAGGTACGTGTAGACGGCGAGCAGGTCTTCATCCGACATCTCGCGGTAGTTGAACCACGGCATCGGCGGGAGCAGCGGGCGTCCCACGCCCCAGTGGCGGCCGTTGCGGATCGTGTTCTTGAAGATGTCGAACGTCCAGATGCCGGTGCCGGTCATCTCATCGGGCGTGAGGTTCGCGGCGAAGCTGACGCCCCACGGGCCGGAGTATGACGTGTTCGTCGGCGCGATCGACACGGTGAAGCGGTCGGACGTGTGCTTCGCCGGCGTGGTGATCCTGAAGTCCTGCGGATGGCCGGAGAGCGCGCGGCTCATGTCGGGGCCGGGCTTGCCGTCCGGCTGAATGATCCACGGCGTGTGGCAGTCGTGGCAGCCGCCGATCGTGACGAGGTACTTGCCGCGCGCGACCTGCTCGGCTTTGGTCATAGCTTTCGTTTTCGGGTACGGCACCGGTGCCGGCGCCGAGGTGTTGGCGGCGGCGATCACGGCGACAGCGGCGATGAGCGCCGCGGCGGTGGTGGTGAGGGTCTCTCGTTTGGTCATCGTCTCCTCCGTTGCTTGTGTCGCTGTGCAAGGTAGGAAGAGGCGATTACCGGGGATTTACCGGGGCGATTACCGGGGCGCGTTCATCGTTTCGTAACAGCGCTTGGGAGCAGTGCTGAGTGCTGGGTGCTGAGTCACGCCCGCCCGGGTGGTGGTACTCAGCACTCAGGACTCAGCACTCAGCACTCCGCGCTGCTTCTACACCGCTTCGTTCTGGCGCAGACGCCGATACAGCGTCGCCGTCTCCGGCTCGGGCGTGGCTTGCAGGTCGTCGCGGAGGCGTTGCTCCAGTTCTCGATAAACCGACAGCGACTCGGAGCGCTCGCCGAGGCGCGCGCGGCAGATCATGAGCTGGCGGGCGGCGGGCTCGTGGAACGGGTCGCGGGTGACGACGCGCGTGTAAGTCTCGGCGGCGTCGGTGTAGCGGCCCCGCGCCTCGTGCGCCTGGCCGAGGGCGAAGAGGCCGCGGAGGTGGAGCTGGCGCAGGCGCGCGCGGATCGGGAAACACCATTCCCCGGCGTCCTCGCCCTGCAGAAAGTCGCCATGGTAGAGCGCGAGCGCGGCCTCGATGGCCCGGACGTCGTTCTTCCGCAGTGCGACGGTGAGCTCGCTCTCGAAGCGGCGCGAGTCGGTGATGTGCGGGATGCCGATGGCGTAGCGCGCGCCGTCGGCGACGACGGCGTCCGCGCCGCCGAGAAGCTTGCGCAGGCGGTGCAGCGTGACGTGGAACGAGTTCTTGACCTGCTCGGTCGTGGCATCGGGCCAGAAGGCCACGCCCACTTCTTCTTTCGTCGGACCGGGTGGATGGACGGCGAGAAAGACGAGCAGCTCTCTCGCGCGATTCGAGGCGCGCCCTTCGCTGGCCAGTGGTTTTCCGCCCAATTCGATTTTGAGTGGACCGAGGTCGGCGATGTGGAGGAGCGTGGGTTGGCGGTTCGCGGATGGCGGTTGGCGTGTCTCCTCGGCCAGCGCCAGTTCCGTGGCCTGATCGAAGGTGAGTGTGGCGCCTTCTATCAGCGCGTGCTGCAGCTCTTCGGTGTCGAGCATCTGCATCAGGCGTTCGTGCTCGATGTTTTCGTGCACCAGCATTCTGGTGCCGATGGCGCGGAGCATGGCGTCGGCGGCGCCGAGGAGCTTCGCGGCGCGCTGCAGGTCGTTCGTGCTGGTGAAGGCGAGGATGCGCAACGAGCGCGCGGAGAACCAGAGGTCGCGGCGCGGTCTTGTCTCGATCAGCGCGGCTCGTGCGAATTGCGCGGCGGCGGCTTCGTCGCGGCGGCGCAGCGCCAGCAGCGCGCGCGCGTTCAGGACGAACGGCAACCCGAGCGGATGCTTCGACGGAGACCAGATCGCCTCCGCCTCTTCGAGCGCGCGATCCGCTTCTTCGAGCTCGCCGCGGCGCTGCGCCACGAAGGCCGCGGCATTGGTCAGCGCATATCCGAGGTCCCACGGCGTGCCGGCGCTGCGCGCCAGCGCCACCGCCTCGGCTGCCCGCACTTCGGCGGTATCGAGGTCGTCGGCGCTGGCCAGCGTCTGCGCGAGTGCGGCCAGGGCGAAGGCGAGCTCCCGATCGTCGCCGAGCGCGCGCCAGAGCGTCTCCGCCTTCTCGAGTTTCGCGCGTCCCGCGGCAAGATCGCCGAGGTACGACGAAAACACCCCGGCGCCCGTCAGGGCGACCGCAAACGCAGGACAGGCTTCAGCCTCCCCCGCGCGCTCCAAAGCGCGCGTCAACCACCGCAATCCTTCGCTCCAGAGAATCCTGTAGTACCAGTACCAGCGGCACGCCGCCGCGAGCGGCAACGCGATCGTTTCCGGGTCGTGCTCGAGACTCCACGCCAGCGCGGCGCGGATGTTGTCGTGATCGGGATCGAGTTGCTCCATCGGCTCGAGCGACGCCACCGAAAGCTCCGGAACGGCTTCGGAGGCAATGGCCAGGAACGCCAGCGCGTGACGGCGGCGCACCGCGCCGGCGTCGTCGAGCTTCTCCGCCGCGTACTCTCGGATCGTCTCCAGCAGCGAGTAGCGCACCGCGCCGCGGCGGTTGTTCGCCACGACCAGCGACTTGTCGACGAGGCCGGAAAGAAGATCGAGCACCGGACCGGCACACACCGCCTCCACGGCCTCGAGCGAGAAGCTGCCGCGGAAGACCGAGAGCTGCGCGAGCAGCACCTGCTCGCTTTCGTTGAGCAGCGCGAAGCTCCAGTCGATGGCCGCGCGCAGCGTGCGATGCCGCGGCACGGTCGTGCGCGCGCCGCCGGAGAGGATGGAGAAGCGATCCTCGAGGCGCGCGGTCATCTGCTCCGGCGTGAGCACGCGCACGCGCGCCGCGGCGAGCTCGATGGCCAGCGGGATGCCGTCGAGCCTGCGGCAGATCTCGGACACCGCGGCGCGGTTCGCGTCATCGATGGTGAAGGACGGATCGACCGCGGCGGCGCGCTCGGCGAACAGCTCCACCGCCTCGGACTCCGCGATCGGCGGCACGGGCCAGACGCGCTCCCCCGCGACGCCGAGCGGCTCGCGGCTGGTGGCGAGGATGCGCAGCTTGGGGCAATGCCCGAGGAGCGTGGCCGCCAGCTCGGCGCAGGCGGAAACGACGTGCTCGCAGTTGTCGAGGACGATCAGGAGGTCGCGCTCGCGGCAGGCGTCGACGAGTGCGGTGGCGTCGCGCAGCGAGAGCGCGGCCGCGACCTGCTGCGCCACGAGCTCGGCGTGCGTGCACGGTCCGAGCTCGACCCAGACCACGCTGTCGGCGCGCTGCCAGTCGACGCGCAGCGCGAGCTCCGCGGCCAGGCGCGTCTTGCCGCTGCCGCCGACGCCGGTGAGGGTGACCATCCGCTGCGCCGCGATGAGCGTGCCGAGGTCGCGGATCTCCGACTCTCGGCCCACCAGCGAGGTGAGCGAAATGGGGGGCCGCGGCGACTGGGGCATTGCCCGCGATTTTACGCGAGGGGGGCGCCGACTACGCCAGTCGGACGCCGCGCTCCTCGTCGTCATGGACGACGCGGTTGCGTCCCAGCGCCTTGGCCTGCAGCAAACGGCGGTCGGCCACGGCGATCAGGTCATGTTCGTCGGCGCCGTCGCCGGGATGTCTGGCGACACCGGCGCTGAACGTGATGCGCATCGCGGGATCGAGTCCGGGGAGCTCGGTCGCGGCCAGTTCCGTGCGGATGCGCTCCAGCCGCGCGGCCGCATCGGTGAACGGCGTCTCGACGAAGACGACCACGAACTCCTCGCCGCCCCAGCGCGCGGTGAGGTCGGAGACCCGCGTGGCATTGCGAAGGACATCGGCCACGACCCGCAGGGCGGAGTCGCCGGCGTCGTGTCCCCATTCGTCGTTCAGCTTCTTGAAGAGATCGAGGTCGAGCAGCGCGACCACGAGCGGCTTGCCCGTGTGCCGCGCGCGGGCGAATTCGGCGCGGAAGCGCTCGCCGAAATACATGCGGCTGGGGAGGCCGGTCAGCGGATCGGTCCCGGAGAGATACATCAGCCGCCGGCTGCGTGCGACCGCGGCGATGCTCAGCACCACCGCCGCCGCCATCAGCAGCACGCGCGCGGCCTGCACGGGCCAGCTGAGGCGGCCGGCCAGTTGCGCCGGGTCGGGCGTGTACACGTCCCACGTCATGGTGATCCAGGTGATGAGGGCGATGTACTGCACGATGGCCAGGGCTCCGGCGAACAGGCAGACCCGCACGTCGAAGCGCAGCACGGTGGCCACGATGGCCAGGATGTAGATCTCCCACACCACCATGCTGTTCACGGCCAGATGCGGCCGGCCGATGAGGGCGAACGAGGCCAGGGTGACGCTGACGATGGTCACGTCGAAGCCGCTGGTCAGGAAGGGCATGGCGCGCACGCTCCACCCCTGCCGCAGCGCCGAGAGGAACAGCGAGGAGACGATCACCGCGATGGAGGCGGCGACGAGGGAGACGGGCAGATCGACGCGCGACTCGCCGAGCATCATCGCGGCGGGAATCAGCCAGATGACGCCGAAGAAGATGAGGCGCGTGCGGGCCACGAACTTCTCGCCCCCCGCCCCGATCTCCAGCGCGGCCCGGTCCGGAGGAGCGAAGAGGCTCGAAGGATGGGGACGCGCACTCACGGGAACATCATACCGGGCCGGGAACGGCCGGCATGGGCGCTGAGCAGCGGACCGCCGGCGTCGTCGCCGGCTGCCGCGCGGGCGTCTCGCCCGCGCACGCGAGCGCCGGCGAGGACCGCGGGCGCGGCAGCCCCCGAGACGGCGGCGCTCCCTCACCGCTGCGGCATGGTCGCGAACGACACCACGTTCGCGATCGTGTGCGCCACGATCAGAGGCCAGACGTTGCGCCGGCGCCAGAACATCGTCGCGAAGAGCAGGCCGAGGGGGAGGATGCTGATCGAGGCGAGCGGGCCTTGATAGAGGTGGTAGGCGAAGCGCAGCAGCGTGCTGGCGGTGATGGCCAGCGCCGCGCCGTCTTTCGCCAGCGCGGTGACGACGTACGCCGTCACGATCGTCTCTTCGAAGAACGAGTTGATGACGATGAACAGCAGCACCAGCGCTGCCGGCGCGCTGTTGGCGTAATGAAACGTCAGCGCGTTGCGCGCGCCGGGCCAAACCTGCAGCAGCATCGTCGCGGTGATGAGATAGATCAGCAGGTA
>DASUSL010000300.1:0-6256 GCA_036375135.1 Thermoanaerobaculia bacterium | reverse complement strand
ACGTGTGTTCCACCCGTCCGCACGTGTGAACCGCCCGTCCGCATGTGAGAACCGCCCGTCCGCACGTGCGAACCGCCCGTCCGCACGTGTGTTCCGCCCGTCCGCACGTGTGTTCCACGGAACGCACGTGTGTTCCGCCCGGTCCACACGTGGGCCCCTCGAATCCGCCGCTGAAACGTTCCGTGGACGTGAGGCGCGTCACATTCGTAAAAATTGCGAACGACATGAGCTAAACTACTGGCCAAGCGAAACAAGAGAAAGTGGCACGCCCACTGCTATCTCTGAGGTCAGGAGAAAGCAAATAAACATGATGCGCACGATCACCAAAGCCGTTGCCATCGCCGCCATCGTCATGGCGCTGACCCCGGCCACGCTCGCCGCGACTCCGCAGACTACGGATCTCACTGAAACATTTCGTGGCGCCGGCGCCGCGATCGATCGCCTCCAGGTGGTCGAGATCGCCGGCATCGTCATCATTCGTGGCCGTGCGGCCGACAAGGCAGAGGCAGAGGCGGTCGGCCTTCATGCGCAGACTCTCGGCTACACCCGCGTAGCCAACCTCATCCAGATCGCGACCCACGACGACGCCAAGATCGCCCGTGCGGTGGAGCGCGAGCTGTCCGTCCATCGCGCCCTCGATGGCTGCCAGTTCAGCGTCTCTTCCGACAAAGGCGTGGTGACCGTCGCCGGCCGCGTCAAGCATGAGCTGCAGAAAGATGTGGCGGCCGCGGTGCTCCGCTCCATCAACGGTGTCCGCTCGGTCGAAATGACGCTCGACCGATTCTGATCACACACACACACGACTCCTACACAACGAACGAACGAACGAACAGAAAACCGGGCCGCAAGGCCCGGTTTTTTGTTTAGGAGTGCGGCGGCGACGAGCCGCCGCTTTCTTATCCCGGACGCGTTACGCGAGCCGATACAAAAGCGGCGGCTCCTCGCCGCCGCACTCCTAAATCAGCGGACCGTGCGGATGGCGAAGCGGAAGCCGCGGCCCTTGTCGATCTCGTCCGGGCGGCGGATCGGCTGTGAGTAGATGATGCTCAGGTAAACGTCCCAGTCCTGGAAGCGGATCGCCGTCTCGGTACCGAGGCCGGCGTCGACCACGAGGCGCTCGCTGTCCGTGATCTGGTCCGTGAGGAAGCCCACCGTCCCCGCGCCGAGGTAGCCGACGCCGTAGAGCGTGTTGAAGTGCACCGATCCCAGCCGGTAGTCGCGGTTGCGGAAGATGGGGACGAAGATCTCGTTCGTCAGATGGATCTCGTGCGTGCCGACGGCGGTGTCGTTGCCGGAGATCGACTTGAGCGCCTCGCGTCCGCCGAGGCGGAACAGCTCGTACTGCGGCACGGCGTAGCACTCCCAGCTCGCGAACTCTTCCCCTTCCTCTTCCTTGTTGCCGTCGTCGTCGAGATCGAGGTCGATCGGCAGGCCGTCCTCGAAATCGAGGCAGCGCGCGTCGCGCCCTTCCATCTCTTCTTTCGCGAGGAACGTGCCGAGGTGCAGGCGGGAGAAGATGAACGACGTCGAGGTGAGATCGAAGCGGTGCAGTCCCTCCACTTCGACTTTCGTGTACTGATAGTCGCCGGTGGCGATGCGGCCCGACTGCGTGACCGCCGCGGCGAGGCCGGTTCTCTGCGGGCCGATGTCGCGGAACGCGGTCAGCACGGGAGTGACGCGGCCGCGCTGTTCGCCGACGATGGCGTTCATCCGCTCGTCGAACTGCGTCCCGTACTGATAGCCGATCTTCGTGTAGATGTTGTTCTTCTCGTTGTCGGGGCGGGTCGTGTCGCCGAAGGTGAGCCGGTCGTCCTGGATCAGTAAAAAGTACCGGTTGTTGTAATCCTTTGGCACACCCACCAGCAGCAATCCGCCGCGCACGCGCTCGAAATTGCGGTCGTCGTCGTCCGCGAGATCGGGAAATTCGATCGAGTCGAACACGCCGATGCGATACGTGTAATTGCGTGCGTAGTACTTGTAGCGGAGGAAGGTGGAGATGTCGCCGTTCACGAACTCGTAGTCGATCTGGCTTTCGAACAGCACGTTCCGAATGAGCTTGCGCAACCGCACGCTGGCCTCTCCCTCGGGGAGATAGAGGTTCACGCTCGGGAGGGACTCGCGCCGCTCGTATGCGCCGCTGGCCGCGTCGGAAAGCACCCCGGGGGAGCCGGTGGCGGGAGGATTTTGCGTGCCTGCCGGCGGCTGATCGGTCTGTCCCCAGAGGAGAGTTGTGGACGTAAGAATTGCCGCAAACAGTGCAACCATACGGGTTTTGGCCATGTCGATCTCTGTCCTTTTTCGAGCGTCCGACGTTATACCGCCCGATTCAAGCTATGGTAAAGTCAAGTACTTGAAGTCTTTACGGAAATGATCCCCGATCGGTCTGGCATATCTTTTGTAGCGGCGCGGACATTGTAGACGCGGACCATAGACCGTGCGAAGTTGTTTAGGAGGTGTTACTTGTTGCGTAGCAAGCATCGGCTGCTTTTTTCCCTGTTGTGCTTTTTGATCGTGGGCTCGACCCCGTTGTTCGCCCAGATGGACGACACGACGACCGTCGAGATCAGCCGTGACGATCAGCTCCGGTTTTTCGCCCCCACGCACTCAGGGCAGACCGGTCTGTTCGAGACCGTGACGGCGGATACGCTCCGTCGTGGGCAGTGGTCCTTCGGCGTCTATTTCAACGACTGGGACCTCACTGCCGGAGAAGCGGAAGCTTTTGCCCCGCCCTCCGCTCGCGAGTACGAGGACATGAGCTATGACCTCTATCGCCTGAGCGGCTCCATCGGCGTGGGCATCACCGACCGCTGGGAGATCAGCGCGATGTTGCCGTGGGATCGCATCGTCAGCAATGGCGGCGATCGCGTCGGCTACATCAACGGCTTTCTCCACCAGGGTGAGTTCACCGAGTCGGGACTGGGCGCCATCCGCCTGGCCACCAAGTTCGGCCTGACGCCGAACGACTCGCCGACCCGTTTCGCCCTGTCGGGCTTCGTCGATCTGCCCACCGGCGACGACGACACCGGCATCGCCACGGGCGGCACCGACTTCGGCGTCGGCGGCCACGTCACGCGTGGCATCGGCTCGGCCTCGCTCAAGTACATCATGCGCGGCGACCGTGAGAACGACAACGTCATCGGCGGCTCGGGAGACGTCTCCATCCCGAACGAGTTCCGCGTCGATGCCGGCCTGAACATCCCCATCGGGCTGTTCGGCACCACGAACTGGGTCAACGAGATCAATACCGTCTGGTACACGGGCGGTGATCATGCGCCGGACAACCCGGTGTTCCTCGTCAGCGGCCTGCGCCACTGGTTCGGTACGAGCGGCTGGTCGCTCAGCGCCGGCGCCCGCTGGAACGTGGCCAAGTTCCTCGACGACAACGACGAGTGCCGCTTCACCGAGCTCGATGACTGCGGCCTCTCCGGCCTGGTCGGCCTGACCTTCGCGCCGCTGATGTTCGCGCGCGTCGAAGCCCCGCCGCCCCCGCCGCCCCCGGTGGCCCCGCCGCCCGAGGCTCCGGCCCCGGCTCCGGTGGTTCCGACGCCGGAACCGGTGGTCACGCCGCGGCAGCCGGTCGACATCCGTACGGACGAGATCCACTTCGAGTCCGGCTCGGCGCGTCTGACCAACATCGCCAAGGCCATCCTCGACGAAGTCGCGCTGCGCATGAAGCAGGAGCCCGGCGCCACCGCGACCGTCATCGGCTACACGGATGACCGTGAGAACGCCGGCGCGAACCGCGACCTCGATCGCCGTCGTGCCGAAGCCGTCCGCGACTACCTCGTGACCCGCCACGGCATCGATCCGTCGCGCATCACGGTGCAGGCCGGCGGCGTGGATACCACCGGTGACAACACGACCGCCGAAGGTCGTCTGCGCAACCGCCGTGTGGTGATCCGCCTCACGCTCCCGTAACACTCGAATCGCAAACGCTGTCCTGAAAGCCCCCGCAGCCGCGGGGGCTTTCTTTTTGCTGAGGTCTTCCGCCATGCGCCGTATCGTTCTGACCTCGTTCCTCGTTCTCTCGATCGCCTGCGCCGGCACCACGCCGCAGGCTCCCGCGCCGACCGCGACCCCGACGCCGCAGCAGCCGTCGGCGATGCCGCCCCCGCAGCGTTCCTCGAACGCGCTCACGCCGGTGTCGTCGATGCCGCGCACGATCGCCAGGCCGAGCATCCGCGTCGGCCTGCTCGTCGATCAGCCGGAGGTGACGTTCCCGCGCGTGGCCGGCGGCGGCTACTACCTCGTCACCGACCGCGGTCCGTCGACGCTGCGCCGCGGCTTCACCGTGCGCGCGCCGCTCGCCGACGCCGCCGTGCGCTACGCCGTGCAGATGGCCGCCATCTCCGACCAGTCGAGCGCGCAGGCGCTCGTGGAGAAGCTCCGCGCCGATACGGGCCTGCGCGTCGACATGACCTTCGATCCCGCCAGCGGCACGCACAAGATCCTGGCGGGTGACTTCGCCAGCTCCGAGGCCGCGACGCCGACCCGCTCGCAACTGACCGAGCGCGGCTACGGGCGCGACCTCACGGTCGTGCGCCGTCCCTCCGATCAGCCGTTCGAGAAGCGCTTCGCCATCACCGACGACGAAGGCGACACGCACACCATCGACGCCGCGCTGCTGCAGATTTTTCCGATGACCGGCGACACGCTGGTCCTCGACAAGCAGCCTTACCGCACCTCCGCGCGCCTCTTCATCAATCCGCGCGGCCTCCTCAACGTCATCAATGAGCTGAACCTCGAGGACTATCTCCTCGGCGTCGTCCCCGCGGAGATGGGCCCGTCCATCTACGACGAAGTGGAAGGCCTCAAGGCGCAGGCCGTGGCCGCGCGGACTTACGCGATCAAGAACCTGCGCCAGTTCGAGAGCGAGGGATACGACATCTGCCCCGGCCCCGCGTGTCAGGCGTACAAAGGCTTCTCCGGCGAGCACGAGCTGTCGACGCGCGCCGTGCGCGAGACCGCGGGCCTCATCGCCACCTATCAGGGGCAGCCCATCGACGCGCTCTACTCCGCGACCTGCGGCGGCGAGACGAGCGACGTCGGCACGATGTTCCCCGGCCGCAACGAGCCGTACCTGAAGATGGCCAGATGCGTGGAACTGGAGATGCTCTCCATCGAAGGACGTGCCGACAGCGGCCTGCTCACCGAGCAGCAGCTCGCCGCGCGGCTCTTCGCCGCGCACGCGAACCTCGGCCAGTCGACGTCGTGGAGCGCGCGCGACGTCGTGCGCACCGTGGCCGCGGCACTCGACGCCGCCGGCTTCCCCGCGACGAACGCGCCCGCCCCCGCCTCCTCACGCCGCCGCGACGTACTGACGTATCTCGACGCGGTCCTCGGTCTGGCCGCGAAGGCGCGCACGACGACGCTGCCCGAGGACCGCAAGTACTGGTTCCCGCAGACTGCGAATCCCGAAGAGACGCCGTATCTCGCCGCCGCGTTCCTCGTGAAGTACGGCGTCTGGCCGGCGCAGTTCCTCGACCGCGTGCGCCTCGACGAGGCCATGCCGCGCGAAGAGCTGCAGGCACTCCTCGGCTCGTGGCTGCGCGAGCAGAACCAGCTCCGCGATGCCGAGGGGAAAATCTTCCAGGTGCAGGGGCGCACGCTCACGCTCAAGTCGAAGGGTGAGGTCACGTCGCACACACTGCCGCCGGGCATCCCGATCTTCCGCCGCCTCGGCGATCGCTTTCAGGAGTACCGGAACGTGCCGATCATGATCGGCGACCGCGCCACGATCATCACCGGCACCGACAAGCGCGCGGCCGCGGTGGTGGTGCAGGCCAACTTCGACGGCGCGTCGTTCGACCGCACCTCGAGCTTCGCCAACTGGACGCGCAGCTATCGCGAGGAAGAGCTGGTGCAGGCCATCAACCGCCGCAACCCGATCAAGGACCTCGTCGACATCCGTCCCGTGCGCATCGACGCCGCCAAACGCATCGCGGAGCTCGAGGTGACGGCGGAGGACGGCCGCAAGTTCATGCTGCGCGGACTGCCCGTGCGCTGGTCGCTCAACGTGCCGGACAACCTCTTCGTCTACGACAAGACCAGGGACGCGGACGGCGTCGACCGCTACACGTTCTACGGCAAGGGATGGGGACACGGCACGGGGATGTGCCAGGTCGGCGCGTACGGCATGGCCTTCCGCGGCTGGACCTTCGACCGCATCCTGAAGAACTTCTACACGGGGATCGAGATCGTCAAAGCGCCGGCGCCGTAGCCAAACGTAGGGCAGGCTTCAGCCTGCCCCTCCCGT
>DASUSL010000299.1:0-28033 GCA_036375135.1 Thermoanaerobaculia bacterium | reverse complement strand
GGCGCACCGTCGCCACGCGCGATGCGCACCTCCTTCCACGCGGGAGGAATGCGCAATTTGGCGATCCGGGCGAGCACCTTCTCGTCTGTGACTGCAGATCCGTCGGGGAGACGGAAGGCGAAGCCCGTCTCCTTCGTGCCTTCTCTCCGGATGCCGTGCAGGTCGAGGTACCACCGGCGTCGCACGCCCTTGATCGGCATCGCGCCGCAATTTTGCGAGAATGGTGCCCTTTTGGAGTGCTGAGTGCTGAGTGCTGGGTGCTGAGAGGCGAATCACACGCTTCCGGTCTCAGCACTCAGCACTCAGCACTCAGCACTTCTTCATGACTCCGCTCCAGAAACGCACCCTCCTCCTGCTGTCGCTGATCGTCGCGCTGACGCGCTTCTTCGCGATCGCCTGCTCGCTCAACGACTGGGACGAGGCGCTCTTCTCTCTCGGCGTGGCCGAGTACGACGTGGCGCAGCACTGGCCGCATCCGCCCGGCTATCCGCTCTTCGTGGCCGCGGCCAAGCTGGTGCACCTGTTCGGCGTGAACGAGTTCCGGTCGCTGCAGACCATCGTCGTCCTCGGCGCCTGCTTTCTCTTTCCCGCTCTCTTCTTTCTCGCGCGCGAGCTCGGCTTCGACTTCGCGACCTCGCTCTGCGGCGCGGCGATCTTCGTCTTCCTGCCCAACGTCTGGGTCTACGGCGGCACGGGCTTCAGCGACGTCCCGTCGACGGCACTCGGCTTCGCCGCCTGTGCGCTGCTCCTCGGCGGGCGGCGCAGCGCGCGGCTGTACATCCTCGGCGCGGTCGTGCTCGGCATCGCCGCGGGCTTTCGCGTCCCGAACCTGCTCATCGGCGCCGTGCCCGCGCTCCTGGCCACGTGGCACCGCGTCCGTGCGCGCGATTTCCGTGCCGTGGCCGCCGCGATGATCCTCGGCGGCGCGATCGCCGGCGGCAGCTACGCCGGTGCGGCGCTGGCCTCGGAGAGCGTGGAGCGCTACCGCGAGGTGGTCAAAGCGCAGCAGCAGTACGTGCGCGACGTCGACTCGTGGCACAACCCGGGACGCCCGAAGCTCCGCGACGCGGCGAAGACGTTCTTTCTCTGGCCGACGCACCAGCGGCAGCACATGACGTGGCTGACCGTGTTCGCGCTGGTGGGCATCTTCGGCGCGCTCGCCGCGCGGCGCTGGCCGCTGCTCCTGCCGCTGGCCATCTACGCGCCGCTGATGATCACGTCGTGGCTCAATCTCGACATCGAGACCGCCGCGCGCTATGCCATCGCCTACATGGCCGTACACGCGCTCTTCGCGGCGCACGGACTGCGCGTCATGGCGCGCAAGGCCGCGATCCAGGGCGCGCTGGCGGCGGCGATCGTCACCGTCTTCGCGGTCTGGACCTGGCCCGCGCTCACGCTGCAGCGGACCTCCGAGGCGCCTGCCGCCGCCGCGCTGCTGTGGATTCAGCGCAACGTGCCGAAGGAGAGCGCGGTGTACATCCACGGAGCGTTCGGGCCGCACACGCGCTATCTGCTGCCCGATCACCGCAAGACGTTCTACGAAGAGATCGACAAGATCGCGCAGGTGACGGCGGACGCGTGGGCGGTGGAGCCGGCGGTGGTGGAGGGCGCGGCGCAGACGTTCGTCTGGCCGCACGAGAATCCGCTCTGGAAGATCATCCGCCGCCGCAACTTCGAGTCGTCGGTGGTGCGGCTGGCCACGGTGGTGCACTTCGGCAACGGCTGGTACTCGGCCGAGGGGTCGCGCGCGGAGATCTTCCGCTGGATGGGACGCGAGTCGTTCGCGTCGCTGCCGCCCATCCCGAAGGGGGGAGTGCTGTCGGTGCGCCTCTACGTCCCGATCGACACCATCCCGCCGCCGACGATCGAGGTGTGGCTGAACGGCACCCTGGTGGAGCGCTTCGCCGGCACGCAGGCGAACATCGAGAAATCATGGCCGCTGCCGTCGCGCACGGACGGCCCGAACGAGCTGCGCATCGTGACCAGTGACGTGGCCGTGCCGGCGAAAGTACGCGCCTCGGACGACTCGCGCGAGCTCGGCCTGCGCGTGGATGGACTGTCGTGGATGCCGCGCCGTTGAATGTGGTGCGGGCTTCAGCCCGCGAGCGCCTGGCCGTCTGGCTCTGCGCGCTCTTCGCCGCGGTCATGCGCTGGCCCGCGAAGTCGCTCACGCTGTGGGACTGGGACGAGGCGCTCTTCGCGCTCGCGCTGCGCGACTTCGACGTCAGCGCCTACCACCCGCACCCGCCCGGCTTCCCGCTCTTCATCGCCGCGGCGAAGCTCGTCCCGCTGGACGGCTTTCACGCGCTGCAGACCATCGTCTTTCTCTCGTCTCTCTTCGTCTTTCCGGCGATGTACTTCCTCGCCCGCGCGATGCGCGCGAGCGTGCCGGTGGCCATCGGCGCGGGGATGCTGCTGGCGTTCTTTCCGAACGTCTGGTTCTTCGGCGGCACCGCGCTCTCCGACGTGCCGTCGATGGTGCTGGTCGTGACCGCATGCGCGCTGCTGCTGCGCGGCCAGGTGGTTCTCGGCGCCATCGTGCTCGGCATCGCCGCCGGGTTCCGCCCGCAGAACCTGCTGATCGGCTTCGTGCCGTTCGCCATCGCTTTCCGGCAGAAGAAGCGGGAGGGTGTGATCGGCGCGATCCTGATCGCCGCCATCGTCATCACCACCTACGGGAGCGCGGCCGCGCTCAGCGGCGGCTGGAGCGCGTATCGCGAGGTGCTGGCGGGGCACGAGGCGTACATCCGCACCACGGACTCGTTCCTGGCGCCGCGGCATCCGGGGCTGATCCGCGTCGCGGACGATTTCTTCTTCCGCCCGTACCGGGCCATGCCGATCAACCTCATCGTCACGCTGCTCGCGGCGATCGCGGTGCTGCGCCGGAAGATGTGGCTGGCCGTCGCGATCTTCGGTCCGTTCTGCGTCTTCGCGTGGCTCATGCTCGACTTCCACAGCTCGAGCCGGTTCTCGATCGCCTACATGCCGATGTTCGCCATGCTCGCCGCGGCGGGGATTCCGCGGCGCGGCTACGCCGCGGTGCTGGCGGTGGTGACGGCGCTGCTGATCGTCTGGACGTGGCCCGCGCTGCGCGTCGTGCACACGACGCCGTCGCCGCCCGTTGCCGCGATCGAAGCAGTCCGCAGCATGCGCGGCAATCTCTACGTCGACCACCGCCTCGGCGCGCACGCCGACCTGCTGCTGCCGGAGCGGCTGCGGATCATCGTGCGCGTGGCGCCGCCGATCCTCGAAGACCGCGACGCGATCCTCCTGAAGGAAGACCTCAGCGCCGCGCCGGGCGCGCGCAACTTCACGCGCGAGCGCGCACGTCTCGAAGGAATCGCGCGGAAGCGCTACTTCGAGACGGCGGTGATCGTTGGAAGACGGCCGACAGCCTGAAGATGTGGGACGGGCTTCAGCCCGTCCGGGCGGGCGGGGCGGGCTGAAGCCCGCCCCACATTTTTACGGCCTGAACTCGATGGTCTGCGGGAACCACGTCTTCACGCGCTTGCCGTCCTTCACGGGCGCGGTGAAGCGCGCGGAGCGCATGGCGCGCAGGGCCGCGTCGTCGATGCCGAAGCGCGCGACGCCGCGGAGCAGCTTCACGTCCGTCACCTCGCCGCGCTCGTTGATCAGCGCGGTCACGACGATGGTGGCGGCGATCTTCTGCTGCCGCGCGATCGGGGGATAGATCGCGGTGATGGGACGGGTCGGGCGCGGCGGGACGTCGAGCGCCGTCAGCTCCACCACGTCGCCTTCGCGCACGGTCGACACCGGCGCGGGCGCCGGCTGCGTGACCGCGGGCTGCTGCACGACCGCGGGAGCGGCGCTCTGCGTCGCCGGCACCGGGGCCGGAACGACCGGCGCGGGCGCCTCTTCCTGGCGCGCGGCCTCGCGGCGCTGCTGGTCGAGCTGCGCGGCGGTGATGGCCGGACGCTCCTCGGCGGCCGAGGCCTGCGTGGGCGCGGCGGGCGCCGGAGCGGCGGCGACGGGCGCGTTCTTCGACTGCTGCTTCTTGAGCTGCTCCAGGTAGTCGTTCTGGAGCTTCATCATCTCGGCCTGCAGCTTCGCTTTCACCGCGTCCTCGAACGCCTTCTTCTGCGCGTCGGGGTCGGTGGTGGCCGTGGCGGCGGTGGTGCTGGAGACGGCGACGATCGGCTCGGGGATGGCCGGCGCCTTCTGCACCGGCGCGGGAGCGGGCGTGATCATGGTCGCGGCGGCGGTGTTCGTCGCCGGGAGCGAGGCCCCCTTGCGGCCCATGAACCACCAGGCGCCGCCGGCGCCGAGGGCGACGAGCACTACGCCGGCGGCAAGGGCGATCGGCAGCTTGCTCTTCGGAGCCGGCTCCACGGCCGCGGCGAACATCGCCGGCGGCGGCGTGGCCGGCATGGCCGGCGCGGGAGCGGCGACCGGCTTCGGCGCCTCGAGGTACGGGGCGAGGTTGAGCTTCGACTCCTTGTCGCGCTCGAGCGTCTCCGCCTCCATCTCCTTCTTCAGCAGGTTGCTGAGATAGAAGGCGAGGTTGAACGTGGTGGCGGAGTACTTGCCGCCGTGTGCGAGCGCGGAGAGGGCCTGCTTCATGTCGCCCATCGACGCGTAGCGCATCGACGGATCGAGGTTGAACGACTTGTCGAGGACGACGCGGATGTCGTCGGGGATCGACGCGCCGGTGAGCGTCTTGGCCGCGCGCACCGCGGAGACGAACGCGCTCGCGGTCATGGCATCGGGCGGCTCGTGCCCGGTGACGAGGAGGAAGAGAATCGCGCCCATGGCGAAGACGTCGGCGCTCTTCGGTGCCTGTCCGGAGGTGCGGAACTCGGGAGCGAGGTAGCGCCCGATCTCCGCGGCAATCTTCGGATCGTGCTGGATCGCGCCGAGAATGCCGGCGCCGAGCTGGTGGCCGGCGACGCGGATCTCGCCGTCGTCGCTGATCCAGATGAACTGCGGGAGCAGCGCGCCGTGCGAGAGGCGTCCGTTGGAGCCGTCGCGCAGCTCGCTGGTCGTGGCCAGGGAGAGCGCCACTTTCTCGGCGATGACGATGGCCTGATCGATCGGCAGCGGATTGGGCTGCACGTCCTTGCCGCCGCGGCCGCGGTCGATGATGTGCCGCAGCGAGCGTCCGCCCGCGTAGTCCCAGGCGAGGAACGGCGTGCCGTCGGCGAGGCCGGTGACCTGGTCGCGCGCGAACGAGGTGCCGGTGAGCTGCGGGACGATGCGCGCGGCCGCCTCGACGCTGGCCGTCATCGCGGCGCGGTCGCCGCCGGAGAGGCGCCGCAACGCGACGGTGGGGCCGACCCGGCCGCCTTCGATCCGCCCTGCGCGCCACAGGTCGCCCAGCGAATCCTGTTCGAGTTTCTTGAAGAGGATGTACGGACCGAACTGCTCGAACGGCTTATTGCGTGCGGCCATGCTTGGCGGACCCCCGGGATGGATTGTGGACGGGGAAGAATACCACCGATTTTGCAAAATGTTTACGGGGAGCGCCGGCCTCGCGCCGCTCGGGCGGTCCGCTATTTCTTCGCCCGTTTGTCCCGGAAGTACTGCCGCTGCCACCGTTCCACGTTCGCGTTGTGCTCCGTGATGGTGGTGGCGAAGACGTGCGAGCCGTCGTTGCGCGCCACGAAGTAGAGATACGGCGTCGTGGCCGGGGCGGCGGCGGCGCGCAGCGAGGCCAGGCCGGGATTCGCGATCGGTCCGGGAGGGAGGCCGGGCGTCTTGTACGTGTTGTACGGCGACGCGGTCTGCAGGTCGGTCTTGCGGATGTTGCCGTTCCACGTGCCGGCGAGCTTCATCGCGTAGATCACCGTCGGGTCGGCGCCGAGGAGCATGCGCTTGCGCACGCGGTTCACGTAGACCGAGGCCACGATCGGGCGCTCCTGCGGCAGTTGCGCCTCGGTCTCGACGATCGACGCGAGCGTCACGGTCTGATGCGCGTCGAGGCCCGTCGTGATCAGCGCGATCTCGTTGCCCCAGTGCCTGCGGAAGTTCGCCACCATCGCCCCCACGATCGTCGTCACCGGCGTGCCGGGATCGAACTTGTACGTGTCGGGGAAGAGATAGCCCTCCAGCGACTCGGCGTCGGGCGCGATGTCGCGCACGAGATCGGCCTCGCCCGTGATCTTCTTCCACTCCTCCTCGGTGCCGAATCCCTCGGCCGAAAAGAGCTTGCCGATGGCGAAGCGGTCCAGTCCCTCGCGGATCGTGATGGAGGCGAGGATCACGTCGCCGCGCACGAGCTTGTCGATGACGTCGACCGGCGAGAGCGGCTTGTCGAACTGGTAGACGCCGGCCTTGAGGGAGTCGCGGCTGCGGAGGAGCTTCATGTAGACGAGCGGGATCCACTCGTCGCGCAGCACTCCTTCCTTCTGGAGTTGCTGCAGGATGGCCGAGGTGCGGAGGCCGCGGCGGATCTCGACGCGTTTCTGCGGCTCCGTGTAGCCCTTGTACGGCGAACCGACGGCACGCCAGAAGAACCAGCCGCCGCCGATGGCCAGGAGCACGGCGAAGATGCCGACGGTCACCAGCGAGCGTATGAGCTTGCCGCACCCGCCACGTTGCTTCGAACGGCGTGCGGCTATGACGACCTCCGTTGGCGGTCATCGAGAAAGGACTGCAGGATGACCGCGGCGGCGTGCATGTCGATGTCCTTCTGCGCTTCGCGTCGGCTCTTGCCCGACTCGCGGAGCCGCTCCATCGCCTCGACGGTGGAGAGACTCTCGTTCCAGAGCTCGACAGGTTTGCAGGTTCTCTGCCGCAGCGCCTCGGCGAAGTCGGCGTACTTCCGATCGTTTGCCGAAGCGTGCGTGCGGCGGGGGATGCCGACCACGTACAACTCCGCGTCGAGCTCGCGCCCGAGCCGGTCCAGCTTCTCCACGACGTCTCCTTCGTTGCGCATCACCGAGTGCGGCGAGGCCATCACCCCGGAGTCGCTGACGGCGATGCCGATCCGTCTGCTCCCGAGATCGATGGCGATGATCGACACGGGCGGATCGTAGTCGACGAGCGTTGGAGTCGTCGAGCCTTCGAGTGGGAGTCTTCGAGTCCGTCGAGTCGCAAAGTCGCAAAGTCTCAAAGTCGCAAAGTCGCAAAGGAGCACCGCTGTGAGCCTTTGAGCCTTTGAGACTTTGAGACTTTGAGACCTTGAGACCTTGCGACCCCGAATCGGGCCGCGTCCGCTCGACGACGCGAAGACGCGACGACTACAATCCCGTCCCGCCCATGAAGAACTTCAATCTCGATGCGATTCTCGAGGCGATGCTGAAAGTCTCGGATCGCGTATCCGATCTCAACTTCTCCGTCGGCCGTCCGCCGCAGGTGGAAGTGGACGGGCAGCTCGTTCCGGTGAACTTCCCCGGCCTGCCGCGCCTGACGCCGTTCCAGACCGAGATGATCGCCATGCACATGCTGCGCGGCGACCGCGAGCTGACGCGCAGTCTGATGACCAACGGCTCGGTCGACCTCAGTTACTCGATCCCGCAGAAGACGCGCTTCCGCGTGAACATCTTCTCGCAGCGCGGCACGTACGCGATCGTGCTGCGCGTGATTCCCGAGGGCGTGCCGTCGCTGGAGTCGCTCAAGCTGCCGGCCGAGCTGTGGAACATCCCCAAGCTCAAGAACGGCATCGTGCTGGTCACCGGTCCGACGGGCTCGGGCAAGTCGACCACGCTCGCGGCCATCATCAACGAGATCAACCAGAACCACGCGTACCACATCATCACCATCGAGGACCCGGTCGAGTACATGCACCGGCACGTGAAGTCGACCGTGAACCAGCGCGAGGTCGGCTCGGACACGCGCACGTTCTCGCTCGCCCTGCGGGCCGCGCTGCGCCAGGCGCCGAAGGTGATCCTCATCGGCGAGATGCGCGACGTGGAGACGATCGAGATCGCCATGGAGGCGGCGGAGACGGGGCACCTCGTGCTCTCCACGCTGCACACCATCGACGCGGCGAAGACCGTGGACCGCATCATCGGCGTCTTCCCGAAGGACCAGGAGCCGCAGATCCGCACGCGGCTCTCGCAGTCGTTCCGCTACGTCATCTCGCAGCGCCTCCTGCCGAAGATCGGCGGCGGCAGCATCGCCGCGCTGGAGATCCTGAAGTCCACGATGCGCACGCGCGACTACGTGGTGAAGGGGGAGAGCGAAGGGCGCTCGCTCACCGACGCCATGCACGACGGCCTGGTCGACGGCATGCAGACCTTCGACGACGAGATCGAGAAGCTCTGGCTGCAGCGCGTGATCTCGAAGGAGACCGCGCTCGCGTACGCGACCAACCCCGTGAACCTCGCCCTGCGCCTCGGCGACGAGAATCTGTCGAGCCCCACGGACGATGGCGATTCGATGCTGTCGATGCTGGAGTAGCCACCATGATCCGAATCACCTGCACCTCCTGCCAGAAGCCGCTCTCGCTCGACGAAACGAAGCTCCCGATGCGCGAGGTGACGTTCCCCTGTCCCGTCTGCAAGGAGAAGCTGACCGTCGACCGGCGCACGCTGGAGGCGCCCGACGCGCCGGCTGCCGCTCCCGCGCCGCCGCCGCCGTCCGACGACGAGAACGAGAACGAGCTCGGGGAGAAGGCGATCATCGTCGGCGCGGATGACGCGGCGCTGCGCAACGCGGCCAAGCTGGTCGGGCTCCTGCCGGTCTACATCGCCGATCCGGCCCGTGCGCGCGAGTACTACATGCAGGAGTTCCCGCAGATGGTGCTGATCCATCCGCCGCAGATGTCCGCGCCGCCGCTCGATGCGATGGCGCCGATCATCGGACTGGTGCCCGCCGACCGCCGCAAGTCGTTCTTCGTCCTCGTGGCCGACGGGCTGCGCACGATGGACGGCAACGCGGCCTTCCTCTACGGCGTGAACCTCGTCGTCGCGAAGAAGGACATCGGCCAGTTCCCCCAGATCGTCCGCGAAGCCCGCGCCGCGCACGAGCGGCTCTACGCGAGCATGAACGCGGTCGTCCGGGAACGGCAGGTGGGGTGAGCGCGCTCACCGTCGCCTTCGTCGGCCAGTGCCACACGGTCGGCTATCCCGGCGTGCCTCCCGATGCCGCGTTCCCCGAGGTCTGCCGCGCCGATCTGCAGGCCGCGCGGCCGGACGCCGAAGTGCGCGTGCATCTGCAGCCGTACTATCACCCCTCCGAGCTGGTGGAGGCGGTAACCGACGCGCTCGCGCAGCGGCCGCGCGTGGTCGTGATCGAGGTGGTGGGGTGGCTGGCCGTGGTCGGCACGCGGGCCGTCGATCTGTCGCGGCTTCCGTCAGGCGTGCGCTCGGCGTACGAGCGCGTGCGGCACTTCCGCCACGTCGCGCACGCGGTGACGAAGCGCGTGCCGCGCACCGCGGAGCTGATCACGACGAGGATCGCCGGGAGTGTGTTGAAGCCGCTCCTGCCGCGCTATCCGCGGCCGAGCGTCGCGGAGTACGAGAGCGCGGTCGTGCACGCGCTGGAGCTCGTGCGCGACGCGCCGGGAGTCGACGCGGTGCTGCAGGGTCCCGGCGCGCCGAACCTTTCCCTCGACGCGCGCGGCATCGCCGGCGACGCGGTCGCGCGCTATCGCGAAGTGCACGGGATGGCGCAGCGCGCGGCGGCCGCGCACGACGTGCTCTTCGTCGATCGCTGGGACACGGTCACGGGCTCGTTCTTCACCGACAACTCCGTGCGGCCGACCGCGGGCGGGCATTCCGTCTGGGGACATCTGCTGGCCGCGGAACTGCTGCGCGCGGGACTGGTCTGAAACGAAAAACGGGCGCCGTGCGGCGCCCGTTCTCTGCTCGTATCGTCGTACGAGACGTTGCTGCTACTGGTTCTGGATGCCTTCCGGGTACATGACGAAGTTGCCGTTCGAGAAGACCATGTCGCAGTCGAAATGGCCGGTGACGATCGGCGTCGGCGACGAGGTCGTGCTGTCGCCATCGTCCTTCTGGTCGGCGCCGATCGACTCGATCGAGTACGTCCGGTTGGTGAAGCCGATCTGGAACTTCGAGCCCCACGCGTCATACGCCATGAACTTGCGCGTGTACGTCGGGACCAGCAGCGTCTCGATGACCGTGATGTCCTGGCTGGGCGCCGGCCACGTGATGTTGACGCCGGCAGCCATGTACGAGTTGGTGTCCGTGGCGCGCGATTCCCACGCCGTGGCCACCGAACGGATATCCGCCATCGACCGCTTCTGACGCGAGCGCTGCAGCGCCGTCAGCAGGTTCGGAATGGCGATTGCCGCGAGAATGCCGATGATCGCGACGACGATCAGCAGCTCGATCAGGGTGAAACCTTTTTGTTTCCTGTTCATTCAGGCCCTCCTTGGTTCCCTCCCTCAGCGCAATCGAAATGCCCAAGAGAACTTCTTGATTTCTCAACGACTTAGCTGAAGCTGTGACCGAATGCTGACACTTCACGACAACCAAGTGTGACAGTAATTGTCACTCGGCCGCCCACGCCCGCACCACGCTCCGCAGATACTCGACCCCCTCCACGAACGCGCTGACCGTGATCGCCTCGTTCGTGGCGTGGATCGACGTCGACTGCGCAAAGTTCACCAGGTACGGCGAGATGCCGTAGCAGGTGATGCCGCGAGCACGCAGGAACCGCGAGTCGCTGGCCGAGCGATAGAGCACCTGCACGCCCGCCGCGACGCCGTAGCGCCTCCGCGCCTCGGCGGTCAGGAGCGCGAAGAGCCGCGTTTTGTCGGTCGACGTCGGCACCGGTCCGTCCCGCAGCGGCACCTCGCGCACGATCGCCCCCGCCGGCGCGATGGTCTTCCCGAGCCAGGCCAGCCGCGCGTCGGGCTGCTCGTCGGGCAGGTTGACCATCGTCACGAGCATCTCCCACTTGCCGTTGCGCGGTTCCGGCGGCCCGGTGGTGAGCGTGTTCTGCACGAGATCGCGATAGGTCGCCGGGAGCTCCCAGAAGCGCCCCTCGGCGATGGTGCGGTCGATGTCCTGGAGTCCCTCGCGGAACTGCAGCCGCGTCGGCGCGATGGCCTGAAAGTACGCGCGCACCGCGGGGATGACGCGCACCGGCTGCCGCGGAAACATGGCCGGCTCGAGGGCGATGCGCGCGGCGCGCAGCGCGTCGCGCGTCGGCGCGGAGATGACCGCCTGCACCATCTGCTTGCCGCCGATCTCGACGCCGAAGTAGGTGAGCCGGTCGCCGACGAGCTCCGTGATCCCTCCCTCGGTGATCCCGTACGCGACGTCCTCGAAGAGCTCCGGGCGATGGGCGAGCAGCCACTGCATCCCCTGGCGGCTGCCGCGCTCTTCCTCCGCGGTGGCGAGGAAGACGAGATCGTGCTGCGGCACCCGGCCGCTCTTGGCCACATCCACGAAGGCGACGAGCTGGCAGATCGTCAGCGCCTTCATGTCCAGCGTGCCGCGGCCGAACATCTGGTCGCCGCGGAGATGCGCCGCGAACGGCTCGATGTGCCAGCCGTCGCCCGGCGGCACGACGTCGATGTGATTGAAGAGGAGCAGCGCCCCTCCCGGCTCACGTCCCTCGATGCGCGCGTAGACGTTGAGCATCGACGGGCCGGACTCGATGAGCTCCGCGCGCACGCCGTTGCGCTCCAGATACGCGGCGATCCATCGCGCCGCCGCGGCCACTCCCTCCGGCTTCGAGCTGTCGATGCGCACGAGCTCCTGCAGCGAGACCACTTCCGGCGTCACCTTCAGCGGCTTCGGGATGTAGCGCCGGTCGGCGCGCAGCGCCTCTTCCTCGGCGCGATTCCAGCGCACCATCATCACGGCGATCGCCGCCACGATGAGGACGAGGATGGCGGCGGCGATGCGCTCGTTGCGGTGCCGCCGCGGGTCGATTACGCGCGCCATGTGGCGCGGGCTTCAGCCCGCGTTCCTCCGGCGTGCTGAAGCCCGCCGCACATTCGGGACGAGCGCCGCGACGAGCAGCAGCAGCGTCGCGACGATGGACACTTTCAGTCCGTTCGCCGCCAGCGTGTTGCGGTAGCGCATCTCGACGCGGTGAGTGCCCGAGGGAAGGTGGATGCCCTGGAAGCCGATGTTGGTGACCACCGGCTCGACGCGTTTCCCGTTCACGGTCACGGTCCAGTATTTGTTCGACGTGACGCTCATGACCAGGAAGGCGCGTCCGTGGCTCACGACGTCGATCGCGGCGGTGTTCGCGGTCTCGCGCCACGAGCGCACGACCCCTTTCGCCGGCACGAACGACGGCTCTTTGATGAAAGCGACGGCCTCACTGTAGCTGCCGTCGGAGAGCTTCTTCGCGAAGTCCTTGCGGTCGCGGATGGTCACGATCTGATCGGCGAAGTAGTAGCGCGGATGATCGCCGACGTCCGTGTACCGGATGGCCTCGGCGCGCTTCATGTTCTTCTTCACGCGCTTCCGTTCCTCGTCGAACGGCTTGTACTCGCCGCGATAGCGCACGTTGGCCATGGCCACGAAGGGACGCCACCAGTCGCCGCGGCCGGAGCGCTTGACGTCCCACACCGACTCGACGAAGTCGAGGCTCGGCAGGAGGTTGGTCTTGTCGTAGTCGCGCTCCATGACGATCGACAGCCCCTCGCCCGCGGGCGTCATCGGAAAGAGTCCGTTGCGCACGATCCAGTAGACGGCGTCGCCGGTCGAAAAGTATTTCTTGGCCACTTCTTCCTGGCCGTACCAGTCGGCCTCGTGGAAGACGCGCCAGCGGTCGCGGTCGCGCGGCAGGGTGCGCGACGAGAGCGGCTCGTCGAGGAAGAAGCGCGCCGGCATGCGCGGGTTGATCTGATGCACGACCGGCAGCAGGTCGGCCAGCAGGAAGACGAATGCCAGCGCGAGCCAGATCTTCCGCTTGAGCATGCGCACGGACCAGAGCAATCCGAAGAGCACTCCGCCGCGCACGGCCGCGATGATCCAGCCTTCGCGCGACAGCTCGACCATCCGCTGCGCCGCCTTCGGACCTTTCAGTCCCCACAGTTTGATGAAGAACTTCGCGTAGTACGGGGTGAAGGCGAAGATGGCCAGGAGGAGGGCCACGATGGTGGTCGCGGCGATGAAGCCGAGGGCGGCGTCGCGGATGGCGTCGTCACCGGCCAGGAGCCGGTCGAGAAGCTGCGAGGCGAAGACGATCACCGCGAAGAGCCCGATCAGGATGAACTTCTCGGGATAGCGGATCGACGTGGCGATGCCGAGGTCGTAGAGCCAGCGCAGCAGCGGCGTGTGTCCGCCGAGGGCGATCAGCAGCGAGAAGATCACCAGGATGAGCACGAAGCGCCCGCCGCGCGGCCGCACGAAGAACGCGGCGATGCCGAGCGCCGTCACCGCCAGGCCGCAGTAGATGTTGAAGAGGAACGGCGAGCCCATGCCGGCATAGAGGCCGCCGCCCCAGTACCACATCACCTGCTTGATGGAGATGTGGCCGAGGAAGTTGGGGTAGATGAGCTCCGCGAGCTTGGCCCACGGCAGACTCCACGCGCTCACCAGCGAGTAGTCGAAGGTGCGCGAGCGCGCCGACTCGCCGACGTGGTCGATGGCGGGGATCATCTGCGCCGCGCCGACGGCGATGGCGGAACCGGAGATCAGCGCGATGAAGGCCACGCGCGAGAGCATCTCCGGAATGGCGTGCGACCACGGATGTCCCCACTCGCGCGCCGCGTACCAGCCGCGATAGAGCGCGTACATGCCGATGAGGAACCCGGTCTGCATGACGGTGGTCGGCTCGGCGACGAGGAACTGGATGCCGAGGAAGAGCGACGCCAGTGCGAAGTCGCGCCGGTTCGGCCGCAGGAGAAAGCGCCTCACGAAGAGACACGTCAGCGGCAGCCACGCCGCACAGAAGAGGATGGGCAGGAGGTTGATGTACGACAGATAGAGCCCGCCGAGGCCGAAGGCGAGCGCGCCGAAAAACGATGCGGGGGGGCGCAGCTCCATCGATCGCAACAGCGCGTACATCCCGATCAGGCCGATGTAGATGTGCACGAGGATGTGCAGCCGGTAGCCCATGTCGTAGCTGGGCAGGAGGATCAGCCACGTCAGCGGGTAGAAGACCTCGTGCTCGGGATTGGCGGCGAGCGGCTGGCCGGCCGAGAAGCGGCGGTTCCAGTAGGGGAACTCCCCGCCGTCGACGATGTCCCGCAGGACCTGCTTGGTCGGGTAGTAGTAGCGCGTGAGATCGCGCATGTAGAAGTTGTCCGTCCCGACCAGCACGTCGACGAAAAACAGCGTGGCGATGAGGGAGAGAATCGCGATCGCGAAGAGATCGTGTCGCCGGGTGTCCGTCACAGGCGGCGCATTGTAATGAACGCGAGCGCGAGGAGCGAGGCCAGAGAAACGGCCGCTCCCGCCGTGACGAGCGGATTGCGGTAACGCATCTCGATGACGTGCCGCCCCCGCGGCACCTCGATCCCCTGAAAGCCGGCGTTGACGATGACCGCCTCGGTCTCCCGGCCGTCGACGGTGATGCGCCAGTACTTGTGCGGCGTGACGCTGATGACGAGAAAGGCAGGGCCGGCGGCGTCGACTTCGATCCGCGCGCTGTTGGCGGTCTCGCGCACCCCCCGCACGACCCCCTGGTGGAGGACAGGCAATCCTGCCTGTCCGGACAGGCGGGATCGCCTGTCCTCCACCACGTACGCGATGCCGCGCGTCGATCGCGCTGTGGCCAGTTTCGAGGCAAAGTCCTCGAGGTCGCGCACCGGCACGATGCGCTCCGCGAACCAGTAACGCGGGTTCTCACCGAGCGGTGTGACTCGCACCGGCTGCACGAGCCTGCGGTCGCCTTTCACTCGTTCGAGTGCGCGCCGCGGATCTTCGTACGAGCCGAGAAAGCGCGCGTTGGCCATCGGCGCGATGAGCTCCGGCCAGTCGGGGCGGCCGCGGGCGAGGAAGTTCACCACCTCGACGAAGTCGCTGGTCGGCTGCAGCGCTGTCTGGTCGTAGTCGACTTCCATCACCGTGCGGATGCCCCAGCGCGCGGGCATCATCGGGCGCAGCGCGTTGCGGCGGATCCAGTAGAGCTCCGGACCGGCCATGAAGGGGCGGAAGGCGGGGTCCTGCGTCTGCCACTCGACGACGTGCATGAAGCGCCAGTCGTCGCGCTGCGCGGGCAACTGCCGCGCGAGGAGCGGCGGCTCGTTGAAATACGACGACGGCATGCGCGGGGCGAGCTCGGGGAAGAGCAGGCCGAGGTCGAGCAGCACGAAGAGCGTCGCCAGCGCGAGCCAGACGCGTGTGCGTACGCGCGGAAAGTTCCGCAGCAGCAGCACGAACAGGGTGGCGAAGAGTGCGGCCACGATCCACGCGGAGCGCGAGCGGGCCAGCATCTCCCCCAACTCCGCGGGGCGCGGCTGCCAGAGGGCGATGAAGAGCTTCGCGTGCATCGGCGTCAGCGCGATGAGCGCGAACAGCGCGGCCACGCCGGCGATCGCGGCCGTCACGCGCAGCGCGGCGCGCCGCACCGGCTCGTCGCCGGAAAGGAGACGGTCGAAGACGCGCGCGCCGAACACCGTCGCGGCGAAGACGCCCATGAGCAGGAACTTTTCGGGATAGCGCACCGAGCGCGCCAGGCCGGCGTCGTACATCCACTGCCAGAGCGGCGTGTGATGTCCGATGGCCAGCAGCCACGACACCGCGAAGACCGATGCGGTCAGCGCCGCGCCGCGCAGGCGCAGCACGAAGCCGGTCAGGCACATCGCGGCGATGAAGAGTCCGGGATAGACGCTGAGGAAGAACGGCGTGCCGCGGTCGTACAGCGTGCCGCCCCAGTAGAGGTTGCGGTCGGGATGGTGATGGCCGAGGACGTTCGGGAAGAGCAGTTCCGCGGTGCGCGCGGGCGGCATGCTCCACGTGGTGACGAACTGGAAGGCGAAGCCGCGGGCGCGCACCGAGTCGACGGCGTGATCGGCGGCGGGGAGGATCATCACCGCCGCCACGCACAGCGCGGCGAGCGAGATCAGCGCCACTTTCAGCAGAGGCCGGATGCTGCGCTCGCGGATGCCGACCGCGATCGCGTACGCGCCGAGGAGAAAGCCGGTCTGCGCGACGGTCGTCGGCTCGCCGACCAGCATCTGCAGTCCGAGCGAGAGCGCGGCCAGGGCAAAGTCGCGCGGCCTGCGCTCGAGGAGAAAGCGGCGCGTGAAGAGACAGGTCAGCGGCAGCCACGCCAGCACGAAGAGGATCGGCAGCAGCGTGAGCGACGACAGGACGACCCCGCCGAGGGCGAACGAGAGCGCGCCGAGGAAGGCCGCGGGCACCGAGGCGCGCAATGAACGGAGCAGCGCGTACATCGTCCACGCGCAGATGTGCACGTGCAGCACGAGCAGGAGGCGGAAGCCGAGGTCGTAGCTCGGGAGCAGGATGAGCCACGTCAGCGGGTAGAAGACTTCGTGCTCCGGGTTCGCGGCCATCGGCTGGCCGGCGGCGAGGAGCGGGTTCCAGTAGGGGAACTCGCCGCCGAGGACGATGGAGCGGAGGACGTGCTTGGCGGGGTAGTAGTAGTGGGCGATGTCGCGCAGGTAGAGCGAGTGGTAGCCGAGGAGGACGTCGATGAAGAGGAGGGCCAGGATCGACGAGAGGAGCAATGTGGGACGGGCTTCGGCCCGCCAGGAGAAACGCGGGCTGAAGCCCGCGCCACATTCGCGGTTCGCGCTCACGACCTCACGATACGGCAGTCGCGGCGCTGCGGGAGGCCGCGCGGTCGCGGAAGATCGGATGGCTCCAGATGCGCTTCTTGTGCAGCTTGTAGAAGACCATCGTCTTCAGGATGCCGAGGCCGTAACGCACGCCGCGCCAGAAGCCGACCTGCGAGGCCTCGTCGAAGTAGCGCGTCTGGATGGGCACCTCGCGGATGCGCATCCCCTTGGCCACGGCCTGGGCAATGATCTGCGTGTCGAAGACGAAGTTGTCGGAGTTCGCCTCGAAGTTGACCGTCTCCAGGAAGCGCTTCGTGTAGGCGCGGAAGCCGGAGTGGTACTCGGAGAGGTAGACGTAGAAGGTCGCGTTCTCGACCATGGTCAGGAAGAGGTTCGCGAAGTACTTCCACTTCGGCATCCCCCCCTCGATGGGACGCCCGCCGAGCATGCGCGAGCCGAAGACGGCGTCGGCCTCGCCGCGCATGAGCGGCTTGACCAGCTCGGGGATGATCTTCGGGTCGTACTGATGGTCGGGATGGACCATGACCATGATCTCGCCCCCCATGTCGTCCATGGCGGTGCGGTAGCAGGTCTTCTGGTTGCCGCCGTAGCCGCGGTTCTGCTTGTGCACGACGGTGTGGATGCCGAGCTCGCGCGAGAGCTCCACGGTGCGGTCCTTGGAGCAGTCGTCGACGAGGAGGATCTCGTCCACCCAGTCCTTCGGGATGTCGTCGTACGTCGCCTGGAGCGTGCGCTCGGCGTTGTAGGCGGGAAGGACGGCGATGACTTTCTTCTCGTGCAGCGGCATGAGGCGGCGCGGAGGATAGCACACGCTATCGCATCATCCCGGCCGCCTCGGCGCGCGCTTTCGCGGCCTGCCCGGGCCGCCCCGTGCGCTCCATGTAATCCGCCTCGTAGAGCAGGAGCGTGACCGTGTCGCGCCGCGCACCCGAGGTCTGCTGCTTCGCGAGGAGGGCGCGGCTGAGGGCGTCATGCTTCGGATGCAGGCCGCACCAGGCGAAGAAAGCGGACATGACCACGAGGTACGCGGTGGCGATGACCAGCGGCGCCTTCCTGACGAGCAGCGCGATGCCGGTCAGGACGGCGACCGTGACGACGAAGGCGAGCAACACGTCGCCGCGCATCTCCGGAGGCATGAAGCCGAACGGCGCGCGCCAGCGGGGATCACTCAGCGCCGCTCCGAAGGCGTCGATCAGCTCGCCCGGCGTGGCGTAGCGATTGAGGTTGAGTCGCGAGCTGGCCACGAAGAGGAACATCGTCCACGCCGTCGCGGCGATGACGCTCAGCGCGCCGAGCCAGCGCGGCACGCGCTCGAGGAACGCCGCCACGCCGATGATGAAGAAGAGCGTGCAACTGTCGAAGCGCCGCTGCCCGAACGACGCGCCGCCCCAGAACCAGCGCTCCAGCACGGAGAGCAGCAGCCACTGCGCGGCGAAGAGCGTCAGTCCGGCATAGGCCAGGCGGCGGTCCTTCATCACGGCCAGGCCGATCAGCGCGAGCACCAGCAGCGGCGTCCAGGGGACGAAGCCGTGGTACCAGGAGAAGAGCGTCTCGAAGGGGCGGAAGGTGGCGAACATCTGCCACGGATGCGCGCGGCCGCCGATGTTGACGAAGGCCAGCGGCGCGCCCCACAGCGTCTGGCTGACGATGAACTGCGGCAGCGCGGCCAGCAGCGCGCCGGCGAGCATCACATGCGCGCGTCTCCAGCCGATGAAGAAGAGCGGCACGAGGGCGATGGGTGCGTTCTGCGGACGCACGGCGCAGGCGAAGCCGATCGCGAGGCCGATGGCGAAGGCGCTCTGTTTCTTCGCGGAGAGCCAGATCACGATTCCGCACGCCAGTGCGCTGATCGCGTGCGACATCGTCGGCGCGCGCAGCGAGTAGTAGGCGAGGGGACTGCCCAGCCACACGGCGATGGCCGCCTTCGCGTTGCTCATGTGCGCGCCGAGGAGCAGCGTGAAGAGGCCGGCCAGCGCGGTCATGGTCACGACCGCGGCGACGTACGGCGTGGAGAAACCGTCGCGCGGCGCGTTCGTCACGCGCGCGAGCAGGTCGCCCACGACGAAGGCCGGATACCACGCCAGCGACGCGCCGGCCGTCCAGTGATTGCTGAGGTGCGCGGTCCCGGTGACGTCCTTGAAGAGGATCTCGCCGTCGGGGCGCACCAGGCCGATGCGCGCCCATTCGTCGAAGAAGAGCAGGTCGCGATCGAAGTACGTGGACGGCAAGTACGCAAAGTAGCCGGCACCGTCGGGACGGGAGATGCCCGGCGTGAGCCAGAGCAGCACGCTGGCGAGCCACACTGCACCAACGAGCAGCACACCGCGTTTCATCGCATTCTCCAGAGCAGCGCGGAAAGCGTGAGCAGCGAGAGGATGCCGCCGGTCAGGAAGAGCGGGTTGCGGTAACGCATCTCGACGACATGTTTGCCCGCGGGCACGGGCACGCTTTGAAAGGCGATGTTCGCGACCTGCGGGCGCACCTGTTTTCCGTCGATGGTCACCTGCCAGTACTTGTGCGGCGTCACGCTCATGTAGAGCGTCGCGTTGCCGGCGCTCTCCACTTCGATGCGGGCCGTGTTCGGCGTCTCGCGCACGCGGTGGACGACAGGCAATCCTGCCTGTCCGGACAGGCGGGATCGCCTCTCCTCCACCACGTAACGCGGCGACGGCGGCAGGTGCATGAGCGTCACCGGACGCTGCAGGTCGGGCGGCTGCGTGTACAGCGCCACCGCGCAGACGTTGGCCATCGGCGCCACGCGCTGGAGCCATTGCGGATCGTTCCGCGCCTGCGTCCAGACTGCGTCGCTGAAGTCGGCCGCCGGCAGCAGCGCGGTGCGGTCGAGATCGGGCTCCAGCACGGTGGCGATGCCGTGCGAGCCGGGCATCAGCGGGTACATCGCGTTGCGGTAGATCCAGTAGAGATCCTGCTGCTGCGCGCCGTAGACGCCCGGCGGCTGCAGCGCGGCCACGTGCAGCAGGCGGCAGTCGCGGTGCCTGGCCTTGAACTCTGTCGCGACGGCTGGCTCTTTCTCGAAGTATTCGCTGGGCATGCGCGGCGCGACTTCGGGGACGACCAGCCCGAGGTCGAGCACGACGAGCGCGCCCGCCAGTCCGATCCACAGCGGACGGCGCACGCGCTCGAGATTGCGCAGCAGGATCCAGAGCAGCGCCGCACGTCCCGCCGCGAGCAGCCAGCCGGAGCGGGACGCGGGGAGCATCTCCGCGAACATGCGCTGCGACGGATTCCACAGCTCGATGAACAGCGGCGCGTACAGCGACGTCATTGCGAAGAGCGCGATCGCGCCGAGGAGGATGGCCAGCGCGGCGGTGGTGCGTCGCGCGGCACGGATGGTTTTTTCGTCACCCGCGAGAATGCGGTCCAGCGTCATCGCCCCGAAGACCACCAGCGCGAAGAGTCCCATCAGGATGAACTTCTCCGGATAGCGGATCGAGCGCGCCAGGCCGCTGTCGTAGAGGATGCGCCAGAGCGGCGTGTGCATGCCGAGGGCGAGGAGGAGCGACAGCGCGATGAGGATGACGGTCACGCGCCGCCCGCGCGTGCCCGCGACGAGGCCGGCCATCGCCAGCGCGGCGATGAGGATGCCCGGATAGATGCTGCGCACGAACGGCAGCCCGCGCTCGCCGTACAGCGGCGAGCCCCAGTAGACCGCGCGGCCGTTGAGCAACTGATGCCCGAGGACGTTCGGGTTGATCAGCTCCGCGACGCGCGCGGCGGGCATGCTCCAGCTCACCACGCGCTCGAAGGCGAAGCCGCGCGCGCGGACGGAGTCGCGCGCGTGGTCGATGGTGGGGAGGATCTGCACGGCGGCGAGGAGGAGCGCGATGACGCACAGCAGCGCGACACGAAGCAATGCGGACCGCCGCCGTCCCGGCGGCTGCCCGGGCGGCGTCCCGCCGCCCGGGGTGGCGGCGCGGGACGCCGCCCCGGCAGCCGGCGGGGACGCCGGCGCTCCGAGCGCGTAGAAGCCGAGGATGAGCCCCGTCTGCAGCACGATGGTCGCCTCGCCGAGGAGCACCTGCACGCCGAGAAACAGCGCGGCCAGCGCAAAGTCGCGGCGCGCGCCGTCGCGCAGAAAGCGGCGCGCGTAGAGGCAGGTCCAGGGCAGCCAGGCCAGCGTCGCCAGCACGGGCAGAAAGTCGTGCACCGCCACCACCGCCCCCAGCGCGAACGACAACGCCGCCGCGGCGCTCGCCGGCGGGCCGGCATCCATCGACCGCAGCAGCGCGTACATCCCCCACGCCGCGATGTAGAGGTGCAGCAGCACGAACAAGTTGAAGCCGTACGTGAAGTCGGGCAGCAGCACCAGCCACGCCGGCGGATAGAAGAGCTGATACGCGGGATTCGCGGCCAGCGGCTGGCCGCCGCCGATCCAGCGGTTCCAGTGCGGGAACTCGCCGGAGAGGATCGCCTCGCGCAGCATCGACTTCGTCGGATGCGCGGCGTAGACGAGATCGCGCACGTAGAACGTGCCGCTGCCGAGGAGAACGTCGAGGAAGAAGAGAGAGAGGAGGAGAGTGACTACGACAATTCCTGCCGCACCCGCTCGCTCACCTCGACTCCCGCTGCCTCGCATGCGCGTGCGATGGTCTCATACGCTTCGCGCCGTTTGCCCTCCCGCAGCATCGGCAGGATGCCCTGGGCGATGATGCCGTCGAAGAAGCGCTTGCGGTCGATGTCCGTGGGAAGCACGCGCTTGGCGCTGTCGCGCAGCGTGCCGAGGACGTCGTTCACTTCCGCGTACTCCGGTCCGATCGTGCGCTGCAGATCCTCCTTCAGCGTACGCGCGAGCGCGGGCGACCTGCCGCCGGTGGAGACGGCGATCTGGATCGAGCCCGACTCGATGATGGCCGGCACGATGAACTCGCAGAGCGGCGTCACGTCGACGACGTTCACCGGGATGCGCCGCGCGCGGCAGTCGGCGGCGATCTGCTCGTTGACTTCCTGCACGTCGGTGGAGGCGATGACGATGTTCGCGCCGTCGAGATCGGAAGGGTCGTACTCCTTCCGCCGCAGCGCCAGGCATCCTTCGCGCGCCCACTGCTCGATCTCCTCGGTGAACTCCGGCGAGACGATGGTCACGCGCGCGCCGTACTTCATCATCGTCTCCGCCTTGCGGGCGCAGACGTTGCCGCCGCCGATGATGACCACGCTGCGGTTCTCGATGTCGAGATAGATCGGGTAGTAGGGATATTTCTTGCTCACGTGGAGGAGTCTCCGCGATCACACCACCGTGTGATGTGTTGAGCGTCACCTAGTAGATCGGGAAGCGATCACACAACTCTTTCACGCCCTTCTTCACTTCCTCGATCACCGCGGCATCGCCCTTCGCATCGAGCGCGCGGGCCATGAGCTGCGCGATGGTGCCCATCTCCGTTTCCATCAGGCCGCGCGTGGTCACGGCGGGCGTGCCGATGCGGACACCGGAGGCCACCATCGGCTTCTGCGTGTCGAAGGGGATGGTGTTCTTGTTGACCGTGATGTTGGCCGCCTCGAGGATGTTCTGCGCGTCCTTGCCGGTGATCCCTTTCGAGAAGACGTCGGTCATGAAGAGATGGTTGTCGGTGCCGCCGGAGACGATGCGGAAGCCGGTCTGCTTGACCGCCTCGCAGAGCGCCTTCGCGTTCTTGACGATCTGTCCCTGGTAGGCCTTGAACTCGGGCGTGAGCGCCTCGCGGAAGGCCACCGCTTTCGCGGCGATGATGTGCACGAGCGGGCCGCCCTGGATGCCCGGGAAGGCGGAGCGGTCGAGGTCCTTGGCGTGCTTTTCCTTGCACAGCACGAGGCCCGCGCGCGGGCCGCGCAACGTCTTGTGCGTGGTGGTGGTGACGAAGTCGGCGTACGGCACCGGCGACGGGTGATGTCCCGTGACCACGAGCCCCGCGATGTGGGCGATGTCGGCCATCATCAGCGCGCCGACGCTGTCCGCGATCTCGCGGATGCGCTTGAAGTCGATCACGCGCGAGTACGCCGACGCCCCGCAGATGATCATCCGCGGCTTCGACTCCTCGGCGATGCGCTGCATCTCGTCGTAGTCGAGCAGTTCGTCGTCCTTGCGGACGTGGTACGCCACGACCTTGAAATCGCGGCCGCTGTACGAGAGCGGATGCCCGTGCGTGAGGTGCCCGCCGTGCGAGAGGTCCATCCCCATGATCGTGTCGCCCGGCTTGAGCATGGCGAAGTACACCGCCATGTTGGCCTGCGAGCCGGAGTGCGGCTGCACGTTCGCGTGCTCGGCGCCGAAGAGCTCCTTGGCGCGGGCGATGGCGATGTTCTCGACGATGTCGGTCGGACCGCAGCCGCCGTAGTAGCGCTTCCCCGGATACCCTTCCGCGTACTTGTTCGTGAACACGGAGCCCATGGCCGTGAGCACGGCTTTGGAGACGTGGTTCTCGGAGGCGATCAGCTCGAGGGTGTCGTTCTGCCGCCGCGTCTCGAGCTCGATGGCGTCGAAGATCTCGGGGTCGGCATCGGCGAGCTTGCGGTGCAGGAAATCGTGGCCCGTAGCGGCAGTCGTCATGGCCGGCGGAGTGTATCGAAAATACGAGGGATGAGGGCAACACGCCGCGCGTGCGGCTACGAGGAGCGTGCCGAAACGTCAGCGCTCCGCCCGTGGCGGTCGAAAAATGCGATCGCGGCGCCGGCGAGATAGAGCGAGCCGGTGATGACGATGTTGCGCTCGCTCGCCTGCATTGCCGCCTCGAACGCTTCCTCGGGATTCGGAATCGGCGTCGCCCCCGCGAATGCGTCCGCACGCATCGAGCGCGGCGGATACGGCTCGGTGGTGATGACGCGGTCGAAGATCGGGAAGAGCTGGTCGACGACGGGCTGCACCACCTTGTCGCTCATGATGCCGAAGACGAGGAGGCGCGGTTTGGCGACGTTCGCCTCGAAGAACGGCGCGGTCTGCGCGATGGCGTGCGCGTTGTGGCCGCCGTCGATCCAGATCGTCTTCCCCGCGTGCTCGATGCGCTCGAGACGCCCGCGCCACCGCGCCTGCATGAGTCCCGCGTCGCTGTAGCCGAGCTCGCGCGCGGTGCGCGCCGCCAGCCCCGCGTTCCTCCGCTGAAAGTCGCCCGCCAGCGGCGCCTCGTGCTCCTCGGTCACATGAATGAAGCGGTTGCCGAACTTCGCCGCGCGTTTCTGCAGCACGTCGAGCACGACCGGATCGTCGTTCGACGTGAGCACGACCGCGCCGCGATGGATGACGCCCGCCTTCTCCCGCGCGATCTCGCGCAGCGTGTCGCCGAGGTACTCCATGTGGTCCATGCCGATGGGCGTGATCACCGAGGCGATCGGCTGGACGACGTTCGTCGCGTCGAGCCTTCCGCCCATCCCGACCTCGAGCACCGCGATCTCACTCTTCGCCTTCGCAAACGCGAGGAAGGCGATGAGTGTCAGCGCCTCGAAGTACGTCGGCGTGATGCCCGGTGCGCGCTGCAGTTCGGCGATGCATTCGTCGAGGAGTGCGGGGTCGATCATGTCGCCATCGATGGTCCAGCGCTCGCGCAGGTCGACGAGATGCGGCGAGGTGTAGTGCGCGGCGCGCCTGCCGTGCGCGAGCAGGATCGACGTCAGCATCGCGCTCGTCGAGCCCTTGCCGTTCGTGCCGGCGACGATGATCGACGGATATTGCTCGTGCGGATTGCCGAGGACGCGCAGCAGCGCGCGCATGCGCGTCAGGCCGGGGCGGATGCCGGAGCCCTGCAGGCTGTCCAGCCACTCGAGTGGAGTCACTTGCCCATGAAGATGCGGAGGAAGCGTCCGATGGCCGGCTTCATCTCCGCGCGCGGCGTGATGAGGTCGACCATCCCGTGCTCGACGAGGAACTCGCTCCGCTGAAAGCCCTCGGGCAGCGTCTGACGGATGGTCTGCTCGATGACGCGCGGTCCGGCGAAACCGATCAGCGCCTTCGGCTCGGCGATGTTGAGATCGCCCAGCATCGCGTACGACGCGGTCACGCCGCCCGTGGTCGGGTCGGTGAGCACGGAGATGAACGGCAGGTGCGCGGCGGCGAGACGCGCCAGCGCGGCGGAGATCTTCGCCATCTGCATCAGCGAGAGGATGCCTTCCTGCATGCGCGCGCCGCCGGAGCAGGAGACGATGATCAGCGGCTCTTTCTTCTCGAGGCAGCGCTCGATGGCGGTGGTGATCTTCTCGCCGACGACCGAGCCCATCGAGCCGCCCATGAAGGCGTACTCCATGGCGCAGATGACGACCGGCAGTCCGTCGAGCTTCCCTTCGGCGCAGAGGACGGCGTCGCCCGTGCCGACGCGGGCCTGGTAGACCTTCAGGCGGTCGGCGTAGCGCTTCGTGTCGCGGAATCCGAGGGGATCGCCGGAGCGGATCTCGGTCGCGAACTCCTTGTACTTGTTGTCGTCGAAGAGGATCTCGAAGCGTTCCCGCGCGGTGAGGCGGAAGTGGTAGCTGCACTTGGGACAGGTGTTGAAGTTCGCCTCCACTTCCTTGCGGTAGACGATCTCTTTGCACTCGTCACACTTGATCCACAGCCCCTCGGCGATCGAGACCTTCCGGTCCACCGCCTCCTTCGGTTTCTTTTCCTTGCGGAACCACGCCATGAGGCGCGACTCTAACATAGGGCCGCGCGGCGATGGCCCCGATGAGAAGTGCCAGCATCGGCGTGAGGATGACGCGCGGCGACGAGCTCTCGATCCACCAGACCGGGTCGGGATAATGGACGTAAAAATAGACCGTCGCGCCGGTGGTGAGGATGGCGATGGAGAGCGGCGCCAGCGCCTTGCGCCAGTTGCCGAACGCGATCAGCGCGAGAGGCACGAGATAGGGCAGCCACCACAGCTCGAACTTCGCGACCTTCAACAGCGTCTTCAGCGTGACCGGCAGCGCCGACCAGTAGATGGGAAGCGTGGCGCCGCTGTACATGTAGTACAGCCCGTTTTTGAACACGAAGCCCATCCAGGCCGCGAACAGCAGCGCCGCGGGAGTGATGGTGATGAAGGCCTGCTTCGGCTTTCGTTGCACCAGCAGAATCGTGAGGAACACGGCGATGGCGAACGTCGTCCCTTCGAGCTTCGTGTAGACGGCACCGGCCAGCCCGAGGGCGATGAGGAACGTCTGCGATCGCGGCTCGTGGATGAAGACGAGGGCGGCGATGACGATGGTCTCGTACAGCAGCAGCGGCGGCTCCGCGCAGCCGTGCGGATAGGCGAGGGCGAAGGCGTAGGCGAGCGTCGCCGCGAAGAGCATCGTCCCCAGCGCGTCACCCGACCAGACGCGGACGACGAACAGCGTGGCGATGAAGAACAGCGGCCCCGCCAGCACGGCCGCCCACCACGGGAACTGATGCGCCGCGAGGTTGGAGAAGGAGAGCAACAACGTCTGCAGCGGCGGATAGTCGACCGTGAGCTGCGGCCACGTCTTCAAAACCTCGGGATCGAGTCCGCCCGCGCGAAACCAGCGGATCGCCTTCGGCCCCCACGTGAACGCGAGATCGCCACACGAAGAGCGCGCCGTCACCACGCCGTAGAGGATGAACAGCCACGCTCCAACCGTCCCGAAGTCCGCCCAATGTGGGGCGGGCTTCAGCCCGCCCGCGCGGACTGAAGTCCGCGCCACATAAATGCCGATTCCGATGAGGATCGCCAGCAACGCAAAGATCAGCGTCCGGCTCCACTCCACGCCGATCACCGACAGCGCCGACATCAGCAGCGCGACGATGAGCGCCCCCGCGGCCATGGCCACGCTCCACCGCGCGCGCACGTCGACGAAACGCCAGACGATCATCCCCACCAGCGGCAGGACGAGATAGGCGAGCAGGCCGAGGACTTCCACACTCATCGTCGTCTGTAGAGAAACCCTTCGGGGAACGTGGCGATCTTCGCGTAGCCGGCGTGCGCGAACTCTTCGTGGATCGAGATCACGTACTCCGGCTGCAACTCATCCACCTTCTGCGCGACCGGGTGCTGCCGCGGCAGCATCCCCAGCGCGGTCAGCCAGTGCGTCTGGTCGTAGTTCGGCGCCTCGCCAGGCTTGAGCACCGTCACCTTCGCGCCGCGCGGCAGCAGCGGCTCCGCGCGGCGGCAGAGCACGATCGCGTCCGCGCTCGGGAAGCGCGCGGGCCAGACGTGGTCCTGAATCGTGGGCGGGAAAAACTCCAGGTACGGCCCGCCCAGCCAGTGATAGCGGCGGACGAGCGCGGCGAGAAAGACGATCGCCGCCGCGACGATGACGACGCCGCGGACGCCGGCACGGCCGGCCGCGCTGGTTGCCCAGGGCTTAGGCACGCTCGTCCCTCGAGGAGCGTGCGGCGCGGCCGGCGATCCGGCTAGATCTCACGGAACATGTAGGGACGGAGCACGTCGAGGCGCTCGTCCAGTTTCGAGGCGTCGAGGTAGCGCAGCGTCGCCGCCACCGACGAGAGCAGCGAGTTGCCGTCCTGCGGCGTGTAGCAGAAGCCGACGATCTTGCGCGGGTTGGGGACGCTCAGCGTCGACGTCGGGATGACCGTCTGCGAGAGGATACGGCCGTAGTAGCCGTGGTCGCGTCCGAACGAGAAGATCTGGTTCGCGGCGCGCTTGTTGGTCACGGCCACGCGCGGATTGTTGCGCAGGGCGGCCTTCGCTTCCTCGAGCGTCGTGTCGTGCTTGACGTCGAGGTCGAACCAGAGCGTGTGCATGTACTGCGTCGGCAGCTTGATCGCGGACGAGAAGAGGTTCAGCTTCTCGCCGAGGGTCTGGAAGACGTGGTAGGCGTCGCGGGCGTGGTGCGTGCCGAACTCCGGGTCGTCGTGCTTGCCCGCCTCCGGCGCGGCGATGAACGACTTGGTGTCGGAGACGTCGTTCGCGCGGCGCATGCAGACGAAGCGGCCGGCGGCGAGGCTCATCTTCTCTTTGTGCGTGGCCAGGGTCTTCAACAGCACGGAGATGTTGTGCGTGTTGCACGACACCACCTGCACGAAGCGCTCGTCGGGATCCTGGATCTCGTCGTTGATCCCGCGCGCGTACGGCTTGCCGAAGCCGAACTCGGAGCCCTGGGCGAGGTAGCCCTTCGGCCCCTTGATGCGGTTGTAGAGCTTCTGCTTGTTGTCGTTGCCGGCCGGGGTGCAGTCGACGACGACCGTGGCGCGCTCGATCGCCTCCTCGGCGGTGTACGCGACGCGATGGCCGAGGCGCGCGAACTCGTCGCGCGCCTCCTCGTCGGCCGCGAGCTTCGCCCCGCGGTTGATGAGGAAGTCGACCATGGCCCGGTCGTTCGGCGCGGGCGTGCGCTTGTGGAACGTCACCTCGTCGATACCCCAGGCCGCCTTGAAGTCGGTGAACAGCCCGATCAGCGGCTCGCCGATGGTCCCGGTGCCGATCACGTGCACGATGGTTTTCTTGGTCATTTAGGAAGAAAGCTCCTCAGGTGAGAATCGGCCGCGGATGATAGCAGAGG
>DASUSL010000298.1:0-25402 GCA_036375135.1 Thermoanaerobaculia bacterium | reverse complement strand
GGGCTCCGAGGCGTCGATGACGCTGTTGGAACGCTCGCTGTCTCCGTTGCGCGACGAAGAGAATCAGGTCAGCGAATTCATCGGCGAAGCGCTCCCCGCGGGCTCGCGGCTCTGGTCGAAGGCCGGCTGGACGAGCGAGGTGCGCCACGACGCGGCCTATGTCGAGTTGCCGGACGGGCGCAAGTTCGTGGTGGTGATTTTCACGCGCGGGATTGCCGAGGATGTGACGATCGTGCCGGCGGTGGCGAAGGCGGTGCTGGGGGAGCTCGACGTTACGCCCACGGGTACTCCTTGAGCCACGAGTTCACGAGCGCGACGTCGTCCACGAAGGTCAGACGGCGCGGGTCGAGCCGCAACTTTGCACATCCTGCCGGAAGCGCCGCGCGAAACGACCGGTACCGCTTTGCGATGATCGATCCGCTGGGGATGACCATTCCCTCGGCGGCTGGCGTCGTCGACAGCCAGTTCCGAACGATCTCGATGACGACGTTCGGCTTGTTCTGGTGGGCGCGGATGTCCTGTCCGGCGATGTCCGAACAGTATTTCTGATAGCGGTAAGGCTCGGTATCGAGAATGAGCGCCCGCTTGGTGTGCTGCTCGTGACCGCCGTATGCCCTCGCGCCGAGGAAGAGTCCGAGCTCGAGAGGCATGTTGAATCGGGGCAGATTCGAAGCCGGATCGAGCTGCACTCGGGAGATGTCGTGAATGCCGAGTGCGGACTCGCCGATGATGCGCACGATCTTCTGCACTCGAACTTCTCCCGAGTCTTCGACTTCGAGAGCAGAGCGGACACGGAAGCCGCAGTCGTACACCGCGAACAGCAGCGCGCGCAGGAGGGGTCGATACGCGCGGTCGAACGGACAGTTGATGAAGACGTGGCGCGCGTCGGTCATCCAGCTTTGGCGGCCGTCTTGCGGCGGGACGCCGTTCTCTTCGGCGCAGGGTTCGGCGCCGGGATCTTCCCTTCGCGGATCAGCTCACGCCATGCGGCACGAGCCTGCGCAACCGTGACGTTCTTGCCATCGACTACCGGCGACAGGATTTTGCGCATCTTGGCCATACGCTCACCATAACACGCACGTTTCCCTACGAACTTCCGAACCGGAACGAGTCCAGCACGATCGGCAGCTCCCCCTTCGTCCCGAGGTCGTCCGCCTCCTGCAGCTCGGGGTGGAGCGACGTGCCGATCATCATCATCGACACCCCTTTGCCGCCGCCGGGGGCGGGGATGAAGATGGCGCGGACGAAGACGTTCACGCGCTGGCCGTCCACCTGGACCCAGCCGTCGTAGAGGGCGTTGTGGCCGTCGTAGCTGCCGACTTTCGTCGGACCGTCCGTCACCTTGCGGAAGTCGCGGAACTGCTGCGAGAACTGTCCTTCGATCTGCCCGAGGACCTGGCGGTAGAGCTCCTGGTTCTGCTCCTCGGTCGGCGCGGGGCTGAAGTAGCCGACGTTCAGGTTCTCGTACGTCTTGCCGTCGACGCTGTGCTCGACCGTGACGAAGTTGATGTTGTCCGGGTCCTGCGTCTTGATCGTCCAGGTCTTCGGGTAGTCGAACGAAAAGTCGACGTAGTTCTCCGCGAGGTTGCCCGTGCGCCCCTCGCGCGAGTTCACGTAGTGGGCGAGGTCTTCGCGCGTCGTTTCGGAATCGCCGGCGGTGGTGTCGCGGGCGGCGAACATGCCGAAGGCGATGAGTGCCAGTCCCGCGATCACGCTCAGGCATCCGCATCCGGCGAGGAACTTCCAGGCGTTTTTCATGTCAGACCCTGTACACGAAGCGCGCGACGTCGTCGCTGATGATGAGCGTGTCTCCCGGCGTGAGGCGCACCTGTCCGATGCGCGTGCCGAGCGTGTTCAGATACGTGCCGTTCGTCGACCCCTGATCGATCGCCGTCGCCACGCCGTCCTTGATCCCCACCCACACGTGCCGTTTCGACACGCTCGGCGTCTCGATCACCACCTGCGCCATGGTGCGGTCGCGGCCGATGTAGAAGCCATCCGTCTTCAGCGGGAACGACCCGCCGGAAAGCGGACCGGAGATCGCGTGCAGCGCGCCGAAGCTCACCCGTTCCGCGACGACGGTGGCGTCGGTCTCCCCCGGCAGGATGATGAGTGGAGCCGGTGGAGGGGGCGGCGGTGGAGACGGTGCAACGTGCGGCGTGGGAGCCGGAGGGGGCACCACCGGCGCGGGCGGAATCGGGTTCGGACGATACGGTGCGGCGGCCACCGGCTGCTTGTTCCTGCCGGCCAGATACATCACCAGCGCGACCACCAGCAGGATCAGGCCGAGGAGCAGGAGCAGGATGCCGCCGCCAATCAGGATTGCTTTCATGGGTCTGTTCTCGAAGAGGGAGATCCGGACGCGAGCGGCATGATAAACGTTTCTCGTGCACGCCACGCAGATTGCCGCCGAGTTGCAGCTCCGCCCTCCCCAGATCGAGCGCACGCTCGAGCTCCTCGACGGCGGCGCCACCGTCCCGTTCATCGCCCGCTATCGCAAGGAAGCGACGGGCAACCTCGACGAAGTGCAGATCCAGTCGATCCTCGACCGCGCCGCGGAGCTGAAGGAGCTCGACGAGCGCCGCGCCACGATCGTCAGGACGATCGACGAGCAGGGAAAGCTCACGCCTGAGCTGTCGCGCGCGATCGCGAATGCGAAGACGCGCACCGAGCTCGAAGACCTCTACCTGCCGTACCGGCCGAAGCGGCGCACGCGCGCCACGATCGCGAAGGAAAAGGGGCTGGAGCCGCTGGCGGAGTGGGTGTGGGAGGGGCGAGCTGAAGCCCGCCCCACATTCAGCGACGACGACCTGGCCGGCGCGCGCGACATCCTCGCCGAGCGCGTGGCGGAGGATGCGGAGCTGCGCAGGTTCGCGCGCGCGGAGGCGTGGCGCAAGGGCGTGCTCCATTCGACCGTGCTCTCGGACAGGAAACAGACGAAGAGCAAGTTCGAGCTGTACTACGACCATCGCGAGCCGCTCGCGCACGCGCCGTCGCATCGCGTGCTGGCCATCTTTCGCGGCGAGGCGGAGGAGCTCCTCAACGTGCGCCTCCGCTTCAACGACGAAGAGATCGTGCGCGGCCTGAAGTCGCGCTGTTCGCGCGTGCGGTCTCCGTTGCCCGAGGAGCGCGACAAGGCCATCGAGGACGGGTGGAAGCGGCTGCTGTCGGTCTCGCTGGAAGGGGAGCTGCGCACGGAGCTGAAAGCGCGCGCGGACGGGCAGGCCATCGAAGTCTTCGCGCAGAACCTGCGCAACCTCCTCCTCGCGCCGCCGGCCGGCAACCGCCGCGTGCTCGCGCTCGATCCCGGCCTGCGCACCGGAATCAAGACGGCGATGCTCGACGCCACGGGAAAGCTCGTCGAGACGGCCACGCTCTACAGCGAGCGCTCCGCGAACGAGCGCGCCGCCGCGGAGCGCACGCTGCAGGCCATCGTCGTGAGACACCAGCCGGAGCTGATCGCCGTCGGCAACGGCACCGGCTCGCGGGAGGCGGAGGCGTTCGTGCGCGCCGCGGTGTCGCACGTCCCCGTCGTCTCCGTCTCGGAGCAGGGGGCGTCGATCTATTCGGCGTCCGAGGTGGCGCGGGACGAGTTCCCGGAGCTCGATGTGTCGCTGCGCGGCGCGGTGTCGATCGGGCGGCGCTTACAGGATCCCCTCGGCGAGCTGGTGAAGATCGACCCGAAGTCGATCGGCGTCGGGCAGTACCAGCACGACGTCAACCAGAGCCTGCTCCGCAAGAAGCTCGGCGAGGTGGTCGACTGGTGCGTGAACCTCGTCGGCGTCGACGTGAACACCGCCTCGCCGCAGCTCCTCGAGCACGTCTCGGGCATCGGCCCCGTGCTGGCCAGGCGTATCGTCGAGCATCGCAACGCGAACGGCGCGTTCGCTTCGCGCAAATCACTCCTCGACGTCCGCGGCCTCGGCGTGCGCGCGTTCGAGCAGTGCGCCGGCTTCCTGCGCATCCGCGATGCGCATCCGCTCGACGACAGCGCCGTGCATCCCGAGCGCTACGCGCTCGTCGAGCGCATAGCCCGCGATCACCACCTCGGCCTGCGCGAGCTCGTCGGCAACGCGACGGTGGTCATCGACTGGAAGCGCTACGTCAGCGACGACGCCGGCGAGCCGACGCTGAAAGACATCCTGACCGAGCTGAAGAAGCCGGGACGCGACCCGCGTGGCTCGTTCGAGCCGCCGAAGTTCCGCGACGACGTGCAGAAGCTCGAAGACCTCCGCGCCGGCATGCAACTCGACGGCGTGGTCACGAACGTGACCGCGTTCGGCGCGTTCGTCGACGTCGGCGTGCATCAGGACGGGCTCGTGCACGTCTCGCAACTGGCCGATAAGTACGTGCGCGACCCGCACGCGGTGGTGAAGGTGGGCGACCGCGTGTCGGTGAAAGTCGTCAGCGTGGACGCGGAGCGGCGGCGCATCGCGCTGACGATGAAGGCATGACCGCCGGCTCGGCGATGGCGCTGCTCCGCGACGGCAAGATCGCCTCGACGCGCGTGCGCGGCCCGGTCACTCTCGAGACCAACTTCCGCCTGGCCTCCGTGACGAAGCAGTTCACCGCCGCGGCGATTGGTGTGCTCGTCAGCCGCGGCGTGATGGACTACGACACGCCGGACGCGCGCGGCATCACCATCCGCCACCTGCTCCATCACACCTCCGGGCTGGCGGACTACGAAGAGCTCCTCGCGCCCGATCGCACGGAGCAGGTGCACGACGACGAAGTCGCGGCGATGGTCGAAGCCGCGCCGCTGCTCTTCGCCCCCGGCACGCGCTTCCGCTACAGCAACAGCGGCTACGTGCTCCTCGGCGTCCTGATCGAGCGCGCCACCGGCGTTTCGCTCGAACGGTTTTTCGAGGAAGAGCTCTTCGCACCGCGCGGCATGCACGGCACGACGCTCGGTCCCGGAAAGAACCGCGCGTACGGACATCCGCACGACCAGAGCGTCACCAGCGCCACGCGCGGTGACGGCGGCGTCTACTCGAACGTGCTCGATCTCGCGCGCTGGATGGCCAATGGTCCCGTCGTCGGAGACACGGTACCGGCCGACGTCGAAGACACCCGCTACGGCTTCGGCTGGTACGTGCGCGGAAATCGCGTCTGGCACTGCGGCGACACGGCCGGCTTCCGCACCGCCATCGTCTGTGAAGGGAATCGCACCACCATCGCGCTCACGAACGTAGGACAGGCTTCAGCCTGTTCCGGCGGGGCAGGCTGAAGCCTGCCCTACGTTGGGGAAGGGCTAACGCGGGATGAACAGTTCCATCCAGATCGCGCCGAGGAGCTCGTCGGGATTGCCGACCATCGACGCGAGCGCGTGCCGCCGCGGGCCGAGGATGGCTCGCAACACGCCGAGAATCTCCGCGTCGTCCTCGGCATCCGCGAATGGGGCGAGCAGCGCGCGCGTGTCGCGCAACAATTCTTCCGCGGACGTGGCGATGGGCGCGGGAGTGAGAGCCGCCGCGGCCAATGCGCCTTTCGACGGCCAGCGGCGGTAGACCGTCGTCTTGGCCACGCCGGCGCGCTCGGCTACTTCGTCGACGCTCAGGTCGCGGTAGCCGCGCTCCTCCAGCAACACGCGCGCGACGGCGAGGATCTCCTCGTCCGCCCCTTCCCGCCGCGGGCGGCCGCGGCCGCGCTTCGCACTTGACACGGAGGCGATCATAGCGCGGTGCAGAGAGTCATCTTCGCCGGCGCGGTCGTCGTCATCGCGCTGCTCCACCTGACCTCGCTCCCGAAGACGATCTGGGAGTACGACGAGAGTCTCTTCTGTATGGCGGTCGAGAACTACGACCCGCTGAATCACTTCCCGCCGCCGCCCGGCTATCCGATCTACATCGGCGTGGCCAAGCTCGTCGCACCGCTGGCCGGTTACGTGCCGTTCCGGGCGCTGGTGGCGCTGAGTGCGTTCACCGCCATCGCCGGCTTCATCCTGCTCGCGTTCGCGTTCCGCCAGCTCACGGGCAGCACGCGCGCGGGCGTGATGGGCTCGGTGCTCTTCTACGCCTCGCCGACGATGCTGCTGCACGCCACGCTGCCGCAGTCGGACTCCGGCGCGCTGGCCCTGCTCGCGTTGTCGATGTGGCTCTGCGCGCGCTGCCTCGATCATCCGAGGCTCGTCCCGTGGGCCGCGCTGGCGTGCGCGATCACGATCGGCTGGCGCTTGCAGTTCGCCATCGCCGTCGTGCCGCTGCTGTTCGTGACCATCCTGCTGCTGCGCGAATGGCGCGAGCGCTTCGTGGCCGTGCAGTGGTTTGCCATCGCGTGCGCGGCGTGGCTGATCGCGCTCATCACCGCGTGCGGCGGCGTGGACGGCTTCTGGACCATGATGTCCGGCCAGGCCGCGTACTTTGCGGCGCACGACGCGGATCTCTCGCGCACCGGACGCTCCGCCGCGCAGATCGCGCTGCGCTTCATCTCGCATCCGTGGGGACCGAAGTGGCTGGCCGCGCCGCTGCTCGCCCTCGCGGCGGTGGGTCTCGTCGACGCCGCGCGCCGTCGCGTGCGCGCGGTGCTGCCAGTCGTGGTGATGAGCGTCGTCTACCTCGGCTTCGCGCTGGCGATGATGGATCCGGCGGACGGCGTCCGCTACGCGCTCCCCGCGCTGCCCGGCATCGCCTTGCTCGCGGCGCTCGGCATCGAATCCCTCCGCCGTCTCTCGCGCGAAGTGGTCGCCGACTGGGCGCTCGTCGCGCTGTACGCGTTCGGCGCGTACCTCTACACGGGACCGCTGCTGCGCCAGCGCGCGAGCGAGCCGTCGCCGCCGTACGCGGCCATCCAGTACCTGCGCAGCGTCGCGCCGCGCAACGCGGTCATCCTCTACGACCTGCCGCTGAAGCCGCACTCGCAATACCTGCTGCGCGGCTACACGCGCCTGCGTGTCGACGAAGGATTGCTGCGCTTCGGCCATCGCATCGACCGGCCGCTGTACGAGCTGACGGACAGCGCGACCGAGGCGCCGCAGGGGAAAGTGTTCAAGTGGAAGACGCCGGACGCGTACACGAAGCTGACCCGCGGCCACTACGGCGCGACGTCGGTGGTCCCGCTGCCGGTGACGCAGCGCTTCCTGGCGATGAGCGGCATCTCGCCGCCGGAGCGCACGCGCACCGGCTCGTGGCGATGGATCGGCGCGAAGGGCGTCATCGCGCTGCCGGACCTCGGCGCGCGCAGCGTGCGCCTCACGTTCGAAGTGCCGAAGGACTACCCGATGCCGTCGAATCGCGTGCGCATCGACGTCACCGGCGGCACGGCGATCGGCGGCGAGGTGAAGCCGGGCGCGAAGACGGTGCTCGACGTGCCGTTGCCGCCGGGACGCGTGCAGCTCACCATCACGCCGGAGCAGACCTTCGTCCCGGCAAACGTGCCGGGTCGCTTGAGCCGCGACAAGCGCACGCTGTCGGTGATGCTCACCGGGCTGGAGCAGCTCACTGAAGCTTCTGCACCTCGATCCGCAGCGCCCGCCCCCGCTCCTCCCGCAGCAGCTTCACGTTCTGCCGGCTGATGCCGGCGTTGTCGAAGCACTCGTAGAGCTTCTGCTCCGAGCGTGCGATCAGCGGCGTGTCGCCGAGGTGATCGAAGAGGGGAAGGTGCGGATCGTCGGCGTCGAGGGCCGTGAACGCGAACGTGCCGCCGGGCGCGAGGATGCCATGCGCGGTCTGCAGCAGTTGCACGGCCTGCGTGTCGGTGAGTGAGTCGAAGACGCCGTCGGCCAGCACGAGCTCGAAGGCATTGCGCGGGAGCGGGCGGAGGTCGACGGCCTTGCGCCGCAGCGGCATGAGCACGTCCGCGATCTCTTTGCGCGTGAGGTCGGCCGCCTCGCAGACGACGATGGCCGCACAGAGCTCGGCGACGATTCGTTGCAGGTGCATCGCGGCGATTTCCCGGGTTTCGCTTTCCGCTATCGTTTCGGGGTCCATCTCTCTGCATTGGGAGAGAGACGTGCTCCGCTGTTTTCCCGGTAGGATGCGCCGCCGTGACCTCGCGTGACCCCGTCCCGCCGCGCTGCATCTTCATCCTCGCCTTTGCAGCCGGTGCAACCGTCGCCAACCTCTATTACAGCCAGCCGCTGCTCGCCGAGATCGCGAAAGAGTTGCGCGTGTCGTCGTCCGCGATCAGCGCCGTCTCGATGGCCACGCAGCTCGGCTACGCCCTCGGCCTGCTGCTGCTCGTGCCGCTCGGCGACGCGTTCGAGCGCCGCCGCCTGCTGGTCATCACCACCGGCTGCATCACCGCGGCGCTGCTCTTCGTGGCCACCTCCAGGTCGCTGACCATGCTCGTCGTCTCCAGCTTCATCCTCGGCGCGACGACCATCGTGCCGCAGCTCGTCGTGCCGTTCGCCGCGCACATCGCGCCTTCCGCGCAGCGCGGGCGCGTGGTGGGGATGGTCATGAGCGGCCTGCTCGTCGGCGTGATCCTCTCGCGCTCGGTGAGCGGCTTTGCCGCCGGCTACTTCGGGTGGCGGACGACGTACGTCGCCGCGGCGATCGCGATGGCGCTGCTCGCCGTGCTGCTGCGCTTCCAGCTTCCCACCGAGCCTTCCGACTCCACGCTGCGCTACGGCGAGCTGCTGCGCTCCCTCGGCTCGGTGCTGCGCACGCAGCCGGTGCTGCGGCGGCACGCACTCATCGGCGCCGCGGGCTTCGCCGCGTTCAGCGTGTTCTGGACCAGTCTCGCGTTTCGACTGACGGACCTCGGCTTCGGGACGAAGACCGTCGGCGCGTTCGGCATCATCGGCGCGAGCGGCGCGCTCGTCGCGCCGATCGCGGGGCGCGTCTCGGACAGGCTCGGCGCGCGAGTGCTGAACGGCGGCGGGCTGGTGCTGATGGCGGTGTCGTTCGGGATCATGGCCGTCAGCGGCACGTCGCTGGTCATGACCGCGCTTGCGGTGGTGCTGCTCGACGCGGGCGCGCAGGCGAGCAACATCGCCAATCAAACGGAGATTTTTGCGCTGGACGCAACACTGCGGAACCGGCTGAATGCGCTGTACATGGTGGCATTTTTCGTCGGCGGAGCGCTGGGATCACTCATCGCCGGCTTCGCCTGGCAGCATGGGCATTGGATTACGGTGTGCGCTTCGGGCGCGCTCCTCGCAGGCGCGGGGCTGGCGGTCGTTTCGCGGCGCGGCGCGACAGGAGGAGCAGCATGAATGCATCACAGAGCGGGACGTTTCTGCTGGGCGGCGACCTGCCGGTCTACCGGCTCGGCTTCGGTGCGATGCGCATCACCGGCGACGGCGTGTGGGGTCCGCCTCGCGACCGCGACGAGGCGCTGCGCGTGCTGCGCCGCGCCGTCGAGCTGGGCGTGAACCTCATCGACACGGCGGAGTCGTACGGACCGTATGTCAGCGAGGAGCTGATCGCCGAGGCTCTGCATCCGTATCCGCCGGGCCTCGTGATCGCCACCAAGGCCGGCTTCGACCGCAGCGGGCCGGGAAAGTGGGAAGTGAACTGCCGCCCGGAGCGTCTGCGCGAGGGACTCGACGGCAGCCTGCGCCGCCTGCGCGTCGACAGCATCGACCTCTTTCAACTGCACCGCATCGATCCGGACGTGCCGGAGGAGGAGCAGTTCGGCACGCTCGCCGAGATGCAGCGCTCCGGCAAGGTGCGCCACCTCGGCCTGTCGGAAGTGACGGTGGAGCAGATCGAGCGCGCGCGCCGCCACTTCACGGTGGTGTCGGTGCAGAACCGCTACAACCTCGCCGACCGCGAATGGGAGCCGGTGCTCGACTACTGCGAGCGCGAGTCGATCGCATTCATCCCCTGGTACCCGCTGCAGACCGGCAAACTCGCAAACTCCATCGGACCCGCGGAGGCGCTGGCGTGGCTGCTGCGCCGCTCGCCGGTCATGCTGCCGATTCCGGGGACGTCGAAAGTGAAGCACCTCGAGGAGAACATGCGGGCGGTGGAGGTAGAGCTGAGCGACGAGGCGTTCGCGCGCATGGCGCGGTGAGCGGGGAGACGGCGCCGGTCCGCCGGGGCCTCCGGTCCTTCCATCGTGCTCGGCGACGTACGCGTGCCGCGCGCCGTACAGCGATCATGCTGGCGATCGTGTCTGGTACTGGGCGTTCGTCTCCGTCACCAACAACGACATGCAACAGATCACGACGCTGACGATTCACTGACGAAGCCGGCGGAGCGCGCTTTCGGCGACGCGGCGCATCCCACCCACGAGGGCGGATGATGCGCGCGTGAGCTCTTCCGGGCGATCGGATTCCAGTACCTCGATGAGTTGCTCCGCCTGACGAAGGTCTTTGCGCGCTTTGGCCTGCTCCGAGACGTTGCGCTCCCGTGCGAGCCAGAGCTTGTGCAGCGCGAAGCGGCCGGGCGTGGGGATGTTGACCACGATGCCGCTGCCGGCCAGCACCACGGCGCGCGTGGTTTCGCCGATCAGGTAGTCGATGCCGCGCAGGGGAGTCGCGGCGATGCCGAGGAGCGGGATGGGTGCCGCTCGAGAGGAGCGGCCGCGCCGCGTGGTGGTGACGAAGTCGATGCGCAGGTCGCGCCCGCGAACTTTCATCGACGTGCTGGGCTCGCGCGGATCGAGACCCGGAACGGCGAAGAAGCGTGGCTCGACCTGGCGCAGGCGTTCCAGCAGGTCGAGCTCGGGCTCGCGGGTCATGGCCAGCGCGATGCTCGGGTCGTGTGCGATGTCGACGTCCGCGGTGCGCAACGACTGTTGTTCGAAGCGCACGCCGAGCATGTTCGCGTAACAGCCGAAGGCAAGCGTTCCGACGAGCACACCGCCGGTGCGGAACACGCCCGCCTCGGCCAGCGTGCGCACGACCTGGCCGACTGCCGCCTGTTCGCGAAGCATGCCGCCGGCGGCGAGCATGTCGATCAACTCGCGGCGGCGCTTCTCGTCCGCGCGCGCTTCGCGGCGGCGGGCGATCGTCTCGAGCAGGTCCGGCGTCTCGCGTCCGAGATAGGTTTGCTGTTTCCGTCCCGAACCGAAGCTCTGCTGGTGATACCAGTACGTCGCGCCGTTGATCTGTTTCGAGACGTAGGACCCGCTCGCCTCCTCTCCCTCGGCAGCCAGACACTGATCGAGCAGCTCGGCGTACAGCGTCTGCGTCGATTCGGAAAAGCGCTCGATCATTTATACGCAAGTGTACGCGCCTTGCGTATAAACAAAAAAAGGCGGAGCCGTGAGGCTCCGCCTTTCACTGCAATTGTTGGCGAAATCAGAAGCCGCCGTTCACCTGGATGTGCATGAACGAGTCCTGTGCGCTCGTGGAGACGATGCGGATGGACGTGCCGGTCTGGGGGATGATCACGCTCGCGTCGGGCTTGCTGGTGAACCAGTAGCCGTTCGAGTCGACGAACACCGGAATGCCGGCCTGCGAGGCGATGGGCACTTCGAACTGCACGCGGCGGTTCGGGCTGCCGGCCGGGCTGCCCGGCAGCGGCGAGAGCGTGCCGACGAACGGCAGGGTGATGGCGTCGGTCGGATCGAGCGAGAACGTGGCGTCGAACGACTGAACGGTGCTCAGCCACGGCGCGAAGTTGAATACGCGGTCCGTGCCCGGCTCGACGAGACCCGTGCGCAGCATCGGCGTGGCGTGCGCGTCGATCGGCAGCGCGAAGCCTTCGCCCGCGTGCGTGGAGGTGTTGTTGTTGTTCCAGTCCTCGTCGGCGTACGTGACGAGCATGCCGTCCTGGTACGGGTAGTGGCCGACCTTGCCGCTGAGGAAGCTCGTGCCGGCGTACGGTCCGGTCTGCAGACCCGTGTCGTAGCCGCGGTACTGGCGGAACTCGGCGATGTAGTAGTGCGCCTTGTTGGTGATGGTCTTGCCCGACGACGCGAAGAACTTCGTCAGCGTCCAGCCGTTCGGCGTGTTCTCGGCGTCATCCAGGAACGTGCCGATGGCGATGTTGTCGACCGCCATGCCCCAGAAGAACGTGCCCGGGTCGGTCTTGTAGTAGATGCGCAGCAGCACGGTCTGGCCGGCGTACGGGGCGAGGTTGAACGAGGCGTTGCGCCACGTGCCCGCGGTCGAGCCGGTGAAGCCGTTGCCGAGGTTCTGGTTGTTCGGATTCGCGGTCGTGGTCAGGCCGGCCGCGGCGAGGTTCGTCCAGGTCGTGCCGCCGTTGGTGGAGACGGAGACGTAGCCGTAGTCGTAGTTCGCCTCGAGGTTGTACGCGAGACGCATGGTCAGCGTCGCGCCGGTGGCGGGGACGTCGATCGAGCGGATCATCGTGGCCGTGTAGTTGTTGCCCGTGCCGCTGTACCAGACCTTGCCCTGCGCGCCGGAGACCGCGGCAGCGTCGTACTCGAACTTGAAGTTCTGGTCCGGCGGGAGGGGGATGACCACGGCCTGCGCGGCCTTGGTCGTCGCGCCCGCGGGTCCGAGCTTGTGCACGGAGAACTTGCCGAACTGCGCCTGGTCGTAGGTCAGCCAGCCGAGTTGCAGCTTGTCCCACGCGCTGAAGTCGCCCGGACGGCGGCCGACGTCTTCGCTGCCCTCGCCGAGGTACGAGCCGCTGGACATGATGGTCCAGTAGCCGGTGGCGTTGTTGCCGCCCGCGGTGTCGTAGTGATCGGGGAGGCCGAGGTCATGGCCGTACTCGTGGGCGAAGACGCCGAGGCCGCCGTTCTCCGGCTGCACGGTGTAGTCGCCGACCCAGATGTCGGTCGGGGTGAGCGGATAGGCGTTCTGCACGCCGGCCGCGTTGACGTTGCTGGTGTGGATGCCGCGCAGCGCGCCGGAAGCGGTGCCGAACGTGCCGCCGGTCGGGTTCGCGCCCCAGCCGCCGCCGAACTGCACGCCGCCGTCGCGGTTGTAGACGGGACCGGTGGTCAGGTTGTACCAGGCCTGCCAGCGATGCGACCAGATGGCGTCGGCGCCGAGGATGCCGCCGCCGGTCTCTTCACCCGCGCCGGCGTGGACGATCTGGAAGTGATCGATGTAGCCGTCCGGCTCGTTGAAGTTGCCGTCCTTGTCGAAGTCGTAGCGGTCGGCCACGTCGAAGGTCTTGAGGTAGTCGGTGACTTGCTGGAGCGTCTTGCCCGAGGCGATCTGCTGCGCGGTCCAGGTGTTGATCGTGTCGGCGATGAGCATCCACATGCCGGCGTCGCCCATCGAGTTCGCCCCGTAACGCGAGCCGTTGAACGGCACGGTCACCCAGTGCTGCACTTCGCCTTCGAAGGTGTAGCGGCCGGACGACTGCACCCGGTAGTACTCCTTCATCTGGTTGAAGTACATGTCGACGTAGTGCTCGCGGTTGTAGTCGGGCTGCCAGATGGTGGTGTTGTTGGTGGCGCGGTTCGGCTGCGCGATGGTGTTGTGCAGCGGACCGGGCGTCTGCGAGAGGACCGGCGTGGTCGGGCTGGTGATGAAGCCGCCCTTGGTGCCGTACTCGACCAGCATCACGAAGATGCGGTCGGTGCGCTCGACCGGGAAGTCGACGTACTGGCCGCGAGCGACCTCGTGCGTCTTCTCACCCTTGCGGCCGGAAGCGATCTGCTGGCGGATGGCCTCGCGGCGCGCCTCGGCCTTGGCCCACGACTGCGGCGAATGGAAGTTGTCGCTGCCGACGAGACGCGGCTCGCCGTCTTCGTCGAAGGTGATGGAGAGGCCGGGACGTTCGTCGCCAACCTGGGGAAGCGGAGCGACGACTTCGTCTTCCTGGGCAAAAGCACCGAAGGCGAGCAGGGCGGTAAGGCACACGAGTAGCGTTTTCTTCAAATCTATCCTCCGAACGATTGGACGACGGCGATCTGGCCGCCGGGACACACGATGTGGCCCGGGGAACTACGTGCAGTTTGTGTGTGAGGTACGCGGCTCCCACCGCGCATGGGGCCTAAGGAAATAACGGTGGTTGAAATTCCAAAAACAGCGGGCTCTACACGTCGCGGTGGCGAGGATTTGCGACCGGCGTCAGCGTGCGGATCTGCCAGGCGTCGCCGGAGCGGACGAAGAGGGCGGACATGACCGTGGGAAGGTCGTACGCGCGGCCGTTCGGGGCGCGAACGTCCTTCAGCACGGCGTCGATCTCGACCGCGACCGTGTCGGCGGGAGGACCGGTCTCGACGCGCTCGACGCTGATGCGGCTCTCGGCCATGCTGCCGGCGTGCTCGGAGGCGAGCAACTCGCGGATGGCGTCCCGTCCGACGCGGCGCAGGCCCCACGGATGATGCAGCTCCCCATCCTCGGACCACAGCGCCGCCAGCTCCTGCGCATCGTGGCGGTTCCATGCGTCGCAGAAGCGGGCCAGCGTGCGCTCGAGCTCTTCCATCGCGCGCCGGACGACGCAAGCACCGCGCCTATTCGAACGACTCGCCCGCGCCGATGAACACCAGCTCCGCACCGGGGTGCTCGAGCCACTCGACCGAGTCGAGCTGCGTGAAGCGGCGGTTGCGGAAGCGCTGCTGGAGGGATGGGGGGAAGGGCGTCGGGACGGGGACGTGCAGTTCCAGATCGTCGAAGAGCCTGGTCTGCAGGTCGGGCGGCTCGAGCAGTCCCCACGCGACCGGATCGGGATTGGCGACGGTGAGGATGTAGTCCGCCTCGTCCTCGATCTCGATCTCGGCCGTGACCGGGTCGTCGCTCACGAGCCGCTCGACGCGCCACGTAAAGTGCGCATGCCCGTCGTGACTGGCGATCTCGTACGTCCCCTCGGCGAACGTCCGCGCGGCGGGGAGATGGCGGAGGCCGCGGGTCTTGGTGCCGTACACCTGCGCGCCGAGGGCGGCGTGCATGTCGTAGTGGGTGAGGACGAGGTCGACGAAGCCCCAGAAACGGTCGCGCCGTGCCGAGCGCGGGAGGCGCTTGCGGCCTACGGCGATGAGGCGCTGGAAGGCGGAGCCGGCCGGCGTGAGGAGGAGCAGCAGGCGCTGCACGTCGTCGAGCTCGTCGGGATGCTGCTCCTCGACGCGCGGGCGGTAGAAAAAGGAGATCGACCCCTGTTCGAGGGTCGTCTGCACCGCATCTTCCGCCACTTCTGCGCGAGCCATGGCCGCGCTTCCTTCAAAGAAGGTGCCGTGCAGGTGGACCGCCGGCGTCCGCGCCGGCGGTCTGTGGCGCCGTCTCGGCGCCACAGACCCGGGGGCGCAGGCGAGACGCCTGCGCAGACAGCCGGCGGGACGCCGGCGCTCCACGTTGTTCTACGGTTTCACGGGCTCCAGCTTCTTCTTCGCCAGCGCGGCGTTCAGCGCCGGAAGCTCCTTCGCCATCCAGGCGTCGAAGTCCTTGACCACGTCGCCCAGCTCGCGGGACAGGGCGTCGGCGCGCTCGGCGTGGGCGGCGGAGGGGCGCCCTTCGTAGCCGTTCACGTTGCCGTACAGCTCGGCGAGGAACTCGCGGAGGCGCTCCTCGCCGGTGATCATGCCGCCCTCCTTCGTGGCCACGATGCGCTTGCGCAGCGTGTCCACCTGCGACGACGCGGCGCGCAGCTTCGCCGTCAGTGCGTCCTTGTCGCCGAGTTTCGTGGCGCGGTCGTCGAGGCCGAGGCGGACGTTGTTCAGCCGCTGCACGGCCTGCGTCATCTCGCCGAGCTGGCCGTGGAGCTTCATGGCCAGGGCGAACTGCGCCTGGCGGTCGCTCTCGGTGTGCTTCACGCGCGGGTCGGGGACGAGCGTGAGCTTCGTCGAGTAGGCGTTCTTGTCCTTGATCACGTTCATCGTGTACGTGCCGGGGAGGACGCGCGGGCCGGTGGCGGCGCCGAAGGCGGCCGTCGCGGCGGTGGGGACCTGCGGCGCGGTGAGGCGCATCGGCCACGACACGCGATTGAGGCCGCGGCGCTTGCTGCTCGGGATCGTGGCCACCGTCTTGCCGCCGGCGTCGGTCACGTCGATCTTCAGGTCGCCGAAGATGTGGCGCTTCTTCTGGTAGTACGTCACCACCGCGTCGCCCGGGGGATTCGGCCCGGTGAACTCGGCGTCGCCGTCCGACCAGCCGCCGAACGCGCCCAGCGGCTGCACGATGGTGGTCGAGCCGACGAAGGCGATGTCCTGCTCGAGCACTTCCGGCGTCAATGCGCGCAGCGGAGTGATGTCGTCGACGATCCAGATGCCGCGCCCATGCGTGGCGATGACCAGGTCGTGATCGCGCGGATGCACGACCAGGTCGCGCACGGCGACGTTCGGCAGTTCGCCGCCCTTGTACTGCGCCCACTGCCTGCCGCCGTCGATGGAGATCCAGAGACCGAGCTCGGTGCCGAGGAAGAGGAGGTCGCGGTTGACCAGATCCTCGCGGATCACGTGCGCGTATCCCTTCACCGGCGCGTCGGCGGGGATGAGGTTCGTCCACGTCTTGCCGAAGTCGGTGGTGCGGTACGCGTACGGACGCATGTCGCCGAACGTGTGCAGGTCGAAGGTCGCGTACACGGTCCCTTCATCGTGATGGCCCGCGTCGAGATACGACACCCACGCGTTCTTCGGCAGGCCGGCGATGTTCGGGGCCACGTTCGTCCACGACTTGCCGCCGTCGCGCGTGACCTGCAGGTTGCCGTCGTCGGTGCCGGCCCAGATCACGTTCGCGTTCTTCGGCGACTCGGAGATCGCGTAGATGGTGGTGTGCATCTCGGCCGCGGAGTTGTCGACGGTGATGCCGCCGGAGAGCTCCTGCTTCTGCTTGTTCGGGTCGTTGGTGGTGAGGTCGGGGGAGATGCGCTCCCACGTCTGGCCGTGGTCCTTCGTGCGGAACAGCACCTGCGCGCCGAGGTAGACCGCGCCGGTGGTGGGGCTGATGTGGATGGGGGTGTTCCAGTTGAAGCGCAGCTTCCCTTCTTTGTAGGAAGGAAGCGGCTTGATGTCGCGGACCTCGTGGGTCTTGCGATGGATCCGCGCGATGTAGCCGCCCTGCGCCTCCGCGTAGATGTAGTTGGGATCGGTCGGGTCGACGAACATCCAGAAGCCGTCGCCGCCGTACATGTTCTCCCACTGCTTGTTGGTGATGCCGCCCGGATACTCGGAGGCGCCGACCCAGGAGCTGTTGTCCTGCAGGCCGCCGTACACGTTGTAGGGGCGCTCGTTGTCGACGCTCACGTGGTAGAACTGCGAGACCGGCAGGTTGTTGCCCTTCCACCAGCGGTTGCCGCCGTCGTACGAGTACCAGATGCCGCCGTCGTCGCCGGTGATGAGGTGGTCGGTGTTCTGCGGGTCGATCCAGAGGTCGTGGTGGTCGCCGTGCGTGGCGCCGTTGATGTTGCTGAAGCTCTTGCCGCCGTCGGTCGAGGCGATGAGCGAGAGGTTCGGCTTGTAGACCTTGTTCTCGTCCTTCGGATCGACGATGAGGTGCGCGAAGTAGAACGGGCGCCAGACCATGTTCTGGCTGCGGTCGCCCAGCGTCCACGTCCTGCCGCCGTCGGCGGAGCGATAGAGGCCGTTGTGCGGCGGCTCGGCCTCGATCATGGCGTAGACGACGTTCGAGTTCGACGGCGCCACGGTGACGGCCACGCGTCCCCACGGCTTCGCCGGAAGGCCGTTCGCGGTGAGCTCGGTCCAGGTCGCGCCGCCGTCGGTCGACTTGTGCAGGCCGCTGCCGCTGAACGCGGTCGGGCCCTCACCGCCGGAGCGGAAGGTCCATCCCTTGCGGCGGAAGTCCCACATGCCGGCGTAGATCGTCTTGGGGTTCTTCGCATCGAGCGAAAGCATGGAGCAGCCGGTGGAGGCGTTGGCGCCTTTCAGCGCCCGGGTCCAGGTGCGGCCGCCGTCGGTGGTCTTGTAGACGCCGCGCTCGTCGCTGTCGCTCCACAGCTTGCCGGGGACGCAGACGTAGACGATGTTGCCGTCCGTCGGGTCGACGGCGATTTTGGTGATGCGCTCGGAGTCTTTGAGGCCGAGGTGGATCCAGTTGTCGCCGCCGTCGACCGACTTGTAGATGCCGTCGCCGATGGAGACGCTGTTGCGCGTCCACGACTCGCCGGTGCCGACCCAGATGACCTTCGGATTCTTCGGATCGATGGTCAGCGCGCCGATCGACTGCACGTTCTGCTTGTCGAAGACCGGCTTGAAGGTCGTGCCGCCGTTGACCGACTTCCACACGCCGCCGCTGGCGGAGCCGGCGTAGATGGTCAGGCGCTGCCCTTCGCGGACGGCGTCGAGCGCGGAGATGCGTCCCGACATCGCGGCCGAGCCGATGTTGCGCGCGCCGAGGCCGGAGATGGTGTCGGAGTCGATCTTCACCGGACCGGATGTGGTGCGGGCTTCAGCCCGCTGCTCCGGCTCCGGCTGGACGCGGGCTGAAGCCCGCTCCACATGCGGCTCGTCGGCCGGCGCCTGCGTGCCCGGCTTCGCGAACTTCTGGTTCGCGAGGGTCACGTTCGGCTCGATCTTGTCGTAGATGAACTGCGCCTTGAACGGGCTTCCCTTGGCGCCGGTCTCGACGAAGTGGGGGAGGTACCAGCCGTCCACCGATTTGTAGTCGCCGTACGAGGTCTCGTACTCGCGCTCGGCGCCGCGCACCATCCGCTTCGTGTCGACGCGGATGGGGACGTTGTAGTCCGTGTCCATGTAATAGATGCGCACCTCGCCGGTGGCGGCGATGGTGACGCGGAGCTTGTGGGCGTCGGTCCCTTCGACCGGCTCGGTGCCGAGGTACTCGACCTTGTTGCCCTTTTCCTTGTAGTTGACGAGGGGGCCGTCGAAGTCGGCGTCGACGATGATGGTCTTCGTCTCTTCCTCGCTGAGCGGCTCGACGTCCTTCTTGCCGCCCCACGGCTCGATCTTCCAGCCGGTGGTGCCGTCCCAGGCGTTCACACCGGTCATTCCCTGGAAGTAGAACTCCTGGCGCACGCGGTTGGGGCGCTTGTTCTCTTCCTGGTATCTCGCTTCGAAACCGCCGCCGCCGACGTACCTGGCGCTGCGGCGCAGCGTATGGACGGCCTGAATGCGTTCCATGCCGCCGGACTGGCGGATGTACTTCGAGATGATCTCGTCAGCCGTCTGCGCCCCCGCGGACGCGGCCGCGAGCAGCATGACGGCGAGCAACGCTCTGCGCATGGGTGTTCTCCTCCTGCCCCGATCAATGGACGGCGCGATTCTAGGCGGATGAGCCGGCACAATGCCGTTACGAAACTGGCTCCAAGTCTGCACGCACCGCGAATCATGGCCAGAGGATTCGAAAGCAAGTCCGTCGAGTCGCAGCAGAGCGAGGCCTCTTACGAACGGAAGCACGTCCCGCGTGAAACCGCCGAGGACGTCGAGCGCCGCCAGAAACGCGAGAGCCTGCAACTGTCGCGGGTCCGCGTGAGCCGCGAGCTGGCAGGAGCGAAGACGCCCGTGCACCGCTCGGCGCTGGAGAACGCGCTGCGGTTTCTCGACGACGAGCTGAAAAAGGCCTAGCTGGTTGCCGGTTGCCGTTGCTGCTTGCTTGCGATGCCCGGGGCTCCCGCACTGCATCGCGAGCAACCAGTCACACGACGACAGCGCATTTTCTGCTAATCTGTTGGTCTCCCAAAGATCTGATGCCCGCCTCCGCGCGGACGATTACCAACCATCTACCTGGAGACCTGCCATGACGTTACGCAGAGTTACGGCGATGGCGGCGATGCTTCTCATCGCCACGACCCTTTCGGCGGCCAATGCCGTCAAATCGATGGAGCGCCCGGCCGGCGCATTCGATCGCGAGGCGCACTTCGCGGCGATGGCCTCGTTGAATGACCGCCTCGAGGATGGCGCGGTGCTGCTCGCGGCGCAGGCGCCGCTGGTGGTCGAGATCACGGAGGAGGCGCGCAAGTCGGTCTCCGAGGGGATGTACGTCGAGAAGAAGATGCGCGTGGGCGTGGTCGAGGAGCTCTACGTGCCGGTCGGCTTCGACCGCTCCAAGCTGGGCATCGACGCGATGATGCACGACTCCTTCGGCGCCATGCGCGGCAACGCGGACGGTGGCTTCGCCTGGGAAGGCATCGTGCGCTCGGCCGGCGCGGCGGCGCTGCGCGTGCACTTTACGAACTTCGACCTGCCGGACGGCGCGGAGTTGTACGTCTACACGCATGACGGCATGGCCTTCGGTCCGTACACGGGCAAGGGCCCGAACGGCACGGGCGACTTCTGGTCGAACACGGTGCAGGGCGCGGAGATCATCCTGCAGCTCCGCGCCGGCACGTCCGGTACGCCCGCCTTCACGGTCGCGGGCCTCGGCTATCTCACTCCCGAGTTCGCGATGGCCAATCACCTCAAGCCGGTGACGAACGCCGCGAACACGAAGCCGTGCTCGTTCAACGCGAACTGCACGATCGACGCGGCCTGCGGTACCGAGGACGCGGCCGTGAACGTCGCCAGCGACGCGGTGGCGCACATGCTCTTCGTCTCCGGCGCCTACCTCTACATCTGCACGGGCGGTCTCGTCGCCGACTCCGATCCGGGCACGAACGTGCCGTACTTCCTCACCGCCAATCACTGCATCAGCAAGGGCTCCGAGGCCTCGAGCCTGGAGACGTTCTTCTTCTACCGCGCCGCGTCGTGCCAGTCGTGTCCCGATCCGGGCGCGGCGAATACCACCGGCGCGTCGCTGGTCGTGGGAGGCCGCACGGGTGACTTCACGCTGCTGCGCCTCAGCCAGGCCGCCCCGTCCGGCGCGGCGTTCCTCGGCTGGAGCACGACCGCCGTGGCGAACACGAACAACACGCCGCTGTTCCGCCTGAGCCATCCGAAGGGGTCGCCGCAGGCCTACTCGACGCACGTCGTCGACACGTCGAAGGTGACCTGCCGCTCGTGGCCGCGCGGCTCCTGGATCTACAGCCGCGACGTCCTCGGCGCGACCGAAGGCGGCAGCAGCGGCTCGCCGGTCGTCAACGGCGCCGGGCAGGTTGTCGGCCAGCTCACCGGTGGCTGCGGCTACAACGTCAACGACGTCTGCGATGCGGCCCAGAACGCGACGGTGGACGGCGCCTTCGCCGCCTACTACGCCTCGGTGCAGCCGTACCTCGGCGGCGGCGGCGGCCCGGCCTGCATCGACGCCGACGGCGACGGCGTCTGCGCCACCCAGGGCGACTGCAACGATCTCAACGCCAAAGTCTACCCGGGCGCCAACGATACGAAAGGGCCGCAGGGCCGCGACGGCGTGGACAACGACTGCGACGGCACGCCCGACGCGTAAACGGTTCCTGGTTGCTGTCGACTGGTTGCTTGCGGTTCCTCGAGGAGCCCGCAAGCAACCAGCGACACAGCAACCAGCAACATCACTTCGCGGCCACCATCGGCGCCGCGATGACCGGCTCCGGCACCTGGTTGCGGATCGGCTTGATCGAGCGCAGGTAGGCGTACACCGCGCCGAGGTCTTCGTCCGTCATGTGACGGTAGTTCTGCCACGGCATCGGCGGGAGGATCGGACGCGAGACGCCCCAGTGCCGTCCCGTGCGGATCGTCTTGACGAACATCTCCTCGCTCCAGATGCCGATGCCGGTCAGGCGGTCGGGCGTCAGGTTCGCCGTGTAGCTCACGCCCCACGGGCCGGCGTACGCGGTGTTCGTCCCGGCGCCGCTCCAGACCCACGGGCCGTTGCCGAGCTTCGGCGCGGGCGGCATCTTCAGCGCCTCCGGATGTCCGGAGAGCTCGCGGCTCATGTCGGGCTCGGGACCGTTCGGTCCCATCTTGAAGGGAGTGTGGCAGTCGTTGCAGCCGCCGATCTGGACGAGGTAGGCGCCGCGGGCGACCTTCGCCTTCGCGGCCTGCGCGGCCTTGCCTGCATTGGTCTTCCGCGCCGTCGCGCCGATCGTCGCGGCGACGGCCAGGCTGGCGACGGTGATGACGATGATGGTGATGCGCTGACGCGTGCTCATTGATTTCCTCCGACGTTGTTGCTGGAGGCAATGTAGGGATCGGCGCCGGCCGCGGTTGCTAAGTGTTTCCTAGGCATTCACGAAAAGAAGCCCGCTCGGCCGCGCCCGCCGAGCGCAATTGCTAAGACATTGCTAAACTGACCCGCACTTCAGCATGTTCAGTCTGATCCAGCGGTTGGCCTCACGACCCGGCACAGCTACGCCCGCGGAGCCCTCGCGCGGCCGCGACGAGCGTCTGCGCGCTGCCTTCGCCGCCGCTCCCGTCGGCCTCGGCCTGGCCGGCTTCGACGGCCGCTGGCTCCTGTTCAACGACGCGGCGGCCTCGGTCCTCGGCTACACGCGCGAGGAGCTCTCCCGCGTCTCGCTGCACGAGATCACCCACGCCGACGACCGCGCCCGCGAGCTCGATTTCATCCGCCGCATGGCCGCCGGCAGCGTGAAGCGCTACCAGCTCGAGAAGCGCGTCGTCGACAAGCAGGGGAACGCCCGCAGCGTCGTCGTCACCGCGGCGCTCGTGCACGACTCGATCGTCTACGTCCTCGAGCCGCGCCAGCCGCGCGCGGAGAGCGGCCGCACCGCGGACGGCCTCAGTCACGCCATCCTCGACCGCCTGCCGGAAACGGCCGTCGTGCGCTGCGACGCGCAGGGGACGATCCTCGGCTGGAACCACGGCGCGGAGCGGATGTTCGGCTTCCGGCGCGACGAGATCATCGGCCGCAACCGCCGCGACCTCTATCGCGAGATCTCCGCCGATACGGCGAACGATCATCTGCGCGTGGCCGCCGAGCGCCGCCACTTCGAGGGAGAAGACTGGCGCGTGGCGAAGGACGGCCACGAGCTGTGGCTGCGCGTGTCGCTGACGCCGTTCGCCCCCGACGGCGCGGTGCGCGGCTTCGTGGAAGTGCTGCACGAGGCGGCGTCGTACGGCGACGCCATCGCCGCGCGCCTCCGCGAAGAACTGCAGATGGAGCGCAACGCCGCGGCGACGATGAACAACATCGTGGAGAAACTGAAGGCGCGCGTGCAGACGGAAGCCGCGCGCGCCGCGGAGCTCGAACAGGAGCTGCAGGCGCTGCGCGAGCGCGTGGAGCAAGCGGAAGCGGCGGCCGCGCCGGAGTGGACGCCGTTCGCCGACCGCGGTCCGCTGGACGTGATCGCCGAGGCCGCGCGCGCCGGACGCACGGGCATGCTGCTCTTCGCCTCCGACTCGAGGCAGATCTCGGTCTTCCTCGAAGACGGCTGCATCGCCGCGTGTGCCTCGAACGACGTCACGCGCACCCTCGGCGAGCAGCTCGTGCAGAGCGGCACGATCACGGAGCCGCAGCGCACGAAAGCCATGCAGATGGTGGAGGCGACGAACGTCTCTCTCGGCCGCGCCCTGGTGATCCTCGGCGCGCTGCGCGAGGAAAGCATCGCCCGCGCCCTGAACGAGAAGATCGACCGCGAGCTGTGCGAGCTGGAGTCGTGGCTCACCGGACGCTGGACGTTCGCGCCGCGCCTGACGCCGCGCAACAAGCCGGTGCGCATCGCGCTGCCGATCGCCGAGTTGCGCCAGTTCGCCCGCGCCGAGTACATCGCCAGCCGCAACGGCACCCGCTACCACCGCCCCTCCTGCTCGGCCATGTTGCGCGTGAAGGGGAACGAGCGGATGCCGGTCGTGAGCCCCCTCGCCGGCGCCGAGCGCGGCCTGGCGCCGTGCCGCATGTGCATCGTGAGCGTGTAGAGAACCCACGGGAGGCCTCCGGCGGGCCGGCCCGGCCGGCAGCGCTTGTGATGCACGTGCGTCCTCGAGACGCGCCATTCAGGCGATAACCATGCGGCCCGGCTATGCCACCCAGCGCTGCCGGCCGCGCCGGCCCCGCCGGAGGCCCCCCGGTCGGTTTACCATGCGCTCACCCATGAACCTGTACCTCATCGGCGCCGCCGCGGCAGTCGTCGTGCTGTCGATCGCCGGGGTGGCGTGGGGGAAGAAGAGCGCGCGGCGGCTGCAGCGCGAGCGGCGCATCCGCATCGACCGCTTCAAGCTCAAGCGCCGCCACGCCGAGATCGAGCTCGAAGTCTTCGGCAGCCCGGAGATCGTCCGCGCCGTCCAGACCTACGCCAAAGAGCATCACGTCAGCATCGAAGAGGCGCGGGCGCAGGCGCGGAAGTACCTGCAGGAGATCGTCCCGAAGTTCAACCTGCTCGCCTACTACCGCATCGGCGCGCCGGTGGCGCGGGCCATCATGCATTTTCTGTATCGCGTCGTCGTCGAGCGCAAGCCGATTCGCGACTTCAACGACAAAGCCAAAGGCGCGGCCGTCGTCTACATCATCAACCACCGCTCCAACGCCGATTACGTCCTCGTCGCGCACATGCTCTTCAAGTTCATCTCGCTGTCGTACGCGATCGGCGAGTGGGCGCGCGTCTGGCCGCTGAACCACGTCTTCAAATGGTTCGGCGGCTACTTCGTGCGGCGGCGGTACCGCGAGCCGCTGTACCACGCCGTGTTGTCGAAGTTCGTGCAGACCATCACCCGCCACGGCGTCACGCAGGGCGTCTTCATCGAGGGGGGCCTCACGCGCGACGGCGCGTTCCAGAAGCCGAAGCTGGGCATGCTCGACTACCTCGTCACCGCGAAACGCGATCCGGAGTTCACCCAGCCGCTTTACATCATGCCCACGGCCGTCAACTTCGACCGCGTGCTCGAGGACCGCAACCTCACCGAGGAACTGCTCGGCCGCGAAGAGCGGTCGACGAAGAAAGAGAAGCTGAAGACCACGTTCGACTACCTCTTCCGCAGCTTCTTCCGCGGCCTCTTCAAGCGCTTCAAGCGCTACGGCTACGCGGTCGTCTCGTTCGGCAATCCGATCTCCATCGACGCGTTCATCCGCGAGTACCCGGCCGTCCTCTCTTCCGATTTCGACGAGCGCAAGCCTGGCCTGCAACTGCTCGCGGAGCGCGTGATGAACGAGATCTCGAATGCGCTGGCGGTGACGCCGGTGACGCTCGTGGCCACGCTCTTCGCGCGCCATCGCGTGCTCACCGAGTCCGAGATCGCGCGGGGCATCGACGCGCTGCGCGACGAGCTCCGCGGCCGTCCGTGGCTGATGCGCGAGAAGACGGCGAAGGAGATCTGGAAGGCCGCGCAGTTCGTGCTCGAGCTGCGGCACCTCATCGCGCCGGTCGAGCAGTGGCGCGACGACCTGTTCGACGAGGGAGGCGTGCCGTCGATCGAGGATGCGTGGCAGTGGAATCCCGACGAGCACCTGCTGCGCGACTACTACGCCAACGCGCTGCTCCCGTTCTCCGCCGTGCAGGCGCGCGGCTGGCCGGAGCGGAAGCACGACGCGAAAGCGGTGGCCGCCCGCGCGGCGGCCACCACGTGAGCGCGCTGCCCCACGCGAGAGGACGACGAAGGGCCTCCGGCGGGCCGACGCGGTCGGCAGCGCCGGTCGGCATAGCCGGGCCGCACGCTGATCGCCTGAAGCGCGCGTCTCGCGAACGCACCTGCATGACCAGCGCTGCCGGCCGCGCCGGTCCGCCGGAGCCCCCCGGTCGTTCCTCTTGCGTGGGCCTGGTCAGTTCGCGGTGACGCTGTCGAGGAACCCGTACAGCGCGTCGAGCGTCTGCGACGCCGCGCGCTCCGCCTGTACCGTCTTCTCCTCATCCGAGCAGAGCCCGCGCAGCAGGTC
>DASUSL010000297.1:0-13943 GCA_036375135.1 Thermoanaerobaculia bacterium | reverse complement strand
GTCCGTCCGCCGCGCGAGGGCGTGGGACTGTCGAACACGCGCGCGCGGCTGGCGCAGTTGTACGGCGACGAGTTCTCGCTGCAGACCGGCGCACAACGCGACGGCTTCGGCGTGACGGTCGGCTTCCCGTACCGAACTAGTGTGGTGTCTCGCAAATAGCCATGCGAGACGCCACACTAGGAGCCTGCGCGGCAGAAAAGCGGTAGTGCGCCGTAAAATGGAGCATGCCGAGCAACTACCGAGCGTACCAACCGGAGCAGAGTTACCTGCTGCCGCCGTCGCCGAGTGACTGGCTCCCGCAAAACCATCTGGCGTTCTTCATCTCCGACGTGGTGGAGGAGATGGATCTGAGCGCGTTTCACGGGCGGTACGAGGAGGGCGACCCTCGCGGGAACCAGCCGTTTCATCCGGCGATGATGCTGAAGATCCTGATCTACGCGTACGCGACAGGGACGTTCTCGTCTCGAAGGATCGCGCAAAAGATCGAGGAGGACGTGGCGTTTCGGGTGCTGGCATCTGGGAACTTTCCGCAGCATCGGACCATCTGCGATTTCCGTCAGGAGCACCTGCAGAAGTTCGTCGAGCTATTCAAGCAAGTGGTTCTGATCGCGAAGAGCAGCGGTTTGATCAAGCTGGGCCGGGTGGCGATCGACGGAACGAAGATCAAAGCGAATGCGAGCCGCCACAAAGCAATGAGCTATGACCGGATGAAGCAGGAAGAAAAGAAGCTCGAGAGCGAGATCGCCGAACTGCTCGAAAAAGCCGAGCGAACCGACCGAGAAGAAGATCAGGAGTACGGCAGCGACAAGCGCGGCGATGAGCTTCCGGAGGAGTTGCAGCGACGCGAGAGTCGTCTGAAAAAGATCCGTGAAGCGAAAAAGCGACTCGAAGAGAGGCAGGCCGAAGAGGATCGCGCGAAAGGCAGATATGAAGGCGATGGCGGCCGACCCGACGGAAAGAAAGGTCAGCCGTTCCAGAGCAAGTTCGGGCAGCCTCGCGAGCAGGCGCAGGACAACTTCACAGACCCGGAGAGCCGCATCATGAAGATGGGCAATGCCTTCGAGCAGAGTTACAACGCGCAGGCATGCGTGGACGAAACGCACCAGATCATCGTGGCCGTCGGAGTCACGAACAATCCTGCTGACAGCACACAGCTGATTCCGATGGTCGCAGCAACGGAAGCCGTTGTCGATCAGATCCCCGGACAGGTCCTGGCCGACTCCGGCTATCGATCGGAGGCGAACTTCGCCCAGCTCGAGACCTTGAAGGTCGACGGCGTGATCGCGCTGGGCCGCGAAGGCAAAACGGTCGCCTCGTCCATCGCGGAGTCGAACAAAGCTACGCACCGCATGAAGCAAAAGCTCGCCAGCGAGGATGGTGCCGCTGCTTACCGGCGGAGGAAAGTGATCGTGGAGCCTGTCTTCGGCTGGATCAAGGGAGTCTTAGGGTTCAGGCAATTCAGTCTGCGCGGGCTGTCGAAGACGAATGCCGAATGGCATCTGGTCTGTCTGGCTATGAACCTTCGTCGGATGAGCGGCGGACGGCTGGCAACCGGAACCTAAAAGCGTCACAGTCTGCCCTTCCTTCACGAACCTGGCGGTTACGGGCGCACTCTGCACGCTACTGCGATGAGACTCATCCCGTAACCAGGAGAACTTCGATGACTCGCGGCCGCGACCGAGTTAACCGGCCGCGGCCACCTTGCGGCTCTTCGTTTCTGCCGCGCAGGCTCCTAGCAGGTAGCGATAAATCACGACGTCTTCCGCGGTCGGCGCCGCGGGAACGATGCCGCCGCCCAGATGCGCGGACGCAGAGGATGCGATCATCAGTAGACAAGCAGCCATCAGCAGGCGTTTCATAGCTTCTCTCTCGTACGCCGGTCGTCATGACGGGCTGAAGAATACTATGAATAACTTCGATCGCCGCGACTTTCTCCGCCTCGCCGGCACCGGCGCCGCGGCTCTCGCGTTCCCCACCTTCGCCTTCGCGCAGGAGATCCCGCTCGAGGAGTTGACCATCGGCGAGATGCGCCGCTGGTCGGCGCGGCAGCTCACGGAGGCGTACCTCGCGCGCATCGCGAGACTCGATGAGCGCATCCACTCCATCATCGAATTGAATCCCGACGCGCTGGCCATCGCCGACGCTCTCGACCGCGAGCGCGCGGCGGGACGCACGCGCGGGCCGCTGCACGGCATCCCCGTCGTGATCAAGGACAACATCGACACCGCGGACCGCATGCGCACGTCCGCCGGCTCGCTCGCGCTGGCGGAATCGATCGCGAAGCAGGACGCGCACATCGTGCGCCGGTTGCGCGAAGCCGGCGCGGTGCTCCTCGGCAAGACGAACCTCAGCGAGTGGGCGAACTTCCGCTCCACGCATTCGACCAGCGGCTGGAGCGGACGCGGAGGGCTGACGCGCAACCCGTACGCGCTCGAGCGCAACTGCTGCGGCTCCAGCTCCGGCAGCGGCGCGGCCATCGCGGCGAGCCTGGCCGCGGTCGGCGTCGGTACCGAGACCGACGGCTCCATCGTCTGCCCGTCGTCCGCCTGCGGCCTGGTCGGCCTGAAGCCGACCCTCGGCCTGGTCAGCCGCAGCGGCATCATCCCCATCGCGCACAGCCAGGACACGGCCGGCCCGATGACGCGCACCGTCACCGACGCGGCCATCCTTCTCGGCGCCATGGCCGGCCTCGACTCGCTCGACGCCGCCACCGCCGCGAGCCGCGGCCGGGCGCACGCCGACTACACGCGCTTCCTCGATCCCAACGGATTGCGCGGCGCGCGCATTGGCGTGGCGCGGCAGTACTTCGGCTTCAGCGATCACGTCGACCGCGTGATGAAGGAGTCGCTCGACGCGCTGGCGAAGCTCGGCGCGACGCTGGTCGATCCCGCGAACATCGAGCACCACAACGAGTACGGCGACACCGAGCTGGAGGTGCTGCTGTACGAGTTCAAGCACGATCTCAACGCCTACCTCGCGCAGCTTCCGCCGAACGTGAAGACGCGCACGCTGGCGGACCTCATCCGATTCAACGAGGAGAACCGCGCGCTGGAGATGCCGTACTTCGGCCAGGAGCTCTTCCTCCAGGCGCAGGAGAAAGGTCCGCTGACCACGCCCGCGTACAGGAAGGCGCTGGCGAAGAACCATCGCCTCTCGCGCGCGATGGGCATCGACGCGGTGCTGAAGAAGCACCGGCTCGACGCGCTGGTCGCGCCGACGGGCGGGCCGGTGTGGATGACCGACCTCGTCAACGGCGATCACTACAGCGGCGGCTACTCCAGCGCCTCCGCGGTCGCCGGCTATCCGCACGTGACCGTTCCCGCGGGCTACGTGTTCGGGCTGCCGGTGGGACTGTCGTTCTTCGGCGGCGCGTGGAGCGAGCCGGCGCTGCTGAAGTACGCGTACGCGTTCGAGCAGGCCACGAAGGTGCGGAAAGCGCCGGCGGTCGTGTGAAGGCAACGTAGGGCGTGGCTTCGGTCCGCCGCCCCGGTCGGCGACGACATGCCTCGCGAGATCGGGACAGGCTGAAGCCTGTCCTACGTTTTCACTCCAGAGTCTGGTCCGAAAGTTGTAACTGGCCGACGCGGGAGGAACCATGGCCAGTACGAAAAAGAAATCGGGTGGAGGCGGCGGCGCAGGTCACACGCTGCGCAACGTCGTGACGACGGCGGCGGCGACGGAGACGATCATCGATCTCGTGTCGCGCCTCGGCCTCGTCGACATCGTCATCGGACGCCTGAAGTCGAAGATGGAGGAGACCGACATCGACGATCTCTTCGACGAGATCGCCGACTATCTCAAGCGCAACCCGGAAGTGCTCGTGGTGTCGCTCGGCGCGCTGACGGTGGCCACGGGGCTGCTGGTCTACCTCAACTCGCGCCGCGAGTGGGACGGCACGGAGCGCCGCGACGTGGACGACGACGACGAGAAGCCGCGCCCCACGACGTCGACGGGACGCGTGCGCCGCAGCACGGCCGCCAGCCAGGAGTAGGAGAACCGACGAAGAGGCCTCCGGCGGGCCGGCGCGGCCGGCAGCGCTGGTTGGCCAAGCCGGGCCGCACGCCTCTCTCCTGAAGCGCGACTCTCGCGACCGCACGTGCCTCGATGAGCGCTGCCGGCCGGGCCGGCCCGGAGGCCTCCCGGTCGTTTCTCTCACGCCAGGTACGGCAGCTCGGCGCCCGCGTCGGGCGGCAGGAAGCGGTGCGGCTCGCGCGGGCGCGGACGGCGCACTTCGATGCCGACCGCTTTCCAGCCCTCCGCCACCGCGTTCTGCGGCGTGCTGCCCTTGCCGTACAGATCGCCGGCGGCGGTCCAGGTGGCGTCGGCGCATTGCTGGAAGCGCGCGCGCGGGCCGAGCTCGCGCGTCAGCGCGCGGTACCAGATCCGTCCCGCCACGTCCCACGCGTTGCCGCCGAGGGCGATGGCCACGCGGTAGAAGGCGTGATTGGGGATTCCGCAGTTGATGTGCACTCCGCGGTCGTCGGCGTGCGTCTGCACGTAGCCGCTCATGTGCGCGGGCTGCGGATCGCGGCCGAGGACGCGGTCGTCGTACGCCGTGCCGGGCGCTTTCATCGAGCGGATGCCGCGTCCCTTCACGCGTCGCGTGAGCAGCTCCGCGCCGATCAGCCAGTCCGACTTCGCGGCGCTGATGCCGCGCGTGTACTGCCTGGTCAGGATGCCGAAGACGTCGGAGAAATGCTCGGCCAGCGCGCCGCACTGGCCGCTCGCGCCGAGGGCCGCGGTGTACTGCGTCAGGCCGTGCGTGAGCTCGTGCGCGATCACGTCGAGCGACGAGGTGAAGCAGCGAAAGTACTTGCCGTCGCCGTCGCCGAGGATCAGCTGGCGGCCGTTCCAGTGCGCGTTGCTGAAGCGCTCGCCGAAATGCACGCTGCTGCGGATGCCCATGCCGTGGTCGTCGACGGACGAGCGTCCGAAGACGCGGCGGAAGAAGTCGTACGTCTGCCCCACGCCTTCGTACGCCTCGTTCACGACGGCGTCGCGCACGGGACGCTCCCCTTCGGTGCGCGCGGTGCGGCCGGGGAGCTCGCGTCCGTTGCGCGCGTCGTAGACCGTGCGGCGCTTCGCGCGCGGCGGCAGCACGAGCACCCCCGCGAGCTGCGTCAGCGCCTGCCGCTCGTGACGCGAGCCGCTCGTCAGCGCGAGCGCGGCCTGCGCGTGCAGACGATCCTCGTCATCGCCGTTCTCAGCGATGGCGCGGAGGATGTACGCCGGCACGATGCTGCAAAGGGAAGTGATGCATAAAAGGATACAGCGTTACGGCGTGACGGTCAGCGTCGTCGTCATCTGACGCTCGCCCAGGCAGGGATCCGACCACTGGATGATGAAGTGCACCGTGCCGGGCTCGCCGGTGGTGTCGGTGTAGTAGCCGGTGCAGCAGCCGCTCATCGTGATTCTGCCGCGCGTGGGCGTGACGGTGAGCGACTGCGGCACGCCGCCGACGTTGAGGAAGAGCGTCGACGTGCCGAAGCGGGCGATCGTATCGGGGACGGCCTGCGCGGAATTCACGTTGGACTGCGTGCGGAACTCGAGCGGGATGTAGTTGTCGACGAAGTCGCAATGCCCGTCCGGGTATGTCGTGGTGATCGTGGCGTACGTCTTCAGCGCCTTCTCCGCGCGCACCGTCGGCGTCGCGGTGCCCTGCCCCGACACGAGCTTCACGTCCGGACTCATGAACGTCCAGGTCAGGATCGCGCCCGGCGTCGACGGCGTGCGCGCCAGCGAGAGCATGGAGTCGGTGGCGGTGCAGTGCGTGCTGCCGCGATGGTCGCCGGCCGCGTAGTCGCGGCGGAGCAGCGTCGCCACCGGCGCTTCGAGCGCGACCTCGCAGCCGTTCGCCGTGGCCTCGACGATCTCGAACGTGCGCACCGGCTCCGGTGAGTCGGGGATCCTGCGCTGGACGACGTTCTCCGACGACTCCGACACGACGCCGTCCGACCAGACCACGCGGTACGGCGGCGAGCCGCCCGTGATGCGCGGCGTGATGCTGGTCGACGAGCCGGGGGCGATGCAGAACGGCTCGTCGAAGCGGAGACGCGGTCCCGCTGCCACACGGATGGTGTTGCTCTTCACGGACGCCGTGGTGCACGCGGCGTCCGTGAGCGTGACGATCGACCAGTCGCCCGCATCGACGCGGCGCTGCAGCGTCGTGGAGGACGTCGTGAAGCTCTCTCCGTCGGACCACGTGCCGGAGAACGGCGGCACGCCGTCGAACGTGGCGGTGAGCGTGCCATTGCCGCACGCGCCGGAGCCGCTCAGCGTGACCGACGGCTGCAGGCGCACGAGTGACGTCGCGCCGCGCACGACGCCGAAGCAGGAACCGTCGTGGAAGTCGCGGATGGCGATGTCGCCCCCGCCGTGGAACTCGTGCACGGCCGTATGCGCGCCGCTGCGGAAGGCTGTGCCGTCCGACCACACACCGGCGAACGGCGGCGTGCCGGTGAAGGTGGCCTGCACGATGGCGCTGTCGCAGTCGCGGCCGATGATGCTCAGCGCCGCCTCGGGTGCCGCCGTCGTGCACTGCCTGGCGATGATCGGCACCTCGGCCGAGGCCAGCGCGATGCAGCCCGCCGCGCGCGTGATGCGCACGCCGACCAGCAATCTGCCGCTCGCACCCGCCACGACGACGATGCTCTCGCCGAAGGGCGACGTCGACTGCACGCTGCCGCCCTCGACGCTCCACTCCGTCTTGTCGCCGGCGCCGACGTCCGTCGTCACGGCGAACACTTCGCCCGCCTCCACGTCCTCGGGGACGTCGAGCTGCGGCTCGGCCGCGGAGCAGCCGCGCACTTCGAGGCTGCGCGTGACCTTCGCGGCGGGACACTCCGTCGCCGCGACGGCGGAGCCGCTGCTCGCGCGCCGGCGTCGCGGTGCGGCAAGCGGAATCGCGTTCGCGTAGCTGGCGTGCAGCTCGATCGAGCCGCTGTTCTTCGGTGTGAACGTGTGGCTGCGCTGCTGCGCGGCCAGCACGACCGGCTGCGCGAGCGCGCTGCCGGCGAGGAGCTGCGACACCGGCTCGCGTCCCGGCGCGTAGCTCCAGCGGATGGTGACCGGCTGGTTCGCATCGGCGGTGGCGGGGACGACGAGCTCGCGCACTTCGATCGGCTCGCGGAGACTGATGACGGCGGAGGCGCTGTCCGCACCGACGGCGACGTTCACCTTCGCCGTGGTGCCGTTGCCGAGGCGCAGCGTGACGCGGTTCGTGCCGGCGCCGCTGACGATGGTCGCGCCTTCGGCGCTCCACGCGTACGTCGCGCCGTCGACCGGCGGCACGTACGCGGTGGCCTCGCCGTTGCGGCAGCCGAAGGAGGGGGCGGAGACGGAGAGCAGCGCGGCGAGAACGATGGAAAACATCATGGCAGGATCGTCAGTGTCAGCGTTTTCGTGTGCGCGCCGCGGCAGTCGTTCCACTGGAGCGTGATCGGCACGATGCCGGGGCCGACTTTGTCGACGAAGGTCGCGCGGGTGTGGAGGGTCGGCGGCGTCAGGCCCGACGCGCGGTCGGGAGGCACGATGATCGCCGCATGGAAGGTCGAGTTTTCCCACACGATGCGCGTGACGCCGCCCGCCGGGATGACATCGGGATCGAGCCTGGCGCCGACCGGCTCGGTGGGATGGGTGAAGAAAAACTCCGTCTCGGCGGTCTTGCCGTTGCACTGGCCGTCGCGGTGCTCGGTGGCGAGCGAGAGCCACACGAAGCCGCGATCGCGTGAGGTGAACGTGAACTCGTCTCCGTCGAGAGGACTGGCGTTGAGCGCGTACTGGCCGCGTGCACTCCAGCGCAGCACCGCCTCGGGGGACACCGGAGACGCGATCCGCGCGGTCACCGGCTCGCCGACGCAGGGGGAAGTCCTGGAGATCTTCTCCACGTGCGCGGTCGGACGATTGAGCACGGTCACGGTCGTCCCCTCGAGATCCGCCTCGCAGCCCGCGAACGTGACGCGCTGCAGCTCGAACGTCGCCGTCGGTGTGGAGACCGGCGGCAGCGTGCGCGTGGCGACGTTGGTCGTCGAGGAGCTGATGGTGCCGTCGGTCCACTCGGCGACGATCGGTCCGGAAAATCCGAGGCCGTTGCCGCGGTGGCCGGAGACCATCACGGCCGGGCCGCCGTGCGGCGAGGTCTGGCAGTACGGCCCGGCGCCGAAGATGCCCGCCACCGGCACCGGCGCCGGACGGAGGATATTGCTGGCCGGCGCGAAGTCGCAGTTCGCGTCGCGGAAGTTGTGGATCTGCCACTCCCGCGGATCGTCGTAGCCGCCGGGCATGCGCACGGTGCGCTCGATGCGGCGCTCCATCGTGTGGATCGGCTCCCAGTCGGACCAGACCGCGTCGAACGGCGGCGTGCCGGTGAAGGTCGCGGCCAGACGCACCACGCCGCAACTGTTCGACAGCTCTTCGATGCGCACGGACGGCCGCAGCGTCTCCACGTGCACCGGCGTGACGTTGCCGAAGCAGGCGGAGTCGCGGAACTCGGTGATGTCGTACGTGCCGGGGAGGATGAAGTCGTTCGTGACGACGTTGCCCGCGGTGCGGAACTCGCGGCCGTCGGACCAGCGTCCGGCGAACGGCGGCGTGCCGGTGAAACTGGCCACGACGCGGGCGCTGTCGCAGTCCCGCGCCGCGACGGCGAGCGTTGCCGACGGCGGCACCGGGCACTGTTCCGTGCCCACGATGATCGGCACCTCGGCCTCGGAGCTCACGAAGCAGCCGGGCCGGAGCTCGATGCGTGCACGGATGCTCACCTTGCCGCCCGTTCCGGCGACGACTTCGATCGTCTCTTTGAGCGGCGACGTCGATTGGATGGTGCCGTTCTCGACGCTCCACTCCACCTCGCCGCCGAGGGGCAGGCTGGCGTGGAAGGCGGAGCCGGCGCGGACGTCGTCGGGCGTATCGATGTCGATGGGGCTTTCGCTGCAGCCGGTGACGTTCATCTTCGCGCTGCGCATGGCGGCCGGGCACTCGGAGGCCGCGGTCATCGCGCCGCTGGCGGCGCGGCGGCGTCTCGCGGTCGCGGGAGCGGTGACGATGGTCCGCTCGTAACTGGCGCGCAGCTCGATCGTGCGCGCGCCGCTCGTGCGCGGCGTGAAGCTGTAGCTGCGCTGCGCGGCAGGCAGCGGCACCGGCTGCGCGAAGGCGTCTCCGGTGAGGAGCTGCGCGTTCGGCTCGCGTCCCGGCTCGTAGCTCCAGCGCAAGGTGACCGGCTGGTCCGCGGGGACCTCGGCGGGCACGTCGAGCTCCTTCACCACGATCGGCTCGCGCACCTGGATGATGCCGCTCGCCTCGACCGCGCAGCCCTTGCCGCCGCGCATCACGCGCAGCTTCACCACGTTCGGATCGGTGAGCTGCAGGGTGACGCGATGCGAGTCCGCGCCGCTGAGGATCGTCGCGCCTTCGATGCTCCACGCGTACGTGCCGCCGTCGACCGGCTCGACATACGCCGTGGCCACACCGTTACGACAGGCGAACGCGGGGACGGAGAGCGCAGGCGCGTCGCACGCGGACTCGCTCGCGGCCAGACGCAGCGAGAGCAGGAGCAATCGGAGGATCAGCAAGGTGGTGGACCGGCGGACATGGTCGCACGAAGGAGCGCGGCATGAAAAGTGTTATTTGTCACCAGCGAGCGTGAGTCGCTCACCCGATCCCGCGACTTCCGTTGCGGACTGCAGCGCCTCGTACCACTCGCGATGCTCGTAGCAGGCGCCCGCGGCGTCGAGCTTCACGACCAGCACTCCGTCCATGGTCGTGTCTTCGAAAGAGACGCGCCAGTGGATGACTGCCGTCTCGCCGTTCACGGCGATCACCTCGTGCGCGCTGCGCACGTCCGCGGGCGGCGGGTTCTCCACCCAGCGCCGCACGATCTCGTCGCGGCCGCGCGCCGGCTCGCGGAACGGCCCGTACCAGTAGACCGCGTCGGCGGTGAAGAGCGACGCCACGAGCGCGGGATCGTTCGTCTTCCACGCCTCGAAATAGCGCTGCGCCCAGGCGTCGATCATGGATGGGTCGATCATATGACGTAGGACAGGCTTCAGCCTGTCCCGGGCAGGCTCAAGCCTGCCCTGCGCGCAGTCCAGACGCTGCGCGTCGCCGTGTTATACTCCGCGACCTCATGCAGCGCACTACGACGGGACAGACGCGAACGACGAGCACTCCCCCGCTCGCGCCCTGTCGTTGATCCACCGAAACTTCAAACGATCAAAGACAGGGCTTCGGCCCTGTCTTTTTGTTTTTCCAAGAGGTTTGTGATGAACGTAACTCTCCCCGACGGCTCCATCCGAGAAGTCCCCGAGAACGCCACCGTGGCCGACGTGGCCGCGGCCATCGGCAGGCGCCTGGCGAAAGACGCCGTGGCCGGCAAGATCGACGGCAAAGTGGTCGACGTCTACACGCCCGTCCCCGACGGCGCGAAGGTCGAGATCGTCACCCCGAAGACCGAGGAAGGGATCGAGACGATCCGCCACTCCACCGCGCACCTCATGGCCCACGCGGTCCAGGAGCTCTATCCCGGCACGCAGGTGACCATCGGCCCCGTGATCGAGCACGGCTTCTTCTACGACTTCGGCACCGAGCGTCCGTTCACCGAGGACGACCTGCGCCGCATCGAGGAGAAGATGCAGGAGCTCGTGAAGCGCGACCTGCCGGTGCGCCGCGAGGTGTGGTCGCGCGACCAGGCCATCGAGACCTTCGAGAAGATCGGCGAGCGCTACAAGGTCGAGATCATCAAAGGGATCCCCGGCGACGAGCCGCTGTCGGTCTATCGCCAGGGCGAGTGGTTCGATCTCTGCCGCGGACCGCACGTCCCGTCGACCGGCAAGCTGGGCGCGTTCAAGCTGCTCAACGTGGCCGGCGCCTACTGGCGCGGCGACGAGAAGAACGCGATGCTGCAGCGCATCTACGGCACCGCGTGGGGCGACAAGGAACAGCTCGAGGCGCACCTCAAGCAGGTCGAAGAGGCGAAGGCGCGCGACCACCGCCGCCTCGGCAAGGAGCTCGACCTCTTCTACTTCCACCCCTTCGCGCCCGGCGCGGCATTCTGGACCCCGGCCGGCACCACGCTCTACCACCTCCTCGCGAACTTCATGCGCGAGGTCGTGTTCGAGAACGGCTACGTCGAGATCAAGACCCCGCTGCTCTTCAACAAAGGCCTCTGGGAGATCAGCGGCCACTGGGGCAAGTACAAAGAGAACATGTTCCTCGTCCTCGACAACGAGACGGAGGAGCACGACTTCTCGATGAAGCCGATGAACTGCCCGTCGCACCATCTCTACTTCGGGATGAAGAAGCACAGCTACCGCGACCTGCCGCTGCGGCTGCACACGCAGGACGTGCTGCACCGCAACGAGCTGACCGGATCGCTGGGCGGCCTGACCCGGGTGCGGCAGTTCGCGCAGGACGACGCGCACATCTACTGCGTCGAGGACGACGTGCCGGACGAGGTGCGCCGCTTCGTGGCGCTGCTCGACCGCGTCTATTCGACGGTCGGCCTCGAGTACACCGCCAAGTTCTCGACCCGCCCGCCGCAGCGCATCGGCGACGACGCGCTGTGGGATCGCGCCGAGTCGCTCCTGCGCAGCGCGCTCGAGTCCCTCGGGCGTCCGTTCGAGATCAAGGAGGGCGAAGGAGCGTTCTACGGTCCGAAGATCGACTTCGACGTGTCCGACTCCATCGGCCGCAAGTGGCAGCTCGGCACGATCCAGCTCGACTACAACGCGCCGGAGCGTTTCGACCTGACCTACGTCGGCGCGGACAACAGCGAGCATCGTCCGGCCGTGCTGCACCGCGCGATCTACGGCTCGTTCGAGCGCTTCATCGCCATCCTCATCGAGCACTTCGCCGGCGCGTTCCCGTTCTGGCTGAATCCCGTGCAGGCGGCGGTGCTGCCGCTGTCGGAGAAGTTCGTCGACTACGCGGGCGAGGTCGCGGCGAAACTGCGCGCGGCCGGCGTGCGCGTGGAGGTCGACGCGTCGAACGACAAGCTCGGCGCGAAGATCCGCAACGCGCAGTTGCGCAAGCTGCCGTGGATGCTGATCGTCGGCGAAAAGGAAGCGTCCAGCGGCGCGGTGAGCCTGCGCAAGCGCACCGGCGGCGACCAGGGAAGCGTCCCGGTCGAGGAATTGATCGGCATGGCGAAGGAGTTGAATGCCAGCCGCGCGTTGACTTTATGACGGCTTTGTCCGTATTTTTGGCCACCCGCAAAACCTTAGGAGGAACCACGTATTTTTCCCCCACGCCGTAATCCGAGATTCGACCGCCGTCCGGCGGAGCCCGAAAACCGTATCAATGACCTGATCCGCCACCCCGAGGTGCGCCTGATCGATTCCGAGGGAAAACAGGTCGGAATCGTTCCCATCGCGCAGGCAAACGAGATGGCGCGCGAGAAAGACCTCGATCTCGTCGAGATCTCGCCGTCGGCCAACCCGCCCGTCTGCAAGATCATGGATTACGGGAAGTTCCTCTTCGAGAAGAAGAAGAAGGAATCGGAAGCGAAGAAGAAGCAGAAGGTGATCATCGTCAAGGAGGTGCAGTTCCGCCCCCGCATCGACGAGCATGACTTCGACTTCAAGAAGAACCACGTCATCCGCTTCCTCGAGCACGGCGACAAGGTCAAGGCCATCGTTCGCTTCCGCGGCCGCGAGATGACGCACATGGAGCTCGGCAAAGCCGTGCTCGACCGCCTGCTGATCGAGGTCAAGGAGTACGGCGCCTCGGAAAACCAGCACCCGGACGTGCAGGGCAACCGCATGTCGGTGGTCATCGCGCCGAACAAATAGCAGTCCTCCGCTGGAATCAACTCCAGCTCAAGCCGGTTTCCAGCAGGGCTTTAGGGAGAAACTATGCCTAAGATGAAGACGCACCGTGGTGCCGCCAAGCGGTTCAAGAAGACCGGCAGCGGCAAGCTCCAGCGCAACCACGCCTTCCACTCGCACATTTTGACCAAGAAGTCGCCGGGGCGCAAAGCCAAGCTCGCCGGCGAGGCCGAGGTCTCCCCCGCGAATGCGAAGACCGTGGCCCGCATGATCCCGTACAAGTAGTACGGGGTGCTGAGTGCTGAGTGCTGGGTGCTGAGAGCCACTTCTCAGCACCCAGCACCCAGCACCCAGCACTGAACCCCTGACCGAGCGCGACGCGGCAACACCACTCCTGGCCCGTCCGCTCACGAAGAAGGAAAACGAGGAGAAGCAATGCCGAGAGTCAAACGAGGTCCCAAAAGAAAGAACCGCCGCGCCAAGATCCTGAAGCTCGCCAAGGGCTTCTACGGGATGAGGTCGCGCGGTCACCGCATCGCGCAGCAGGCCGTCGACAAGGCGCTCAACTCCGCCTTCACCGGCCGCAAGGATCGCAAGGGTGACTTCCGCAAGCTGTGGATCGCCCGCATCAACGCCGCCGCCCGCCAGAACGGCATGTCGTACTCGACGTTCATCAACGGCCTGAAGCTGGCCGGCAACACGATGGACCGGAAGATCCTGGCCGACATGGCCGTCCGCGACGCCGCCGGCTTCACGGCCCTGGCCGAAGCCGCGAAAGCCGGACTGGCAAAGCAGAAGAACGCGTAAGGTTTCCTCCGCGCGATTGCAACAAAGGGCGAGCCTCGGCTCGCCCTTTGTGTTTCCAGGCGCGGAGCCCCAATGTGGGGCGCGGCTTCAGCCCGCCCTCCCGCGCCATCGTCGCGCAGCAGGGGCTTCGGCTCGTTCTACTTCGGGTTTCCCGAGCGCGGCCACAGTTTTCGCGAGCGCGGGGCGGGCTGAAGCCGCGCCCCACATGGAGCGCGTTCTTCGCGAGCGGCTCCAGCCCGCCCTCCCCGCGCGCCATCGTCGCGCGCTTCGGCTCGCCCTTCGTGTTTCCGGTGGGGCGGTGTCACGGTTCTCGCGAGCGAGCGGCCCCAAATGTGGGGCGCGGCTTCAGCCCGCCCTCCCGCGCCATCGTCGCGC
>DASUSL010000296.1:0-7730 GCA_036375135.1 Thermoanaerobaculia bacterium | reverse complement strand
GCGGGCCGGCGCGGCCGGCAGCGCTGGTTGGCATAGCCGGGCCGCACGCTTGTCGCCTGAAGCGCGTGTCTCGTGACGCACGCGCCTCGATCGCGCTGCCGGCCGTGCCGGCCCGCCGGAGGCGCTACGATCATCGACGTGGAAATCTACACACGCATGGTCGCGGCGGCCGCGAAGCACGGTGAGACCGTCGCGCAGTTCCTGCGCGTCGAGCTGCCGCACGTCTGGCATGAGGCTTACGTGGCCATGACGCCCGCGCGGCGGTTGAACGTCGGCATCATCACCCGCGGCTCGTTCGACTACTACTACGACGATCAGGACACGCTCATCGCCACCGGCGAGATCGCCGACGAGCCGAATCTCGAGTCGCGCCTCATGGCCGTCCTCGGCATCACGGCTCCCGACGCGCGCCATCGCGACGACTCCCGCCTGCGCGGCTGGCTCGGGCCGACGGACGGCACCTTCGGCAGAGCGTGGGACAAAGGACACTTCATCGCGCACTCCATCGGCGGCGCGGTGGCGGGCTCGGAGCTGAACGTCTTCATCCAGCGACGCGATCTCAATCGCGGGTGGTCCCCCGCGGGCCGTCGCTACCGCGCGATGGAGACGTACTGCGCGACGCATCCCGGGGTACTGTGCTGGAGCCGCCCGATCTACACCGACGATTCGGCCATGCCGCTGCAGATCGAGTACGGCATCCTGAAAACGGACGGCGAGCTGTGGGTCGAAACGTTCGACAACTGGTGGGCGGAAGGAGAGTTTCACGCGTGGCGGGAGCGCCGGCGCCGCGCTACCGCCGCAGCGGGTCCGACTCCCAGGAGTCGTCGCTCTTGAAGCGGTACACGCCGCCGCGATTGCTCAGCTCGAGCAGCAGCCTGGTCTGGCTGCCGGCGACGTACTCGACTTCGAGGGCGTGGAGGTCCCGGTTGTCGCCGGTGTCAAAAAGACCTCTCCTGCCGCTCTTCAAGGCGAGGCCGAAGCGGTAGATCTCTTCTGGGCGCAGCGTGGTCTTGGGGTCGAGAGTCCACTCCAGCGTCTTGCGCGACTTCGCCTGGAAACCGGTGCAGTTGTCGCGGCGGCAGTTCAGCGGCTTCGACTCCACGCGGCGGCCGTCCTTCAGGATGACGAACGCGGAGACGGCGCTCCCCGGCCGCAGATCGTCCGCGCCGGTGTTGAAGATCAGGCGCATCTCAGCGCCGCATCGAAGACGGGGACACTCCCCTCAGGCCACTTTCAACAAACGCCGCAGCTTCTCGACCAGCTCCCCTGCCTCGAACGGCTTCACCAGGTACTCCTCCGCGCCCAGCGCGGCGGCGCGGCGGCGGTCTTCTTCCGTCGACTCGGTGGAGATCACCATGATGGGGATGGAGCGGTGGACGGGGTGGTTCTTGAGGAAGCTGACCAGCTCGAGCCCGTTGATGTCGGGCATGTTGATGTCGGTGAGGATGGCGTCGAACTTGTGGTGCGGGAGAGTCTTCAGCGCCTCGAAGCCGCTGGCCGCCTCGACGATCTCGAGGTCGTAGCTCTCCGTCCCTCCCTCGATGATGGTGGTGAGGTAGGCGCGCATCGACGACGAGTCTTCGACCACGAGAATCTTCATGACGTCAGCGCCGCCCCGCCCTCTCCGATGCGAAGACCGCGTTGCCGAAGGCGTATCCCGCCTGCGATAGGAAGATCTCCAAACCCGTCATGCTGTCGATCGGCGCCCGATGTTCGGCGTTATCGCCGTACAGGATACCAATGGCGCGGTTGGCGTGCATGATCGGAAGTGCAACGACTTCCGTCGGCAGCAGGCCTCCGAGGCGTTCGATGAGGTCGACGTTCGCCGGAGTGCGGCGCATCTTGCCGTGATGCGCCTCGTTCGCGCCGACCACGTCCGCCAGCAGCGACGGCTGTGTGCGCGGGATGCGCAGGCCGCGCACGCGGCTGTCCATCGCGTCGCCGCCGCCGGTCACGCCGAAGCCGCCCAGCCCGACGAACGCGTCGTCGGAGGCCATGAACAGCGCGCCGCGGTCGAGGTACTCGGCGGAGAGGCGGAGGATGGTCGCGGAGACCTGGCCGATGTCGTTCGGGTTCGACAGCTCGTTGATGAGCTGCCGCAGCAGGCCGAAGGAGCGGTCCATCGTCTCCTTGTTCGCCTGCTCGTAAAACTTCTTCCCCGCCTCCACGCCGCCGCCGGTGAGCTGCTCCCACTGCGCGAACGAGCGCTCGGCGAAGAGCAGCAGCTCGTCGGCGAAGAGGGCCAGCTCTTCTTCCACCAGCCCCGGCTGCATGCGCGCGGGCGACGGCTTGGTGAGATAGAGGTCCGCGCCGCGGCGGAGGAGATCGTGGCGGCGGCGCAGGTCCGCCTCTTCATCGATGACCACCACCGGCAGCCGCGGGTTCTTGCGCTTGAGCTGCTGCAGCAGGCGCACGGAAGCGTCGTCGCGCGTCAACTCGAGGAACGTGACGAAGAAACTGTTCGAGCGGAAGAGGTCCGTCATCGCGGAGCGGACGTCGTCGAGCGTGCCGTACTGGAAGATCTTCACCCCCTCTTTGGTGAAGGCGCGCCGCGCGGCCACGCGCACGAGCGGGTTGCGCTCGAAGAGGACCACGTTGCGATACGCGGCGTCGGGCGACTCCACCTCGAACAGGCCGCCGGCCACTTTGAACTGGCCGGAGGCGGCGGGCGACGTGGACGGGCGATCCCGCTTCTCCGCGTCTGGCGGCGGGACAGGCAGGATTGCCTGTCCTCCACTCTCTTCCGGCAGCTCGTCGATCGGCGTGAACTCCTCGCGCGCCGTCGGGAACGGCACGACGTTGTCGGTCGGCGACGGCGCGGTGCCGGGGAGCTTCGGTGGCGGAGGGGGCGGCTCGAGCGGCTGGCCGAGGCCGAGGTTCAGCGAGGCGGGCGTCGTCTCGGCGGAGGCGGAGCCGCGCAGCAGGGCCTTGCCGGCCTTCAGCGACTCCTCGAGTCCCTTGAGCGGCTTGATCTTCTCGCCGTCGGCGGAGCCGAGGAGCTTGTTCGGCGGGAAGCCGCCCTCGCGGAAGAGCTGGTCGGGCTCGTGCTCGAGGTCCGCGGGGCTCATCGACTCGCTGAGGATGAAGTTGAACTCCCCTTCCTTGCTCACCAGCAGCGGCGTGACGACGCTGAGGATGCGCTGGCGCACGGCGTTCGCGAGGTCGTCCTTCGAGAGGACGTTCATCTCCAGCAGCGCCACGCCCGAGGGGATGCCGCTCTCCTCCATCTGCCGCACGAGCTTCGCCTGCTCGCTCTTCACGAGGCCCGCGGCCTCGAGGAACGAGAGCAGGTCGGGATGTTCGGGAGAGGCGGCGTTGACGACGAGTCCCTGGCGGAAGAGCACCGTGTGGCGGCCGGCGTCGTTGATGATCTCCAGCACGCCGGTGCGGCGGGAGAGGTAGACGATCTGGATGATGTCAGTGAGGGAGAGGTCTTCCAGGCGGCCGAGGAGGCTCATCGTGCGCCTCTCGGCGCGGAAGGCAGAAAGCAGAAAGCAGAAAGCAGAAATTCGGAGGCAGCATCAGCTTCTGATTTCTGATTTCTGATTTCTGCTTTCCTCACCGCGCCGCGGCGCTCGGAAGGCAGAAAGCAGAGGTCAGAGATCAGAAATCGGGAGGCGTCAGCTTCTGCTTTCTGATTTCTGATTTCTGCCTTCATCACCGAGATTGTAGCGTTTCAGGATTCCGTCGAGGATGCCGTTGATGAACTGACTCGACTTCTGCGTGCCGTACTTTTTCGCGATCTCGATGGCCTCGTCGATGATGACCAGCTTCGGCGTGTCGTCCTCGTGCAGGAACTCGTAGACCGACATGCGGATGATGTTGCGGTCGACGGCGGCCATGCGCGAGAGCCGCCAGTTCTCGGCCTGGTTCTGGATCATCTCGTCGAGCTCCGGCATGTGCTGCACCGTGCCGCGGAAGATCTTGGTCGCGAACTCGCGCGTGTTCGGCTTCGACTTCTGCAGCTCCTCGAACGTGTCGATGATCTGGTCCGGCTGATTGCCGGACATGTCGTGTTGAAAGAGCATCTGCAGCGCGAGCTCGCGCGCCTTGCGACGGGCACCCATCAGAACGACTCCTCCGTGCGAAGGGCGCGCCAGAGATTCGCCATCTCGATGGCCGCCAGCGCCGCCTCCCATCCTTTGTTCGAGGTGCCGGGCGACGAGCGCTCCACCGCCTGCTCGCGCGTGTTGCAGGTGATGACGCCGAAGGCGATCGGCTGCTGCGTCTTGACCGAGACGTGCGACAGCTCGTTGGTGACCTGCGCGGAGATGAAGTCGAAGTGCGGCGTGTCGCCGCGCAGGAGGCAGCCGAGGGTGATCAGCGCGTCGTGATGGCCGGCCACCAGGCGCGCCAGCGTCGGGATCTCGAAGGCGCCGGGGACGCGGTAGAGGGTCACCGCCTCGTCGGTCGCGCCGTGGCGCTGCAGGCAGGTCGTGGCGCCGTCGAGCAGCCCCGACACGATCTCGTCGTTGAAACGCGAGGCGATGATTCCGAACCGGAGGCCGGTGGCGTCGAGATCTCCTTCGAAAGAGCGCGGCATGGCGGGCGGATTCAATCAAATCACGGCGTAGATGGCCAGCACTCCGAGCGCGGTGACCATCATGGCGAAGAAGAGGAAGAGGCAGCCGCCGGCGAAGCCGCCACGGAACGGATGCTCGTCGAGGATCAGATCGCCCCCGCGCCGGTGGCACAGCACCGCCACCTCCCGCCCTTCCGCGAGCTTCTTGCTGGCGTACATCGGAGGCGAGAACGTCCTGCGCGGCTCGCGGATCTCGACGATCGGACAGTAGACCGTCGTCCCCCCGTGGACTTGCGACTTGTTGCCGATCACCCTGCCGGTCACGCGGCGATACGTGCGCCGCGCCTTGCGGTACGCGACGCGCGCGCGGATCGCGGCGCGCAGCATCAGCACGCCGGCGATGAGGAGCGCGACGCCGACGACGCCGAGGGCGACGATGGAGGAGGTGGCGTTCTGCGGCTGCATTGCTGGGTCAGGGTCTCACGGTCGCAGAGTGGCAGAGGCTCAGAGTCTCAGGGTCGCACGGTCTCAAGGTCTCAAAGTCTCAGAGTCTCAAAGTCTCAGAGTCTCAGAGTCTCAAAGGCGCAGAGTCTCATAGGCTCACAGGAGATCCGCTTTGCGACTTTGCGACTTTGCGACTTTGCGACTTTGCGACTCTGAGCCTTTGCGACTTTGCGACTTTGAGCCTTTGAGACTCTCAGCCTTGCGACTTCGAGCCTCTGAGCCTGCGCGCCTCTGCCCTCCCATCTGGAACGATCGCTGCTTCAACCCGCCTCCATGCTCCGCCTCGTCCTGGTGCTTCTCCTCGCCGCTCCCGTGATGGCCGCCGTCCCCGCCGGTTTCAGCGACACGCTGGTCACGAACATCGGCGGCCCCACCGCGCTCGCCTTCACGCCCGACGGGCGGCTGCTCGTCTCGCGGCAGGCCGGCAGCCTGCACGTCGTGCAGAACGGGACGCTGCTGGCCACGCCGGCCATCACCTTCGGCTCCACCACCATCTGCACCAACTCCGAGCGCGGCCTCCTCGGCATCGCCGTCGATCCCGCCTTCGCCTCCAACGGCCACGTCTATCTCTTCCGCACCTTCCGCACCGCGGCGGGCGCGTGCGTGAACCGCGTCTCGCGCTTCACCATGAGCGGCAACACCATCAGCGCCGCGACCGAGCTCGTGCTCGTCGACAACATGCCCTCCCCCGCCGGCAACCACAACGCCGGCGATCTCGCCTTCGGCAAGGACGGCTATCTGTACATCTCCATCGGCGACGGCGGCTGCGACTACGCCGGCGGCGGCTGCGCCGGCACCAACGACGCCGCGCGCGACCAGCACGTCCTCACCGGCAAGATCCTGCGCATCACCAGCAGCGGCGGCATCCCGCCGTCGAATCCGTTCCAGGGCGCCGGCACCGCGCGCTGCAACGTGACCGGCTCGACGACCGCGGGCAACAAGTGCCAGGAGACGTTCGCCTGGGGCCTGCGCAACCCCTTCCGCTTCGCCTTCGACCCGAACTCCTCGTCGACGCGCTTCTTCATCAACGACGTCGGACAGGGCGCCTGGGAAGAGATCGACCTCGGCCAGAGCGGCGCCGACTACGGCTGGAACTGCCGCGAGGGCGCGCACACGAACAGCACCTCCGGCCCCTGCAACCCCGCGCCCGCGGGGATGGTCGATCCGATCTTCGAGTACTCGCACGGCGGCAGCGTGCCGGGGACGTCGGTGAGCGGCTGCGGCTCGATCACCGGCGGCGCGTTCGTGCCGAACGGCGTCTGGCCCGGCTACGACAATCAATATCTCTTCAGCGACTACGTCTGCGGCACCATCTTCGCCATGCGCGCCTCCGGCTCCGGCTACACCACCTCCGCGTTCGCCACGGGCCTCGGCAGCAGCAGCGCCGTGCATCTCCTCTTCGGCCCCTCGGGCGCGACGCAGGCGCTCTACTACACGACGTACGCCGGCGGCGGCCAGGTGCGCCGCATCCAGTACAACAACCCGGCCGGCAACAACGCGCCGAACGCCGTCGCCGGCGCGAATCCCACGACCGGCGCCGCGCCGCTGACCACGACCCTCAGCGCCGCGGGCAGCAGCGATCCCGACGCCGGCAACACGCTCACGTACTTCTGGAACTTCGGCGATGGATCGCCCGAGGTCTCGACGACGTCGCTGACGATCCAGCACACGTATGCGTCGGGCGTCTACACGGCCACGCTGCGCGCGCGCGACAACCACTTCGCCTTCTCGACGCCGGCCACGGTGCGCATCACCGCGGGCAACACCGCGCCCAGCGTGTCGATCACGTCGCCCGCGGCGGGAACGACCTTCGCCGTCGGCCAGGGCTTCACCCTGACCGGCAGCGCGACGGACGCGGAGGATGGGACGCTCCCCGCGTCGTCGCTGAGCTGGAGCGTGCTGCTCCATCACAACACGCACACGCATCCGTACCTCGCGACGACGGGCAACAACGTCGCGCTGACCGCGCCGGCGCCGGAGGATCTCTTCGCCGCCACGAATTCGTTCCTCGAGATCCGTCTCACCGCGACCGACTCCGCGGGCGTGTCGTCGACGGCCACGCGGCAGCTCGACCCGCGCCGCGTCACGCTGTCGTTCGATACCATTCCGAGCGGCGCGAGCGTGCGCGTGAACGGCGTCGACTTCGTCACGCCGGCGGAGATCGTGTCGTGGGAGAACTGGACGTTCCCCATCTCCGCGTTCGACCAGACGCTGTTCGGCGCCTCGTACGACTTCACCGGCTGGTCCGACGGCGGCGCGCAGACGCACGACATCACCACGCCCGCCGCCGCGCGCCGCTACGTGGCCAGCTTCGCGCCGCTCGGCGGCACCGACTTTTTCGTCGTGACGCCGTGCCGCCTCGTCGACACCCGCGGCGGCGCCGCCCTCTTCGACGGCACGCGCACGTTCACACTCACCGGCGCCTGCAACGTGCCGGTCACCGCCTCCGCGCTGGCCGTGAACGTCACCGTGATCAACCCCAGCGCCAGCGGCTTCCTGACGCTCTATCCCGCCGGCTGGCCGCGCCCGAACACGAGCAGCGTGAACGTGCGCAACGGCCGCACCCGCGCGAACAACGCCGTGGTGGCAGTGGGGACGAACGGACAGGTGACGGTGTTCACGTCGATCAGCGGAGGGACGGCACACCTGGCCATCGACGTAGTGGGCTACTTCGAATAGGAGCGCCGGCGTCCCCGCCGGCTGC
>DASUSL010000295.1:0-5328 GCA_036375135.1 Thermoanaerobaculia bacterium | reverse complement strand
GAGGATCAGGCCCGCGCCGCCGACCGCGCGGCTGCCGAGGTGCACGAAGTGCCAGTCGTTCGGCATGCCGTCGTCGCTCGAGTACTGACACATCGGCGAGACCCAGATGCGATTCGGAAAGGTGATGGAACGGAGGGTGAGCGGCTCGAAAAGCATGAGCGCGCGATGCTATCGCGTCTGGACTGCGGCAGCGTTGCTGCCGCTCCCGAATGCCGCGGCGAGAGCCGCGGCGGCAGCAACGCTGCCGCTCTCGAACGTAGGACAGGCTTCAGCCTGTCCCTCCGGTGCAGTTCGCGCACTTCTTCGCGAGCGCGGGACAGGCTGAAGCCTGTCCTACGTTTTGAGACAGCCTCCAACGCTTCCGCAGTCCAGACGCTAGCGCGTACGAATGGCGCGCAGCGCTACGGTGCGTGCCTCCGCCTCGCGCGACTCCGCGTCGCGGCCCAGCGTGCGGTAGATCCAGACGAGCTGCAGCGGCGGGCGGAAATCGGCGGGCTCCAGTCCGGCCGCGCGCTCGAACATCTCCGCCGCCTCTTCCAGCTTCGCCTCGCGCACCCGCAGGTGGCCCATGCGGTAGTACGCCTCGGACGAGCGCGGATTGATCGACATCGCCAGCTCCAGCTCCTTCGCCGCGTCGGCGTAGCGCTCCTGCGCGATGAGCACGTGTCCGCGGCTGATGTGCGTCTCCGCGATGCCGGGCGCGAGCTCGACCGCGCGCGTGGCCGAGGCATCGGCGCGCGTGCGCAGCTCCTCCTCGCCGCGGATCGAGTAGAGCTCCGCCAGCGCGTCCGCGAGGCCCGCATGCGCCGGCGCGTACTCCGCGTCGAAGTCGATGGCCAATTCGAACATCCCCACCGCGGCGTCGAAGCTCTCCGGCGATCCCTCGGCCAGATGCTGCCGGCCGCGCAGGTGGAACTCGTACGCGTCGATGCGCACGGGCGTGGAGCGCAGCGTGTGGATGTCGGTCACGACGCCGAGGAGCACGCGCGCGGTCTTGTCCGCGATCTCTTCCTGCAGCGCGAAGATGTCGCCGACGTTGCGGTCGTACTTTTCGCTCCAGACGTGATGTCCCTTGCGCGTGTCGACGAGGTGCACGGTGATGCGCAGCCGCTCCTCCGCCTTGCGCACGCTGCCGCGCAGCACGTGGCGCACGCCGAGCCTCGTGCCGAGGAGGCGCACGTCGTCGTCTTCGCTGAAATCGAAAGCCGTGGCGCGCGACACGACGCGCACTTCGCGCAGGCGCGTGAGCGTGTTGATCAGCTCCTCGGCGATCCCTTCGCAGAAATGGCGCTGGTCGTGCGCGGGGCTGAGGTCGGTGAACGGCAGCACCGCGATCGACTTGTCGTCGGCGGCGGGCATCACCGGCGCGGCGACGGGTGCGGGCGCGGGGGCGTTGTCCTCGACCTGGCCGACGAAGCGGAAGCCGCGGCCGTAGATCGTGCGGATCCAGCGCGGGTCCGTCGGCGAGTCGCTGAGCGCGCGACGCGCGTCGCGGATGGCCGTCGTCAGCGCCGAGTCGGACACGTGCACGTCGGCCCAGAGCGTGTCGAGCAACTCCTCTTTCGGCACCACGCGGTCGCGGCGCTCGATGAGGTAGTTCAGCACCTCCAGCACGCGCGGCTCCGCCTTCACGGCTTCGCCGCCGCGACGCAACTCGTAGCGGTCTAAATCGAGCTCGAACTCACCAAAACGGAACATGCAGGCGGATGATCCCGAACTTTCCCCACATTCTCTCCCGGATTGCAAACCGGGGTGACTCTACTTTGCTGTAACCGTTTACATCCCGAAGGGAGGAACGATGTCCGTCATGTATCTCGAGCCCCTCACCAGCGCCGATGTGTATGCGAGCCGCATCGGCCGCACGCTCAACAGCGGTTTCGTCGCCCTGCTCATCAGCATCGGGCACAGGACCCGTCTGTTCGACACGATGGCTGCCCTTCCTCCGTCGACGAGTCACGACGTCGCCGCGGCGGCCGGACTGGCCGAACGCTACGTGCGCGAGTGGCTCGCGGCCATGACGGCCGCGCGTATCGTGCACTACGACGTGCGAACCGGCACGTACTTTCTTCCGATCGAGTACGCGGCGGTGCTGACGCGCGGAGCGGGAGGTGCGAACCTCGCGCCCGCCACGGAGCTGCTCGCGCTGCTCGCGGGCGTCGAGGATCTCGTCGTGGCCGGCTTCCACAGCGGCGGCGGCGTGACCCCCGAGGCCTACGAGCGCGTGTATGCGCTGCTCGAGCAGCAGAAGCGCCAGGTCGTCGACGAGGACTACGTCCGGGCCATGCTGGAGCTGGTGCCGGGCATCGAGCATCGCCTCTCCGCCGGCGCGACGGTCCTCGACGCCGGCTGCGGCGACGGCGCGGTGCTGACGGTCCTGGGCCGGATGTTCCCGCGCTCCGCGTTCCGCGGCTACGACATCTCGCACCGCTCCATCGACGAGGCGAACGAGCGGCTCGAGGAGTCGGGACTGCGCAACGTGGAGTTCGTGGCCGGCGACGTGGCCAGCCTCGACGAGCCGCGCTGCTACGACCTGGTCCTGGCGCTGGAGTCGATCCACGAGCAGGCCTTCCCGCGCCTGGTGCTGCGCAACATCGCCAACGCGCTCAAGCGCGACGGCGTCTTCCTGATGCAGGAAGTGGCGGCGTCGAGCCACCTCGCGCGCAACGCCGACAACCCGTACGCGCCGATGCTCTACGCGCTCTCGCTGCTGCACGCGGTGCCCGTGGCCCTTGGGCAGGACGGCGAGGCGCTCGGCCGGATGTGGGGCGAGGAGCGGGCCATGCAGATGCTGAAGGAGGCGGGCTTCCTGAAGATCAAGTTTCACTCGCTCCCTTCGGATCCGCTGCGCGTGTTCTGCGTGAGTGCCCGCTGATCTTCCGCACCATCGCCAGCAGCAGCGACGCCTCCCGCGTGGTCAGCGCCGCGCGTCCGACCATGGCCTGCAGCTCCGCGCACATGCGGTCGGGATTCTTGTCGCCGAAGTAGTCGACCTCGGTCAGGAGGGCCCGCGTCTCCCTGGTCAACTCGTTGACCAGTTGGTGGACGGCCGGCTCGCGCTCTTTCGGCGCGGGACGCAGTCCCTTGCCGAGCTCGTAGCAGAAGATGCCGACGGACATGGCCAGGTTCATGGTCGGGAACTCCGGCCAGGTCGGAATGGACGCGGTGCGCTGGCAGAGCATCACCTCGCGTCCGGTCAGTCCCCACTTCTCGCGGCCGAAGACGACGGCGATGCGATGTCCTTCGCCGAGCTGCTCGTTCGCGAGCCTGGCCACGTCGGCGGGCTGCAGGTGATCGTAGACCTGCCTTCCGCGGACCGCGGTCGTGGCCACGGTGAGATGGCAGTCGGCCAGCGCCTCCTCGAGCGTGTCGACGCGCGTGGCACTCTGCACGACGTCGAGCGCGCCGACGGCCCACCACGCCGACACGTCGTCGACGCGCTCGCTCCTGCTGCCGACGATCCAGAGGTCGGTGAAGCCGAAGTTCTTCATCGCCCGCGCCGCGGCGCCGACGTTCCCCGCCTCCATCGGCTCGACCAGCACGACGCGCACGTGCATCAGCCGCCGCACTCCACGTCGCGCTGCAGGTACGTCGTGGCGCCGCTGAGGCGGTCGACGAGCGCGGTCGAGACGACGTAGCGTCCCGGCGCGATGTTCAGCGGCTGGGAGTAGCCGATCACCGAGCCGTGCTTCGACGTGATGGCGATGCCGCGCGTCCGCACCGGCGTCTGGAAGTCGCGCTCGTCGGCGACGGTGAACCAGACGTCGAGCTGTCCGCGGATCGGCTCCGTCGCCGGCAGCAGCGTGAGCTTCGCGGAGGGGACGAGGAACTGCAGCGCGGCCACACAGCCGCTTTCCCGCGGCTGCACGTCGACGACGAGGCGCGCGTCGAGCGGGTTGTCCTCGTTGCGCCGCGTGAGCTGCGTGCGCAGCGCCGTGGCGATGGCCTCGTCGCGCGACGGCAGGCCGCGCCGCTGCGCGGTGTGCACGCGCAGCTTCGGCTGCTCTTTCACGCGCACCTCGATCTTCGGATCGGACGCGCCGCTCGGGAGGCGCACGGCCAGCGAGTAGTACGTCGAGACGCGCTCGTCGATGCGCCGCAGCGCGGCGGCGAGATCGTTCTGATCCGCGACCAGCGTGCCGCCGGTCTCGCGCGCCAGCAGCGCCACGCCGCCGTGCGCGGTGTCGCGGCTCAGGCGCGTGTCGACGGTGAAGTCGACGTTGCCCATCCCGCCCTCGTGCGTCCCCGCCGCGGCCTGCGGCGCGAGCGTGCTGAAGACGACGCCCGCCGCCTGCGCGCGCCGCGCGAGCTCCTCGAACGCGAGCGATTGGTTGAAGCGTGCCGAGTCGACGGGGAGCGCGCGGATGCCCGCCGCCGAGGCGAACATCTCGGCGCCGGGACGCATCGGCACGCCCTCCGAGATCAGCAGCAGGATCTTGCGGCCGTCGATGGCCGAGGCGGCGGTGTCGATGATGTCGCGCAACGCCGCGAGCGTGCGCTCCACGTCTTCGGTGCGCGACTCGGCGTAGTACTCCACCGCCTGCCGGTACGCGGCGCCGCCCATGTTCTGCTGGATCTGCTGGAGCTGGCGGCGCTCGGCGTCGATGGCCAGGCCGCGCGGCATCTCGCTGGCCGAGGCCGCGATGGCGCTGAGAAGGATGTCGCGACGGCTGGTCGGCGTGGTGCGCGTCGTCAGCGCGCCGTTCCAGGTCAGGAGTGTCGCCGTCGTCGCGGCGTCCATCGTCTCGTTGACGTACTGCCGCAGCGCCGTCAGCGCGCGCTGTTTCGACTCGGGATGGAGATGCAGGTCGTCGACGACGATGATCAGGCGCGTCGGCACCGGCATCTCGACCGCGTGCGCCGACGCCTCGGCGTCGCGCGTGGCGCCGCGGCTGATGAAGGAGAAGTTGGTGATCTCGGCGGGCCTGCCGTCGATGGTGACGACGAAGTCTTCGCGTGTCAGTCCTTCGACCGGCCGCTGCTGGCGGTCGACGACGGTGGCCTCGATCTCGAGCACGCGCACTTCGAGCGTCTCGCTGAACTGCGCGGATGCGTTCACGGCGATCAGCGTGGCGAGCACGGCGACGTAGAATCTCACGCCGTGAAAGTAGCACCTCTCGAGGCCCCGAGCCTCGCCGCCGCCCAGTTCTAGGAGTGCGGCGGCGTGGTAGCCGCCGCTTTGGTAACGGGGCAACGGAGCGGTGCGTGGCACGTTTACCAAAGCGGTGGCTCGCCGCCACCGCACTCCTAAAGCACTTCGTGCGTGGTAGCCGCCGCTTTGGTAACGGGGCAACGGAGCGGTGCGTGGCACGTTTACCAAAGCGGTGGCTC
>DASUSL010000294.1:0-4378 GCA_036375135.1 Thermoanaerobaculia bacterium | reverse complement strand
GCATTCGTCACCGGCCGCGGTGCCACGATATGTGCGATCGCGGTGACGTCCGCCTGTGCTCCGGCGGGCAGCGACAACGTGATGGTGTCGCCTTCCACGCTGGGCGTCCAGAGAGTGCGGTCGTGCAGCAGTTCGGCGCCGAAGGCCGCCGAGCCGCTAGCGCCAATGACCCACGCGATGGCGTCCGGAGGCATCGACACGTTCGTCAGACGAAGACGCACGTGGGTTGCTCCTTCGGATCGGAACGACCGCGGTTCGGTGCGAGCGGCGAAGTGGACGGCGACCGGCCGAACCGTTCCGACGATCGGTGGATCACCCCCCGGACGAAGATCCGTCGGAGCTGGCAGCGTGACATCCGGCGTCGTGAACTCATGCGCGACGACCGGAGGCGCGTCCTTCCTGATCCCGAAGGACTCCTCGCGATAGATGGGCGGACGCTCGGCGGCGGAGAGAGAAATGACGACGAACCACGCGACAGCGAAACGCCAGATGCGCATTGGGTGACGCCTCCGATTTGTATTGGACCCGCTCCATCATAAAAGGTGGCGGCCGCCGGTGCGTCACGATTCGTCTCACAAGCCCACTACAATCTGTCGCCGTGCGCCCCGCCAACAGCGTCGTCGCCGTCGTCGATGACGAAGACAACATTCGCGAGACGGTCGGCTTCGCGCTGCGGCGCGAGGGGTATCCGGTCGAGCTCTACGCCACCGGCCTCGAGGCCTGGCGTGCGTTCCAGCAGAAGCTTCCCGGGCTGGTCATCCTCGACATCATGATGCCGGAGATGGACGGCCTCGAGCTGTGCCGCCGCATCCGCGCGGTCTCCGAGGCCACGCCCATCATCTTCCTCACCTCGCGCGACGAAGAGCTGGACCGCGTCCTCGGACTGGAGATCGGTGCGGACGATTATCTCTGCAAGCCGTTCTCGATGCGCGAGCTGCTGGCGCGCGTGAAAGTCCTCTTCCGCCGCGCGGCCATCGACCAGAGCGCGGCCGTGCGGCCTCCCGCCGACGCGCCGCTGCGCCACGGAAATCTCGAGCTCGACCTGCAGCGCTACTCCGTGCGCTGGAAAGAGGCGCCGGTCAGCCTCACCGTCACCGAGTTCATGATGCTGCACGCGCTCGTGCGCTATCCCGGCCACGTCAAGACGCGCAAGCAGCTCCACCAGGACGGCTACCCGCACGACGTCTACGTCAGTGACCGCACCATCGACAGCCACATCAAGCGCGTGCGGCGCAAGTTCGAAGAAGTCGACGGGAGCTTCGATCGGATCGAGACGGTGTATGGGTTGGGGTATCGATGGAAGGAGTCTTGAGTCCTGAGTGCTGAGTGCTGAGTGCTGAGTAAAAGCCGGGGTGGGCGGGACTCAGCACTCAGCACTCAGCACTCAGCACTGTCTGCCCATGAAACTCCGCTCCTTCACCCGCCTCGGCATCCGCCTGCTGGCCTTCAACGTCGTCCTGCTCTTTCTCCCGATGGCGGGCGTGTTGTTCCTCGGCCAGTACGAGGAGCGGCTGGAAACGGCGGAAGTGCGCGACCTCACGCATCGCTCGCGGCTCGTGGCCGCGGCCATCGCGCGGGAGGGGACGCTCGACGCCGACGCCTTCGAGGACGTCATCCGCCGCGCGAAGATCGACGACCTGCGCATGCGGCTCATCGACTCGCGCGGCCGCGTCGTGGCCGACTCGCACGAGATCGTGACGCCCGCGCCGCAGCGTCCTCCGCGCACCGACCGGCGCAACCTCCTCTATCGTCTCGGCGCGTTTCTCTTCCGTCCCATCGCCCGTTACGTGCGTCCGCCCGAGCAGCCGCTCGAAGTCGACTTCTTCGCCAACGCCATGCGCCTCTCCGGTCCCGAGATCGCCATCGCCCTGCGCGGCCAGGAGACGTTCGAGAAGAAGATCACCGCCGGGCAGCAGCGGTCGGTGACGCTCTATCGCATGACGCCCGTGGTCGTGGGCGGCTGGACGGTGGGCGCGGTGGTGGCGTCGAAGAGCACCTTCACCATCCTGCAGGACCTCTACGTCGTGCGGCTGCGGGTGATGCGCATCTTCATCGCCTCGCTGGCGGTGGCCATCCTGGTGAGCATCTTCTTCTCCGCCACGATCGTCGGTCCGCTGCGGCAGCTCAGGCTCGACGCGCACGCCGTGCTCGATCGCCGCGGCGGCGTGCACGACATCGACTTCCGCGGCTCGGACCGGCGCGACGAGATCGGCGAGCTGTCGCGCGCGCTGGAGCGCATCATGCGGCGGCTGGACGCGCACGTGGGGCTGGTCGAGCAGTTCGCGTCCGACGTCGTGCACGAGCTGAAGAATCCGCTCGCCTCGATCCGCAACGCCAACGAGATGCTCTCCGAGGTGCGCGATGCGGGGGACCGGCGACGGTTCGTGGGGGTCATCGAGCAGGAAGTGGCGCGCATGGAGCGGCTGCTCAGCGGCGTGCGGGAGATCTCCACCATCGACGGGCAGCTCGTGCGCGAGACGCCGGAGCGCATCGACCTCGGCGCGCTGCTGTCCCGCATCGTCGACGGGTTCCGGTTGCGGGAAGGAGAGCGCATCCGTTTCGAGTTACAACTGTCGGACGCGCCGATGTACGTCGAGGCGACGGAGGACCGGCTGATCCAGGTCTTCGAGAACCTGCTCGACAACGCGGCCAGCTTCTCGCCGCCTGGCAGTACCGTCACCATCGCCGCCGCGCCGGAAAACGGCAGCGTGAGCGTGCGGGTCATCGATCAGGGACCGGGGATCCCCGAGGCGAATCTGGGGCGGATCTTCGACCGCTTCTTCACGCATCGGGCGGAAAGCCGCTCCGGTCACACGGGACTCGGACTGGCAATCGTGAAGGCGATCGTCGATGCGTATGGAGGGAGCATCAGCGCGGAGAATGCAGAGAGAGGAGCGGAGTTCCGGGTGCGGCTGGCGCGCATTTCGGCTTAAGCTGACCTATTTCCATATCATTTTTTGTTGCCATTATCCGGGGCGGAGGTAAGATGTTGACGCGGATGAACGCACTTCCGCCCGTGCCGCCATCCGTCCCCGAAGGTCCGGCAAGTCACGTAATGGTGTCAGAGCTGATTCTGTCGACGTCGTCGCGCAGTGGTGACGGCTTTAGGCAGGTACGGAAAGATAGACTTCGACAGTCGAACCAAGTACACTCGTACTCGGTTCCGATCATCAATCAACAACAGAGAGCGAAGGAGTGCACGTGAGTCCTGCAAAGAGCAATCGCGGTCGTCCTATTGTCCACACCGAGCCCTGGGCGAAGATCACGGTCGTTCTTCTCGACCGGCATGTCGCCTATCTCGATCGTCTGGCCATCGACATCCGGCTGAAGCATGGCAAGGCCATCAGCCGCGCGGAGATCATCCGCGGTTTGATCGAGGCGGCTTTCCAGAGTGGTACAGATCTGTCGCAGGCAGACTCGATCGATCAGATCGTCGAGCTGCTGACTTCGAAGAAAAAATCCGCGCGTTAGACCGCGGTGATTTTCTGTGGTTCGAAGTCTTCCGGCTGAGCCGTCTTGCGGCCAGTTGGGCGATCTCTTCCTCGCTGCAGGCATCAGTGAGGTCGATCCCGCTCTGTTCCACCCGATCCAGGATCGTGCGGATCAGATGCGGCAGACCGAAGGATGCGGGCATGTCCGGGTTGAGCTCGAGCGCTGCCTGTCCCAGATAGTCGAGATGTTTGTCAGATAGGACGAGGGTTTCCAGCTCGGTCGGCGAGCTGCTTCGTCCTGCTTCCACCGGTGGCATCAGGTACATGTGAAGGACTGCTCCAGTTGAGGAGTGACTGGCGCAACCAAATCCCTACCCCGATTGGTGAAAAAAAATCGGGGCCGCTGAAAAGCGGCCCCGATTCAATCACTTAGCGAATCCGGTTTCCGCCTCCCCCGTCTGGCTGCGCTCGCCACGCAACCCGCAGAACGGCTCCCACCTTGGCACCCGGCGTGATAAACCCGGCCTCATGCACGACGCAGTCATCGTCGGCTCCGGTCCCAACGGTCTCTCGGCAGCCATCGTCCTCGCGCGCGAGGGCAAGTCCGTGCTCGTCCTCGAGGCGAAGGAGACCATCGGCGGCGGCGCGCGCACCGAACAGGTCACGCTGCCCGGCTTCCATCACGACATCTGCTCCGCCATCCATCCGATGAGCGTCGTCTCGCCGTTCATCCGCGACCTCCCTCTGGCCGAGCACGGCCTGGAGTGGGCCTGGTCGCCCGCGGCCATCGCGCATCCGCTCGACGACGGCTCGGTGGCCATCCTCGAGCAGTCGGTCGACGCCACCGCCGGCCGCCTCGGCGCCGACGAAGCGTCCTACCGCAAGCTGATGAAGCCGTTCGCCACGAACGCGGGGAAGCTCTTCGACGAGATCCTCCGCCCGATCGG
>DASUSL010000293.1:0-27894 GCA_036375135.1 Thermoanaerobaculia bacterium | reverse complement strand
GACGCCAGCACGCATCCGCCTCGCCGTTGCATCGCCGCCGGGTGGAGGACAGGCAATCCTGCCTGTCCGGACGAAAGGCGGGACAGGCAGGATTGCCTGTCCTCCACTCGCTGCAGCGCGCGGTGGGCAATCACACCATCGCCACCGCCATCCGCGACGGCCTGGCCGCGCCGTCGCAGCCGCTCGACTTCGCCCTGCGCACCGGCATGGAGCGCCGCCTCGGCCACGACTTCTCCAACGTGCGTGTGCACGTCGATCCCGGCGCCGCCGCGCGCGTGGAGGCGCGCGCGTTCGCCTTCGGCGACGACATCGTCCTCGCCTCGCACAAAGACCGCGCAACGCTCCCGCACGAGCTGACGCACGTCGCACAGCAGCGCGGGCGCGCGTTGACGATGCCCACGCGTCTCGCGCAGCCGCACGAGCCCGCGGAGCAGCACGCCGATGCGCCGCCCGCGCCGGACGCCCTCCATCGCACGCCCGACGACAAGGTCAGTTGCGGCGCGAGTCCGCTCACGCTCTCCGACGGCACGAAGGTTCCCAACCCCGCCAATCGCATCAGCGCCGCGGAGACCATCGCCGTGCACTGGCTGCGCAAGGGCATCGCGGAGCTCGCGTACACCCTGGGGCGGATCCGCGCCGGCGCGGCTCCCGGCTTCCCGGTCATCTCCGACGCCCTCGGCGTGTCGCTCCGCCTGGTCGGACTCAATCCTGACGCGCAGGTGATCTGGAACGGCAGCGGTCCGGGCACCGCCGAATACGTGCTGGAGCGCCTGCGCGCCGTGCAGGCGATCCTCGGATGGGGAAAGGTCTACTACCACTGCACCGGCGAACGGCTCACGCAGATCGGCAACTGCAATCCATCGAACGACATCTGCGTCGACGCCAACGCGGAGACCTGTCCCCTCGGCGACGAGATCGCCCTCTGCCTGCCGTTCTGGAAGAGCACCAGCCTCGACATGCTGGCCCGCATCCTCCTCCACGAGCACTTCCACCTCATCTCCCGGACCCTCGGCCACAGCGGCCGCCTGCACAACATCTATTGCTACGAGCGCTTCGTGCAGACGCTCTCCGGCGTCTCCACCGACTTCCAGATGGACAGCTGTCCCGACCCGAGCTGACGACATGCCGCACCTGCTCACGACCGCCTCGCAGTTGCAGTGCCCTCACGGGGGCACGGTGCAGATCGTGTCGTCGAACCTGAAGGCGAAGGCGGACGGCGCGTTCATCGTCCGCCCCTCGGACACGTTCACCATCGTCGGCTGCACCTTCTCGATTCCCGGCGTCGGCCCGCATCCGTGCACCACCGTGAAATGGGTCAACCCGCCGGCGAAGGTGAAAGCCGACGGCGCGGACGCGCTCCACAAAGACAGCACCGGACTCTGTCAGGCCGCCGATCAGGCGCCGCAGGGGACGGTCATGGTTCTCTCCACGCAGTCGAAAGCATCGGGGATCTGACGATGGCGCGCCGCGACTATGCCTTCCCGTTCCGCATCGACGCCGCCTCGCGGCAGGCCGCCGAGAGCGCGTATCCGGAGCACGTGAAAGAGATGATCCGCCAGGTGCTCCTCACCTCGCCCGGCGAGCGCGCGGACCTCCCCGAGTTCGGCTGCGGCATCCGCCAGCTCCTCTTCGCGCCGCATTCCGAGGCCATCGACGCCACCGTGCAGATCCTCGTGCTGCAGGCGCTGAACAAATGGCTGGCGGGCGTCATCGCCGTCGGCAGGGTGCGCGTCGTGCCGCTGGAGGAGAGCGGCGACGAGGCGCTGCTGATCCTCAACGTCGAGTACACGCTGCTGCCCGAGCGCGTGCCGCAGAAGACCGAGGTGACGGTGCGATGAGCGACGTGAGCCGCGACCGCCTCGAGGAGCTCATCGCGTCGACGACGCTGAACGGCATCGACTACGTCGAGATCGGCTCGCTCAGCCAGAAGGTGCTGATCGTCCGCTTCCTCAACGAGGTCGCGCTGGCCGCGCCGCTGCCGGGCGTGAACCAGGTCTCGATCCGCGGCGGCGCGCGCGTCACCGACATCGAGATCCACAGCGTGCTGTGGGGCACCGACCTGCACGGACGTCCCATGGCCACGCTGCAGGTCGAGCCGGCGGGCGACTTCTCGAGCTACACGCTGCGCATCCTGAACGCGAACCTCGATCCGTACTTCGATCACGTCACGTTCTCGTTCAAGGCGCTGTGCGAGTCGACGCTCGATTGCGAGCCGCGCCCGCACGTCTGCCCGCCGCCCGCGGGCGAGCTGCCTGCGATCGACTATCTGTCGAAGGACTTCCTCAGTTTCCGGAAGGCGCTGAGTGACTTCTCCGCGCTGCGCTATCCCGACTGGGTCGAGCGATCCGAGGCCGACTTCGGGATGATGTTCATGGAGGCGCTCTGCAAGATCGCGGACGACCTCAGTTACTACCAGGACCGCATCGGCTTCGAGGCCTCGCTGGAGACCGCCACGCAGCGGCGCTCGCTCGTGCGCCACGCGCGCATGGTCGACTACGAGCCGCGCCCCGCCGTCTCCGCTTCCGTGCTGCTGCAGTTCGACGTCCCCGCCGGCACGACCACGCTTCCCGCGGGCATCACCGTCAGCGCCGCGGGACCCGACGGCACGCGCATCCCCTTCGAGACCGGCACCGGCCTCGGCGACACGAGCACGTACGCGGTCAACCCGAGCTGGAACCGCGGCACCACCGGCGGCATGCGCGGCTACTACTGGGACGACGCGCAGCGCTGCCTCCTCTCCGGCTCGACCGAGGCATGGCTGCACGGGCATGGGCTGGCGCTGAAATCGGGCACCGCGCTGCTCGTCGACACGCAGGCCGTCGTCTCCGCCGACGCGCCGATCCGCGAGGTCGTGCATCTCGTCACCGACGGCGTGGAGCTCGTCGATCCGATCTTCGGCGAGGCCGTCACGCACATCACCTGGAGCGACCCGCTGCGGTTCGATCACGACATCACGCTCGACACCGCCGGCCACTCGCGCACCGCGTTCGTGGGCAACCTCGTTCCCGCCACGCAGGGGCGGCGGGCCACGGAGTTCTTCGCCATCGACGCCGCGCCGCCGAGCGCGGGACCGATGCCGCTGGCCATCGTGCGCGAGGGCGCGGTCGGCTCCGAGTCGCACGCGCGCTATCTCTGGACGCTGCGCGAGGCACCGCTGGCGTATCTCGCCGCGGCCAGCGCGGAGGATGCGCCGCTGCCGGAGATCGAGCTGCTGCAGCAGTCGACGCCGGCCGAGCGCTGGGGATGGAAGCGCCGCCTGCTCGACGCGCAGCCGTCCGAGCGCAGCTTCACCATCGAGCCGTTCCGCATGCTGCGCGTGAGCGACGCGCTCGATCCCGCGCCGTCGTACGAATACGACGGCGACGGCGGCACGACCATCCGCTTCGGCGGCGGCGACTTCGGCGAGACGCCCGCCGCGGAGACGACGTTCCGCGTCGCGTACCGCGTCGGCGGCGGCGCGCGCGGCAACGTCGCCGCCGACGCCATCACGCGCGTCGACACGCCCGCCTTCGCCGCGCTCGCCGTCACCAATCCCTTCCCCGCCGCCGGCGGCGCGGACGAGGAGACTGCCGAGCGCGTGCGCCGGCTCGCGCCGCAGGCCTTCCGCGCGAAGCAGTACCGCGCCGTGCGGCCGGACGACTACTCGCGCGCCGCGGAGACGCTGCCGTGGGTCTCGCGCGGCGGCACCGTGGTGCGCTGGACCGGCAGCTGGCTGACCATCTTCACCACCGCCGATCCGAAGGGGAGCGGCACCACGACGACCGATCAGCGCATCAAGCTGGCGCAGCTCCTCGACCGCTACCGCATGGCCGGACGCGACGTGGCCACGCCGCTCGCGGACTACGCGGCGCTCGACGTCGAGATCGTCGTCTGCGCGACACCCGAGGCGTACCGCGGCGACGTCGAGGAATCGCTGCGCGAGGTGCTCCTCGGCAAAGGGTTCTTCGCCCACGACAACTTCACTTTCGGCACGCCGCTGTATCGCAGCGCGCTCGAAGCGGCCGTGCAGAGCGCGCGCGGCGTCTCCGGCGTCGTCACGATCAAGGTGCGCCGGCGCGGCCATCACCAGCAGCCGGTGCATCTGCCGTCCGTCTTCCGCGTCGGCAAACACGAGATCCTGCGCGTCGACGACGACCCGAGCTTCCCCGAGAACGGCTCGCTCAATCTCATCGTGCGAGGTGGCAAATGAGCGTCTGCCGCTGCGAAGGGTTCGTCCATCCGCGCCACATCCACAATCCGCCGAACCTGTCGTCGATCGACTACCGCGTCGGCGCGTTCCTCGAGTTCCGCCACGCGCTGCTGCTCTCGCGTCCCGGCGAGCAGCGGCTGGCGCAGTGGAATCCCGGCGGCGAGGGCGACCTGGCGGTGCAGCTCGTGGAGTGGTGGGCGTATCTCGCCGACGTGCTCACCTTCTACAACGAGCGCACCGCACGGCAGTCGTATCTCCGCACCGCGGACGACGAGGAGGCCGTGCGCAACCTCGTGCGCATCCTCGGCTACCGCCCGCGGCCGGGCCTGGCCGCGCACGCGTTGCTCGGCGCCGTGCTCTCCGCGCGCGAGGCCACGCTGCCGCGCGGGCTGCAGTTCGAGAGCAAGCCGCCTCCGGGGAAGAAGCCGCAGACGTTCGAGCTCGACGCTGACACGAAGATCGCGCTGCCGGACGTCGTCACGGCCAGCCTCGCCCCCGACGATCGACTGTTCGCGCTGGACAGCCTCCTGCTGCGCGGCACCGGCGCGACGATCGACGTCGGCGACCGTCTTCTGCTGGTGAAGCGCAACTGGGACGGGACCGCCAATCAGGCGCGCTTCGTCACCGTCGACGAACTGCAGGAGATGACCGCGCCCGACGGCTCGAAGAACCTGCTCGTCGATGTGACGGGCGCAAGCGGCATGGAGCCCGACAAGAAGGCGACGGAGTATCAGCTCCTGCGCAGCACGCAGAGCGCGCGCCCGCGCCGCGGCACCGACACGGCCGCGCTCAACGCGACCAGCGTGCATCTCGACGCGCTCTATCGCGACATCACGCCGCTCACGCCGCTCGTGCTGCGCAGCGGCTCCGACGCGAAGGTGGTGCTCGTCACCAGCGTCACCGAGACCGTCTATTACGCGAACGGCCCCGAGAGCAATCCGCTCGACCCTCCCGCCGCGGCGAACACACCGGCCATCGGCATGCCGGCCACGCGGGTCTTCTACGCAAACACGCCGGGACTCGGAACCGCCGCCTCGACGACGGTGCTCTTCCGCTGGACGCCGGTCGGCGAGCTGATCCCCGCACCGGCCGCGGCCAGCGCCAAGAATGCGACGGAGATCGAGGTCACGATGACGCCGCGGCAGATGGAGGCGTTCCTGACACCGCGCGACGTGCTCGTCGAGGACGAAACGGGGAACGGCACCGAGGCGCGCGTCACGCGGTCGAGCTCGAAGAAGGCCACGCTGAGCGACTTTTCCCAGTCCGCGCTGCCGCTCACCGCGCCGCTCGATCTCCTCCTCAACGTCCTCAAAGTCAGCCGCGGCAAGAGCGTCCCGCGCGAGGTCCTCGGCAGCGGCGACGCCACGCGCGCCGGCCAGGACTTCGTCCTGCGCAACACGCCCGTCACGTACCTGCAGGACTCCGCGTCGCGCTCCGGCGAGAACTACTCCAGCACCGTGCGCATCTGGGTGAACGGCGTCGAGTGGCACGAGGTGCAGAGCTTCTACGGACAGCCGTCCACCGCGCACGTCTTCGTCACGTACGAAGATGCGGAAGGAAAGACGCACGTCACCACCGGCGACGGCATCAACGGCGCGCGCCTGCCGTCCGGCGTCGACAACGTCGTGGCCTCGTACCGCTACGGCAGCGGCGAGGAGGCGCCGGCCGCGGGGACGCTGACCGTGGTCACGAAGTCGTATCCCGGCCTGCGCTCCGTGCGCAATCCGGTGGCCGCGGGCGGCGGCGCCGATCCCGACGCCGCGTCGCGCCTGCGCGAGCTCGCGCCGCGCTCGGTGCTCACCTTCGGCCGCGCCGTCTCCGCCGCCGACTACGAGGCCATCGCCCTCTCCTCGCCCGGCGTCGACCGCGTGCGCGCCTACTGGTCGTTCAACGCCGACGAGCAGCGGGCCATGCTCACGCTCTACGTCGGCGACGAGGAGTCGTCCGCCGACGCCGCGCGCACCGCGATTCTCGGCGCCGGCGAGAGCGACGACGCCGTCGTGCTGGCGGCCACGCGCATCGAGCTGGAAGTGTTCATGACCGTCGTCCACGATCCCGATCACGACGCGGAGACGGTGAAGGCCGCCGTCAGCGCCGTGATCTTCGATCCGGTCGACGGCGTCTTCGGCAGCCGCAAGTCGCGCATCGGCCGCGCCGTCTATCGCAGCGCCATTCACGCCGCCTGTCTGGCCGTACCGGGCGTCGTGGCCTTGCGCGAGCTGTACGTCCTGCGCGACAACGTGAACTGGGGCATCTGGAATCTCATCTACAGCCTCTCCCACCGCTACGCGCCCGGCGAGGGAGGCTACTTCGTCGTGAACGAGGTCACCGTGACCATGGAGACGCCCGATGGCCAGTGACCGCGACCGTTACGAGAAGTGGTACGCCGAGAGCCTCTGGGCGCTCATGCCGGCGATGCATCGCGCCGCGGATTCCGAGGTGTTCGGCGAGAAGGGACCGCTGCGCGAGCTGATCGACCGCATCGGCGCGCAGATGGCCGTCGTGCGCCGCAGCATGGACCAGCTCTACGACGACCAGTTCGTGGAGACCGCCGACGACTGGGTGGTGCCGTACCTCGGCGAGCTCGTGGCGGCGAACCTCGTCTCGCCGCTCGACCCGCGCGGGCAGCGGCTGCAGGTGGCCAAGGCCATCTACTACCGCCGCCGCGCCGGCACGGTGGGCATCCTCGAGGAGGCGGCGTACGACGTCACCGGCTGGGAAGCGCGCGTCGTGGAGTTCTTCCGCAACCTCGGACGCACGCGTCACTCGCTCGATCTCGAGATCGGTCGTCCCGCCGACGAGCACGATCCCGCCGCGGCCGCGGAGCTGCAGCGCGTCCAGCGCCTGGTGGGCCGCTTCACCGGCACGCCGAGCGGCGGCTGGGCCGACCTGCGCAACGTCTACGGCGCGACGCGCGCGCATTCGGCGTTCGACGAATACGCGCACACCATGGACGCGCGCCGTCCCGTCGACCGCACCGGCTGGTACAACATCCCGCGCCTCGGCGTCTTCGTCTGGCGCCTGCACGCGCTGCCCGAAGGGGGCGACGCGGAGCGCCTCCTCTCCACGCCCGTCGGTAACGTGGCCGGCTGCTTCACCTTCGATCCGACGGGACGCGAAGTGCCGCTCTTCGCCGGCGCGTCGCGCAGCAGCGCGAGCTACGGCTCCGCGTGGATCTCTCCCGACGAGTGGGAGCTCCCCGGCCCGATCGACGCGCCGCTGTTCGAGCTCGATCGCGACACCACGCCGCCGCATCTCTACTCGTTCCTCGGCACGGGCAGCGTGCTGGAGATGAATTCTCTCGGCGTCTTCCGCACCGCGACGCTGAACCTCGTCCCGCTCAACGCCGTCTTCCCCGATCCGGCGCGCGGACGCTTCTTCGTCACCGACGGCGGCCCCGCGTCGACGCTGCGCGTCTTCTACCACTACGGCTCCGCGGGACGCATCGGTGCGGGCGTGTACGACCGCCTGCTCGTGGCGCGACGCGCGGGACGCACGCTCGCCGCCGCACCCGGCGCCGACACCGCCGTCACCCTCGGCGGCACGTTCCTCGGCACCGCGCTCGGCTCCGCCGCCGCCAGCTCGACCACCACCATCGTCGACTCGCTCACGTACACCACCGTGGCCAACCTCACCGCCGCGGACGTGACCATCCGCGCGCTGCACGCCACCCGTCCGTGCATCCGCACCGCCCCGAATACGGAGTGGAGGATCACCGGCGCGGGCAACGCCACGCTTCGTCTGGAAGGGATCTTCCTCAGCGGCGCGGACCTCGTCCTCGACGGAGACTTTGAAAACGTCGAGCTCTCCTTCTCCACGCTCGATCCCGGCAGCGCCGGCGATCCGTCGGCATCGAACCCGTTCGAGACCGCCATCGACGGCCGCAACCTCACGCCGTCGCGGGTCTTCATCGAGGGGAAAGTCAGGAAGTTGACCATCTCCTCGTGCATCACCGGCCCGATCCGCACGCGGAACAAAGGACAGCTGGAGCTGCTGGAGATCGACCGCAGCATCGTGCAGGCCATCGGCACGAACCGCTTCGACGGCACGCTGCCGCCGCTCTTCGACCTCGAGCCGTTCGCCGAGCGGCTGCAGGCGCGGCTCGAGCCGCTCTCCATCGCCCTGTCGAACGCGCTCACGCCGGCCACGCGCGCGGCGCTCGATGCGGCCGAGGCGGCGGAGGACTATCCGCCGGCTCTCGCGGCGACGCTGCTCGGCGAGCTGAATCCGCAACTGGCGAACCTGAACCTCGGCTTCGGCGGCGCGCCGCCGGCGGCCGGACCGGCGCGCGCGCGTTTCAACGAGCGCGTCATCGTGCGCTTCTATCGTCACGCGTTCGGCGACGAGGCCATCGCCCTCTCCGTCGGCGAGGTGAAGATCACCCGCTCCACGATCCTCGGCCCGGCGGTCGTGCATCGCATCGACGTCAGCGAGTCGATCCTGCACGACGTCGTCACCGTCGACGACGCGCAGCACGGCTGCGTGCGATTCAGCGCCTGGAGCTCCGGCTCCATCCTTCCACGCAAATACACCTCGGTGGAGATCCGCCCGCGCGCGGAGCTCTTCACGTCCACGGAATTCGCGCAACCGGGTTACGGCCAGCTTCGCCGCGACGCCGACCGCGCCGCGATCGTGGCATCCGAGACCGCGCGCTCCTCGATCCGCGAGGGCGCCGAAAACGGCTCCGAGATGGGAGCCTTCTACGACGAGATGAACGCAGTCAGAGAACGCAGCCTCCTGCTCAAACTGCAGGAGCTGATGCCTCTCGGTCTGATTCCGGCGGTGGTGCCGGTGACCTGAGCAGGTAAGGGGGGATGAGGACATGGCCAGCGACAAGGCCCGGGTGACGTTCGACGAAGCGCGCCGCTACCGTTCGGTGGTGATGCAGCAGGGGCGCGTCACGCTGGAAGCGGACTGGAACGAGCAGGCGCAGATCGACGACGAGGAGCTGCGTCACGACCTGCGCGACATCATCGGACCGTACGGCACGCCCGACAACGGCTTCGCCATCGGTGTCGCCAACAACAACATCACCATCGGCCACGGCACCATGTACGTCGGCGGCCTGCGCGCGTTCCTGCCGGAGCGCGCGGACAAGACTCCGTATCCCTTCTCTCCGCAGCCCGACTGGACGCTCCCCGATCAGGCCCAGCGTCCGCCGCGCGAGCTGATCTACCTCGAGCTGACCGAACAGGAGATCAGCGCCGTCGAGGACAAGGCCCTCCTCGAGCCGGCCCTCGGCGGTCCCGACACCGCGCAACGCCTGCGCATCATGCAGCGCGTCCGCCGCACCGCGACGTCGGCCGACAACTGCGTCGACGCCTGGAGCGACTTCCTCTCCACCAAAGAGTTCGATCCCGACCAGATGATGTTCACCTCGCGCTCGCGGCTGCAGGTCGGCTTCTCGGGACAGGGACTCAAACCCGATCCCTGCGATCCCGCCGCCGATCCCGGCTACCTCGGCGCGGAGAATCAACTGATCCGCGTGGCCATCGCCGCCCCCGCCGCGAACGCCACGCAGCAACGCGTGCTCTGGGGCTACGACAACGCGTCGTTCCTCTATCGCGTCACGAGCTACGACGCCACGGCGAAGACGCTCATCCTGGCCTCGCGTCCTGTCGACGACGCGCACAAGCCGCGCAGCGGACAGGTCATCGAGCTGCTGCGCGGCGTGGCCAGCCTCGGCGACGGCAACATCGCCGCGGAGCCGTTCGGCAAACTGGCCGTGCTCGCGCAGGACTACTCCGCCGACGACAAGATGCTCACGCTCACCGACGTGTTGCCGAACGGCTACGCGCCGACCAACACCATGCCGCTGTACGTGCGCGTCTGGGAAGCGGCCATCCCCTTCACCGCGAACACGCCGGTGACGCTCGGCAGCACCGGCATCGAGGTCACGCTCACGACGTCGGGCATCACCACGTTCCAGGTCGGCGAGTTCTGGACGTTCGCCGTCCGCCCGAGCACGCCCGCGGAAGTGCTCCCCATCCGCTACAAGAACGCGCCGCAGCCGCCGGAAGGGTTCCGCCGCTGGGCCTGCCCGCTCGCGGTCATCAACTGGACCATCACCAGCGGAATCAATCAGGTCTCCGATTGCCGCGAGCACTTCGACGACCTGGTCACGCTGTCGAAGCGCCGCGGAAGCTGCTGCATCGTCGTGCGCCCGGAGGATCTGGCGAAACGCACGCTGCAGCAGATCATCGATACGTACAGCGGCGCGAACAAGCCGGCGGAGTTCTGTCTCGTCGCAGGCGATTACATCCTCCCCGCGCCGCTGATGCTGCGCCATCCGCTGACCATCGTCGGCTGCGGCCCCGGCGTGCGCATCCGCGCGGCGGAAGCGAATCTCAAGGACTTCCGCGCGGGGCTGATTCAGATCGTCTCCGGCAGCGAGATCACGCTGCAGAACCTGGAGCTCCATCTGCCGCCGGTGCCGTGGATCATGGGCGGCGAGGCGGAACAGCGCGACATCGACGGCTGCATCGGCATCCGCATCATCGACGCGCAGCGCTGCACGATCGAGGAGTGCACGTTCAAGTATCCGCTCACGCCGCCGAAGCCTCCCGCGCCTCCCACGCCTCCCGCGCCTCCGAGCTTATCTACCCCCGCTCCCGCGGCAGCGACGCCGGCAGGGCGTGCGTCGCTGAGCGCGGGCATCCTCGCGCATGGAATCCTGGGCACGCTGCACATCCGCAGGAACACCTTCGAGGGCGCGACCGATCTGCTGCGCGCCCCGTTCGGCGTGGTCTGCCTGCCCGCGATTTATCGCAAGCCCGGCGGAAAGTTCGGCGCGCACGGCAGCATCATCATGGACCTCACCATCGAGCAAAACCAGTTTGTCTTATGCCACACCGCGGTGCTGGTGTGGGGCGATCTGGCCGAGATCCTCGTGCGCGAGAACCTCTGCATCTTGTGCATCAACGGGATCCTGCTCTTCGCGCGGCGCTGGTGGGCGGCGCTGGCGTTCGTCGATCACGACGAGATCAAAAAGCTACAGAAGCAAATGGAGGACGCCGTCAAACCCTCGACCGCGGCGCCATTCACCGCGTATCGTTTCATCAGTTCACTCGTGTTCCACCCCGCCATCCTCATTCCAACCGCCGCGTTCTCCGCGCTCGAGCTGCCAGCACCGTTCAAGGGGACCGGACCCGATCTGGCGGAGGGAAACAACCGCGGCCAGCAGGCCTTCCTGTCGATCGTGGCCGCGCACGCGGCTGACACGCTGGACGGACCGATGTCCCCTCCCCCTGCGGACATCATCAAGACCCTGGAACAGTCCTGGAAAGAGCTCCCTGCACCATTTCGCGGGCTCGTTTCGCCGGATCTGCGCAAACTATCGTTGTTGGACGTGTTCGAGCCGCAGCCGCTGTTCTTCTCCACGATCGACGTTTCGCACAACCAGGTGACCCGCCCCACACCGGTGTTCGATCCGCCCCTGGGTGTTTCGTTTCTTTACGTCACGGACGACCGCAACACCTCCGGCCGCGTCATCGTGAGCGGCAACGATTGGTCTGGCTTCTCGCCGGTCATCCCCACCGCGCTGATGCTCTTTCCCTTCCGCAGCACGGTCACCGGAAACATCATCCAGAATGACTACTTCGTCAACCCCGAACTGACCTCGCCTAGTCTGATCCTCGTCCCGGTCCCACAGCCGCAGGCGGGGAACCGGCCAGCGGCAATCATCACCGCGGTCACCGGGAACGACTTCGTCGGTATGCCGATCTTGCCGAAGCGAATCTCTTATGCGCCGCCCGGCGCGACCCTTCCGGCCTGGTTCCTGCTCAACACGGTGGTGAGCTGACGCCATGCTGCACGCACACGCCGCCGCCACGCAGACCGCGCTCGAGCACGACAGCGCCGCGAATCCGCGCGCCGTGCCGCGCGCCGAGGAGACCTTCCTCGCGCGGATCCAGCGCACGCACGGCAATCAGGCCGCGCTGCGCTTCCTCCGCGCCGCGGACGGCGGCAAGCCGCTGCAGGCCAAGTGCGACTGCGGCGGCTCGGGCGGCAGCTGCGGTCCGTGCGAGGAGAAGAAGGAGGCCATGCAGCGCTCCGCGCTCGACGCCTCCGCGGTGCCGCATACCGGCGACGTGCCGGAGATCGCCGCGTCGAGCGGCACACCGATCCCCACGCCGCTCCGCGCGCGCGCCGAGGTGCTGTTCAATGCCGACTTCGGCGACGTGAAGTTCCACGCCGATGCTCCCGCCGCGCAGGCCGCGGCCCGCGTTTCCGCGCGCGCCTTCACCGTCGACAACGACATCTACTTCGGCGCCGGCTGGTACCGCCCCGAGACTCCCGACGGCGAGCGCCTCATCGGCCACGAGCTCGCCCACGTCGTGCAGCAGCGCAACGGACTCTCCAGCGCCGACCTGGGCGGACCGGACGACCGCTACGAACAGGAAGCGGACGCCGCCGGCTCGTCGTTCGCCGCCGGCGATCCGATCCGCATCTCCGGCGGCGGCGGATCGGTGCGCGGCCATGCGCAGTACAGCCTCGAAGTCGCCGGACAGGAAGCGGCCGCGGTGGGCGTGGCCGAGTCGCCGATCCCGGTGCCGTTCATCGGCGAGGCGTTCGACCTCGCTGAAGTGGCCACGCTCATCCAGCCGTTCATCGGCGCGTACGGCCCCATCGCACTCATCCCCGATCATCTCGTCACCACCACGCCGCCCGCCGCCGAGGAGCGTCCGCTGCTCTCCTCGCGCCTCGGCCGCCCGCTGCAGCGCTGGATCGTCGCCGGCTGCATGGTGCCGGGCATGCCGTCGAACGTCATCGGCATCCGCGCGCACGAACAGATCCAGGACAGTTGCATGGGCACCGCCCCCGGCTGCGTCGGCGAGTTCCCCATCCCCGGCGACGGCCGCGCCGACCTCGTGCGCGAGCGCATCCCTGCCTATCCCGAGATCGGCGAGATCAAGCCCGCCTCCTGGCTCGGACGCGGAATGGCTCCCGTCGCCGCGACACAACTGGCCGGCTACATCACCGCGTACGACACCGCGTTTCCCGGCAATCCGGCCGTGCCGATGTGGTCGTTCGTCTTTCCGCCGGCGTCGTTCAGTCAGAATCCGGTGCAGTTGCTGACCGCGTGGGGTCCGGCGGCCGGTCTTTATTTCTACCGCTGCTACACGCCGCGGCCTCCCGTTCCGGTACCGATCCCCGTCCCGGTCTATCCGCGCGTGCCCGTGACGCCGCGCGTGCCGGTGACGCCGCGGGTACCGGTGACGCCGCCGACGCGTCCGATTCCGCTGCCGACGCCCGGACAGGTCGGCGGCGCCGTGGCCACGGTCGGTATCGGCTATCTCATCTACCGCGGCGCGCGCATGCTGCTCTCCGCCCCGCCGCCCTTGTGGTGGACCGCACCCGCGAACGCAGCCCTGCCGTGAGCTCCTACGCGAACGTGCAGCTCTTCGCGCGCGGGCGCAACCCGGAGGAGATCCGCGCCGCCGCGCTGGCATCGCTGCGCGCGTCGCTCGGCGGTTCATGGATCGAAGTGCCGCCCGGTGAGCCTTGCGAGCGCGTGGTGCTGATCGGACCCGCGGAGGAATGGATCGCCGTCTACGACGACGATGCCCCCGACCCGCGTCCGCTCGCCGCGATGCTCTCCGCGGCCACGCGCGCGCCCGCGGTCAGCATCACCGTCCTCGACGGCGACCTCCTGCAACTGACGATCTTCCGCGACGGCGCGCCCGCAGCCGACGCCACGAACTGGCCCGGCTACTTCCGCGGCGCCGCCCCACCCGCGCGCGTGCAGGGCGACCCCGCCGCCTGGAGCGACTTCATCGTGCCGGCCGGCGACGACGCACTCCTCGACGCCTGGCAACGGGGCACCGAGCCCGAGCCGGCGACCGCGGTCGTGCAGCGCATGTCCGCACTCACGCGCTGGTCGCCGCAGCTCGCCACGAGCGGCGCGCGCACGCTCACCACGCGCGCGGGCTTCACCCAACTCTGCCTCCGCCGCATCACCACCCCCGCGCCGTCCGGCGCTCCGCACCTCGACCTCCTCGGCGGCTCCCCAGGCGTCACCGTGCGCACCGGCGACACCGTGAACGTCGTCGTCATCGCCCGCGGCTCCGGCAGTGCACCTTCGATGAACGTGACCTTCTCCGGCCCCGCCGCTGATTTCATCCAGCCCCGGTCCATCACCCTCACCGCCGGCGGCCACGCCGCCGAGCTCACGCTCGACGCCACCGGCACCGCGGTCGTCCCTTTCGGCCCCGCCCCCCGCGTCGAGCTCATCGCCGCATTCACCGCCGTTGCATCCGGCAGCGGCCTGCTGCGCATCGCGCTGCAGCCGGTGGGCGGCGAGGAGGCGGTGCGGGAGATCGCCATTCGAATCGATTGACGATCTCCCGGAGCAACGCCGCACTGCCGCAATGTCGTTTTCAGAATGTGCGGGTCGAGGTGGAGGCGCATCAAGCCACGCCGGCAAAGAGAGATCGGCGCGCTTATACTTTTGCTCATGTCGAGAGCACTGGCGCTTCGCGAGCATGACGACACGCCGCATGCGGATCAGATCATCGTCCTGCACGGCGTGACGTGGGACGACTACGAGCGCGTGCTGGAGATTCGTGGCGACAAGTCCGCTCCGCGCATCAACTATCTGGACGGGGAGCTCGAGATCATGAGCCCGTCCAAAGATCACGAGCAGATCAAGTCATACATCGGCAGGCTGGTCGAGGCGTGGTGCATGGACCGCGGCATGGAAATGACGCCGTTTGGCAGTTGGACTCTGAAGGGCGCGTCGCAGGATCACGGCGCGGAAGCGGACGAGTGCTACATCTTCGGAACGCAGCCGCGCGACCGTCCGCATCTGGCCATCGAAGTGGAGTGGACCCGAGGCGGCATCGACAAGCTGCGCATCTACGAGAAACTCGGCGTCGAGGAAGTCTGGACCTGGCGCAAAGGCGTGATCCAGGTTTACGTCCTCGCCGGAGGAACATTCGCGAAAGCACCACGCAGCCGCATCCTCCCCGACCTCGACCTCGGACTGCTCGCATCCATGCTCGACCGAGACACGCTCACCCAGGCCATGCGCGATTTCCGAAAAGCGCTCGAAGCGCGCTCCTGATCCGATCAATCGCGGCGAAAACGACTCGAGCCGCCTTGCGGCGGCTCGATGATCATTGACGGATTGGTGGAGCTGGACGGGATCGAACCGACGACCTCCTCATTGCGAACGAGGCGCTCTCCCAACTGAGCTACAGCCCCACATGCTGGAAGTACCGTGGCTAACGGTACGGGAGCGCGGATTATGCCCGCATCAATCCTGCTCGTCAACGAAGCGCTGGCGGAACAGCGGGGCCAGCATGTTGTCCACCGGGGCGTAGTCGTCGCGGAGGACGATCGCATCGCGGCCGTCGACGTAGCGGCGCGTCTCCACCTTCGCCAGCATCACCGTCACCCGGGGCATGGCGCGCGAGCCGACCACCACGAACGTCGACCGGTCGCTCTGCAGGTCCTCCCGCGTCTCGACGACGATCGCCGCGTTCCCCTTGCCGAAGACCGACTCGACCGTTTTCACGTACGACGCGAGGAACCGGCCGTCCTGGTAGTCGTCGATCACGTTCGCCACCAGCGCGCCGTCCGGACGCAGCAGGCGGGCGAAGTCGGCCGTGGCCTCGCGCGTGGTCAGGTGATACGGCACCGACAGGTCGTTGAAGGCGTCGATGAAGATGGCGTCGTACGGTTCTTCGCGCGCACGCATGGCCCACCAGCGCGCGTCCTCATTCACCGTGCGGATGCGCCCCTGCCGCGGCAGGCCGAAGAACCGCCGCGCGGTGCGCGTCACCTCCGGGTCGATCTCGATCACGTCCACCCGCGCGTGCGGATACTCGTGCGTCACCAGGCGCGGGAGTGTGTATCCCCCGCCGCCGATGAACAGCAGACGGAAGTTCGCGCGCTTCCGCGCCGCGCCGCGGATCACTTCGTTGAACGCGCGCAGGTAGTCGTACTCGAGGTACGACGGATCGCGCGGGTCGGAGTACGAGTGCACGAGGTGATCGAGGTGCAGCGCGTTGATGGTGTCGCCCGTGTCCTCGCGCACCGTGCGCTCCACACGGATCGTGTAGTACTGGCTCTCGTCGAAGTGGATGATGCCGATGCCGGAGTGCAGCACGGGATCGTGCCGCGGCGGCAGCGGCGTGCGCGTCTGCGTGGCGGCGAACACGCTGCCCGCGACGAGCACCGCCGCGGCGTACAACCGTCCGCGCCGGCCGAGGAGATCGCCGAGGATGAGCGAGGCGGCGACCAGCACCACGCCGGTGCCGACCAGCGTCGCCCGCGTCCCGTACGCGGCCACGAGCCAGAAGCCGGTGACGAAGGTCCCGACGATCGAGCCGAGCGTGGAGAACGCGTAGATCTTCCCCACCACGCGCCCCGTGCTTTCCAGATCGCGCACGGCCAGCTTCACCGCCACCGGCGAGATCATCCCCAGAAAAAACGAAGGGAGAAAAAAGAGGAGGAAGGAGAGGAGCACGACGCGCGACAGGAGCGTCGCGCCGATGCCGGCCGTCTCCAGCAGCCCTTCGTCGCCGGCGAGGAACGACGTCGCGGGGACGATGAGCAGCGCGGTCAAGCCGGCACCCAGCAGCAGCCATCCGAGGGTGCGCGGAGCGGGCCGGCGATCGGCCAGCGCGCCGCCGGCCCACGCGCCGGCGCTGATGCCCGCCAGCACGACGCCGATGATGCTGGTCCAGGTGTAGAGCGAGATGCCGACGTGCGGCGCGAGCACGCGCCCCGCCGCCAGCTCGATGACCATCGTGCAGAAGGAGGCGGTGAAGACCGTTATCGCTGCACGAATGACAGGAGCGCGCATCGGTTTGCCCAGTTTATCCCGCGCGCAGACGCGGGATCTCGGGTGCAATCACGGATCGCGCGGCGGCACCGGAGATCCCGCGTCTACGCGCGGGATAAACTGAACGTCGCGAAGTCTTCCGCCGCGTCGGTGTTCGGAAAGATCTCCCGCGCCTCGGCCAGCAGCGGCGCGACGTCCTGGTAGCGCGTCGAAAAATGCGTGAGGATCAGCCGCCCCACTCCGGCGTCTCTGGCCACGCGCGCCGCGCCCATCGCCGTCGAGTGCAGCCGCTCCTCCGCCTCCGCGCGCAGCTCCTCGGCGTACGTCGACTCGTGAATGAGCACGTCCGCGCCGCGCGCGAGCTCCACGGCGGAGGCACACGGACGCGTGTCCGTGCAGTACGCGATGCGCCGCCCCGGACGCGAGGGACCGCACACACGCGGATCGCCGGCGCGCTGCAGTTCGCCCCACCGCGGGCCAGGCGGAATGCCGAGCGCACGTGCGCGCTCCGGATCGAACGTGCCGGGACGATCGTCCTCGATGACGCAGTAGCCGACGGCGGGAATGCTGTGCTCGAGCGGCGCGCTGATCACGCGGAAGCCGTCGAACGTCCGGGGCTCGAGCTCGAGCGGGAACATCGGATTGTGATGCGACGTCCGCAGCACGCACTCCACGTGCTCGCGCAGTCCCGCGGGGCCGATCAGCGTCAGCGGCCGCGTGCGGCCGTTCATCGAGAGCGTGGCCAGCAGACCGGGCAGGCCGTACACGTGGTCGCCGTGCAGGTGCGTGATGAAGATCGCCTCGATCGCGCCGCTCCGCACGGGCGCGCGCAGGAGCTGGTGCTGTGTCCCCTCGCCGCAGTCGAAAAGGATCACCGTGCCGTCGAGCGCCACGGCCACCGACGACACGTTGCGCTCGCGCGACGGCGTGCCGGAAGAAGTGCCGAGGAACGTGATGGCCATCTCCTGCATGCGCGCATGCTACGGGATAGACTCGGTCGCATGCTCACGCGGCGGACGATGATCACGACGACGGCCGCCGCGTTCGCGGGGCTGGCGGCGCGCAGGGGCGACGCCGCGGCGCTCCCTTCTCCGTACGGATCGCTGCGGCCGAAGACCGCGGAGAACGCCGACGAGGTGCTGCTCCTCCTCCCGCCCGACTTCCGCTACACCATCATCGCTCGCGCGCGCGGCGTGCTCGACGACGGCAATCCCGCGCCCGATCGTCCCGATGGGATGGCCGCGTTCCAGGTCGGCAACGAGCTGCGGCTCGTGCGCAATCACGAGGTGAAAGATCCCGTCACGCTGCCGCTGTCGCCGGGTCCGTGGTCGTACGATCCGCAGGCCGGCGGCGGCACGACGACCCTCGTCGTCGATCCGGTGACGCGCCTGCCGCTGCGGCAGTTCGTCAGTCTGAGCGGCACGTCGTCGAACTGCGCGGGCGGGCCGACACCGTGGGGCTCGTGGATCTCGTGCGAGGAGACGACCGGCACGTTCTCGAAACCGCACGGCTACTGCTTCGAAGTGCCCGCCTCCGCGAACTCCGCCGTGAACGCCGTCCCGCTCCCCCACCTCGGCCGCTTCTTTCATGAGGCGGCGGCGGTCGATCCGGTGACGAGCATCGTCTATCTGACCGAGGATCAGGAGCAGGCGGGGTTGTACCGCTGTGTGCTCAATGAGCGGTTCGTGCTGGCCAGCGGCGGACGCCTGCAGATGCTGGCCGTTCGCGATGCGCCGGCGTTCGATGCGTCGCGCGGACAAGCGCTCGGCGCGAGGCTGCCGGTGACCTGGGTCGACATCGCCGATCCCGAACGTTCGGTGTTCCAGCAGGGACGCGCACGCGGCGGCACGCGCTTCCGCAGGCTGGAAGGTGCGTGGTTCGGCAACGGGAGTCTCTTCTTCACCTCGACGACCGGCGGCGAGCGCGGGATCGGTCAGGTGTGGCAGTACCGGCCCGTGCCGGTACGCAAACGGCGCGCGGTCGGTGAGACCTCGACAGCGAGCGGCGAGCTGACGCTGATCTTCGAGTCGCCGTCATCGGACTTCGCGCGCATGCCGGACAACCTGTCGCTCACGCCGCGCGGGTCGCTGATCCTCTGCGAGGACGCCGACGGCGGCATGACGTTCCTGCGCGGCCTCACGCCGCGCGGCGACATCTTTCCCTTCGCGCAGAACATCGCGCCGTCATTCGCGGGGAGCGAGTTCGCGGGCGCCGTCTTCAGTCCTGATGGCCAGACGTTGTTCGTGAATCTGCAGATCGCGGGGTTGACGGTGGCGATCTGGGGACCGTGGAGTCGCGGGCCCTTCTAGTTTATCCCGAGCGCAGCGAGGGATCTCGGGGGCGCCCGCGCTGCACGAACCACATGTATCGCGAGTGCACCCGAGATCCCTCGCTGGCGCTCGGGATAAACTGTAATCAGCGCAGCGCCGCTTCCACTTCCTCGTCGCCCAGCTTCAACTCTTCCTGCGGGTGCGCGAGGTAGTAGCCCTGCAGCAGATCGATGCCCAGCTCGCGGCAGCTCTCGTACTCCTCCACCGTCTCGATCCCCTCGGCGATCGTCTTCGCGTTGATCTTGCCGGCGAGGTCGACGAGCATCTTCACCAGGTCCTGCTTGATCGGCTCCTCGGCCAGCGTCGAGACCAGGCCCTTCGTGATCTTCAGGTAATCGGGTGCCAGCGCGGCGATGGCCTCCAGCGACGCGTAGCCGGAGCCGGCGTCGTCGATGGCGACTTCGATCCCCTTGGCGCGGAACTCGTCCAGCAGCTCGCGGAACTGCGCGTAGTCCTCGATCGCCGCGCGCTCGGTGAGCTCGAAGACGAAGTGCCCGCGGTTCTCGGAGAAGAACGACACCATCTCGTGGATGCGGAACTCCGACTCACCGAACATCTCCGCCTCGAGATTGAGGAGGAACTTGCGCTCCGAGAAGTCGACCTGGCGCAGGCGCTTCAGTGCGCCCTCGAGCGCGATCGCCTCGAGCGCCCAGGCCAGCTTCGCCTCGCGGGCGAAGGAGAAGAGCATGTCCGAGTTGCGGAACGACGAGTTGGCGGGGCCGCGGGTGAGGATCTCGTAGCCGAAGACCGTCCCCTCCCTGGCGCGCACGATGGGCTGGAAGAGCGTGGTCACCCGTTTGCGGCGGATGATGTCGCGCAGCTCGCGGGTGAGCTGCTTCTTGCGCTGCTGCTCCGCGTCGCGGACCGCATCGGCGGCGGTCTGCATCCCGGAGTAGATCTGGCGCTCCAGGCGGATCTGCGGGCGGTAGTCGATGCGCGCGCCGCCGACGAAGAAGCCGATCTGGTCGGCGTGCATGTGCGGGAAGCGCTCGCGCGTGGTGTCGATCAGCTTCTGGCGCAGGTCGTTGGCGATGCGCTCGGAGGCGTTCTCCTCGCTGAGGTCCTGCCCGCGCGTCTCGTGGAAGATGTAGAAGCTCGAGCCGCCGACGCGGTGGCAGGTGACGAGCGGATTGGTGAAGCGCTCCTTCGCCTCGACGGAGACGATCTGGCCGACGTTGCTCAGCAGCTCGTCGAAGAACGCCCAGCCGTACTCCGCCTCGATGGCCTCGAACTGTTCGATGTCGATGAAGACGATGCCGAGCTCTCCCTGCTCGATCATCAGCTCCTTGATGCGATCGAGGACGATGGGGAGCGTCGGCAGCGCGGTGGCGCGGTCGAGGAGGATGGCCTCGAGCGCCGTCCGTCCCGCCTGCGCCGCCTCGGCCTTCGATTCCGGGGCGCGGGCAAGGACGCTGCGCACGCGCTTGAGCACCTCGTTGCGGTCGAACGGTTTGACCAGGTAGTCGTCCGCACCGACCTGCAGGCCGGTGAGGCGGTCCTTCACGTCGCCGCGGCCGGTGACGAGGATGACGCCGATGTCGGACGTGCGCTGCACGGCCTTGAGCGCCTGGCAGACTTCCCAGCCGCTGCGCTTCGGCATCATCACGTCGAGGAGCACCGCCGCGGGAAGGCGAGCCTGCGCGATCGCGAGCGCTTCCTCGCCGTCGCGAGCCACGATCACTTCGCAGTCGAGGGGTTTGAGGTATGTCCTCAGCAGCAGGGCAACCTCTTCGTCGTCATCGGCGATGAGCACTACGGGCCGGGACATAGGCACTGCCGGGATCATTGCGGAAAATGAGCCAGAGGAGCAAGTCGAATTCAGGGACGAGCGGCGCCGCTCTCCGCGAACTCCCTGATGACCGCGGCCCGCGACCGGAGCAGGCGCTCGAGATACCTCCGCAGGACGAGCGTCTCCGCGATGCGCCCGAGGATGCCGAAGGGCGCCGTGAATTCCAGCACGTCTCGCATCGTCGTGCCGCCGTCACTCGGCGTGAAAAAATGATCGTGCACGAACGATCGGAACGCGCCGCGCTGCATCGTGTCCTGAAAGTACGCCGGCGGCTCGAACGCCGTGATCTTCGACGTGAACGCCTGCGTGATGCCGAAGTGCCGGCCGCGCCAGGTCACTTCCTCCCCGTCGGCGATCAGACCCGTCGTCCGCCCGCGGATGGCCCGCTCGTTCGTGTGCGCCAGCGACCTGACGTGCAGATCGAGATCGCGTGCGGCGTCGAAACACGCCTGCGCCGGGGCGTCGATCCAGGTGTCGACGGCGATTTTCACGAGGGCGACAGTGTACCGGGCCGTTCTTCCCGAAGCGCGCACGCGTTGTGCTAACGTTCCTCCCCCATCTCCGCGGGGAGAGAAAGTGAATTCATGATCAAGTTCGGGACCTCCGGGTGGCGCGGCATCATCGGCGAAGACTTCACGTTCGAAAACGTCCGCGTCGCCAGTCACGGCATCGCCGCGTACCTCAGAAAATCAGGGCAGCAGGGAACGGGCGTCATCGTCGCGTACGACACGCGCTTCCTCTCCGAGAAGTTCGCCTCCGAGGCGGCCAAGATCCTCGCCTTCAACGACATCAAAGCCTTCCTCTGCACGCGCGACGTCCCCACGCCCTGCGTGGCCTTCGAGACCGTGCGCCGCAAGGCCATGGGCGCGATCAACTTCACCGCCTCCCACAACCCTCCCGAGTACAACGGCCTCAAATTCTCCACCTCCAACGGCGCGCCGGCGCTCCCCGAGGTCACCAAACAGATCGAGCGGGAGATCCACCTCGTCCAGCAGAAGAACGAGCGCATGGACGTCTACGAGAAGACGGAGCTCATCGAGGAGATCGATCCGAAGGACCGCTACCTCAACGAGCTGCGGCAGAAAGTCGACGTCGAGGCCATCAAGAAGAGCGGCCTGCGCATCGCCATCGACTCCCTCTACGGCACCTCGCGCGACTACCTCGACTACTTCCTCCTCGACGCCGGCGTCGAGGTCAAGATCATCCACAACTACCGCGACCCGTACTTCGGCGGCTTCTCCCCCGAGTGCAACGAGAAGAACCTCAGCGAGCTGCGCAAGATCGTCACCGACGAAAAGTACGACCTCGGCCTGGCCACCGACGGCGACGCCGACCGCTTCGGCATCATCGACGACCGCAACCGCTTCGTCTCCCCCAACACCATCATCGCGCTGCTCTGCGTCTACCTGAAGCGCTACCGCAACATCCCCGGCGGCCTGGCGCGCTCGGTGGCCACCACGCACCTCATCGACGCCATCGCCAGGAAGCTCGACGTGCCGCTGTACGAGACGCCGGTCGGCTTCAAGTACATCGGCGAGCTGATTCTCGAGGACAAGATCGCCCTCGGCGGCGAAGAGTCGGCCGGCATGTCGATGTACCGCCATCTCCCGGAGAAGGACGGAATCCTGGCCTGCCTCCTCGTCGCGGAGATGGTGGCGCGCACGGGAAAGAAGATCGGACAGCTCGTCGACGAGATGCACGCCGAGTTCGGCCACTACTACTCCAAGCGCGTCGACCTCAAGCTCACCGCGCAGCTCAAGGAGTCGCTGGCGCAGAAGCTCAACAATCCGCCGACGAAGATGAACGGCTACACGGTCCGCGACGTCAACACGGTCGACGGCGTGAAGCTGATCTTCGACCAGAACACCTGGCTCCTCTTCCGTCTGTCGGGCACCGAGCCGGTGGCGCGCGTGTACGCAGAGGCGTGCAGCCCGAAGGACCTGAAACACGTGCTCGACATGGGCCGCAAGTTCGTCCAATGAACGACCGTACCAGTGGAGGACAGGCAATCCTGCCTGTCCTGCGGACCATCCTGCCTGTCCTGCGGTGGACAGGCAGGATTGCCTGTCCTCCACTGCTTGCGCTTCTGCTCGCGATGCCGGCGCAGGCGCGGACGTTCGACGACGTCCGCCTCTACGCCGCGGGCGGCAAGAGCACGACCACGTGGCATGGACAGGCGGACGTGCAGACGCTCAACGTCGAGCTGGGACGCGCTCTCTCGCCGCGGACGACGGTGAGTGTCGTCCTCGCGCCGGTGAACCTCTGGCAGCCGCGGAGCTGGTTCGGCGATCAGTTCGGCGACGGCCACGAGTCGGTGCGCGCGCTGTCGGCGTCGCTCCTCGTCCGGCGCACGTTCCGCGAGCGGTCGTCGATCCAGCCGTACGTCGAGATGTCGACGGGACCGATGTTCGCGGAGAAGCAGGTGCCGGCGTCGACGTCGCGCTTCAACTTCATCACGCAAGGAGGCGCCGGCGTGATGTTCAACGCGCGGGGACGCTTCCCGCTCTTCGCCGCCTGGCGCGTGATGCACATCTCGAACGGCGGCTACGCGCCGCGCAACCCGGGCCTCAACGTCGGCGCCGCGGTGGTCGGCGTGCAGCTCAGAAGCGCCACGCGGCGCCCGCGCTGACGATCAGCGGATCGACCGCGAGCTCCTCGACCTGCAGCGGGATGTACGTGGCGCCCAGTTCCAAGACGATGCGCGGATGGATGCGATAACGCACTCCCGCCTCGACGACGGCCGCGAGCTCCGGATCAAACTCGCGCTCCACGGTGCCGCCGAACTGGTCCTCGAGATTGCCGATCGCCACCAGCGCGCCGCCGGCGCCCGCGTATCCCGAAAAACGCGAGCGGCCGAGATGCCATCGCGCCGTCGCGGACCAGATGTCCAGTCCCATCGTGCCGAGGTCCACCTCGGGCGCGTAGACCGCGGGATTGAGGAACGCCGCCGCCGCGCGCGTGGAGATCGCGTTCGACCAGAACACTTCCACGTGCACGCCGAAGCCGCGGCTCATGTCGATCTCGAGACCGGCGTTGTCGCCGTACATGGCCACGACGTGCTGCGCACCGGCCTCGATCTCCGCGCCGTGCAGCGGCGCGGCAAGGAGCAGGAGCAGCAGCAGCCGTCTCATTCGAACAACGTATCCACGTACGCCTGCGGATCGAAGGGAATCAGGTCGTCCGCGGCCTCGCCGACGCCGACGAATTTCACGGGGATGTCGAACTGGCGCATGATCGAGAGGATCACGCCGCCCTTGGCCGTGCCGTCGAGCTTCGTCACCACCATGCCCGTGACCTTGGCCGCCTCGAGGAACGCCGCGGCCTGACTGACGCCGTTCTGTCCCGTCGTGCCGTCGATGACGAGCAGCGTCTCGTGCGGCGCGCCGGGCAGCTCGCGGTCGATGACGCGATGGATCTTCGACAGCTCCTGCATGAGGTGCGATTTGTTGTGCAGGCGTCCGGCGGTGTCGATGATCACCACGTCGGCGCCGCGCGACTTCGCGGCGGCGACGGAGTCGTGCGCGACCGCGGCGGGATCGGAGCCGGCCTTGTGCTTCACCAGCGGCACGCCGACGCGGTCGGCCCACATCTGGAGCTGCTCGATGGCCGCGGCGCGGAAGGTGTCGGCCGCGCCGATGACGACGCTCTTCCCCTCACCTTTCCAGCGCGCGGCGAGCTTGGCGATGGTCGTGGTCTTCCCGGCTCCGTTCACGCCGACGACGAGGATGACGAACGGCTTCGCTCTGCCGATGTCGATCGTGGCCGCTTTGCGCTGCGGGATCAGTGCGCGCGTTTCCTCGCGCACGACCTCGGTGAGCCGCTCCATCTTCGTGATCTTCTCGTCGCGCACGCGCCGCTCGACGCGCTCGATGAGCGCCATCGACAGCTCCGCGCCGACGTCGGCGCCGAGCAGTCCTTCTTCCAGTCCGTCGATGGCGGCCTGCGAGATCGGGAGGTCGGGAGTCAGCGACTCCTTCACCTTCTCGATGATCTCGGTGTGGGTCATGAACAAGCCGCGTTTGAGCTTGTCGAAGAGTGATTTCTTTGGTTGTTCGCCCATGTTGAAGTCTCAGAGTCTCAAAGTGGCAAAGGCTCAAAGCGTTGCGACTTCGAGCCTTTGCCACTTTGCGACTTCATCTCGTTCCCGATTCCCGCGCCGCGATGGCCCGCTTCACCATCTCCTCGTCGATCGTCAGCGTGCCGGCGGCGCGCGGCTCGAACTCGAGGTTGCGGATGACGCGGCGGTAGGTCTCGCGCAGCGCGCGCGCGCCGAGGCGTTTCTGGCGCGCGGCGTCCCAGGCGATGGCCAGGAGCGCGCCGCGCGTGATCTGCAGGTCGATGCCGAAACGGCCGAAGTACTCTCGTGACGTGCGGAAGACCGAGGCCTCCGGCTCGACGAAGATGCGCGCCAGGTCGGTCTCGGCGAGATCGTTCAGCACCACGATCGACTCGAAACGCGAAACGAACTGCGGCGTCATCCCGTAGCGGAACAGGTCGTCGTATTTCAGGTAGTCGCCGAGGCGGAACGGTAGTTCCTCACGCACCTCGCCCGAGGCCGAGACCACGACCACGGGCTTCATCGGGACGACGTCCTGCCCGATGGTGGCGCGGCGGAGGACGTTCTCGTACAGCTCCTCGAACGCGCCGCCGGCGACGAAGAGGATCTGCGCGGAGTTGATGACGAACGTCCAGCCGTCGGCCTCGAACTCGACGTTCTCGTTCTCCATCAGCGTCAGCAGCGCTTCCTGCGCCACGATGCCGCGGACGTTGGGCTGCCCGCTCACCGTCGCCCGGATCTTGTCGACCTCGTCGACGAAGACGATGCCGCGCTGCAGGGCGCGCACGATCTCGTCGGGCGTGGCCGTCGTGCCGAGGCGCTTGCGCGCGTTGGCGTAGAGCCTCCCGAGGACGGCCTTGCCGTAGCCCTGGCGCTCTTCGGCCAGGACGTTGGCGTTGAGGCGGACGACGTTGGCGTAGTCGCCAAGGTCGGGCGTGCGGGAGAGGAACTGCTCGACGGCGCGCATGAGCGTGGTCTTCCCCGAGCCGGAGTTGCCGATGAGGAGCATGTTCGGCGCGGGATGCCCGACCAGATGCTTGACCAGTGCGACCGAGACCTCGCGCAGCGCGTCATCCTGCCCGACCACTTCCTTGCGGAGCTCGTCGAAGATGTCGCGCGGGCGGAGGGGAAACGTCATGCGGCGGGCATTGTAAGCGTCCACGCGCTCCAATGGTGCGAGCGCCGGCCGCCGCCGTTCGTCCACCCGAGGCTCACCAGCTCGCGCGCGATGACCGGCCGCACCGCGCCATGCGTGACGACGACGGCGTCCTGCAGTTCGTGGAGCAGTATCGCCGCCTCTCTCGCTCTCTCCGCTTCTTCTTCGCTCGGCTTCAGCCCTCGGATTCCGAAGGCGAGCATCCAGACGATCCCCGGCCACTTCCGCCCACCCAGCCGCGGCGGCGCCAGCTCCAGCTCCCGCACGAGCGGCGTGACCAGCACCTCCCGCCCCGGCGCCAGCTTCTCCGCCGAGGCGATCGCACGCGGCGCGTTGCTGGCGACGAGGTGCTTCGCGTTCGCTGCAAGCTCACAAAGCTCGCGAGGCGCGATCTCGGTCTCGAGGATGGCCGCGCGCTCGTAGGCCTCCCGCCAGCGCAGGAAGCCGTCGAAGTCGAGCCACCCCGTGTGCACGTGCGAGGAGCGGCCATGGCGGACGAGGGTGATCTGCGACACGTGCGCTTCAGCCACCTCGCCGGGCTGCCCCCGCCAGTGCTTTGGCCACGACCTCGGGGGCTTTCGAAGCGACCACGAGGAGCGCGCGTGCGGGTCCCTCCGGCTGCCGCCGTCCCTGCTCCCAGTTCTGCAACGTCGACACGCTCACACCGATCATCCGTGCGAACTCCGACTGCGACTTGTGCAGCTTTTCGCGGATCTTGCGCACGTCTTCCGGCTCGAACGTGAAGGTCCGCGCAGCTTTCGCTTCACCGCGATGGATCTTTCCCGCTTCGCGGATGCTCGAGACCAGCTCGTCGAACAGTTGCTTCTTCATGAGAACTCCTCCCTGACGAGGCGCGAGAGAACGCGTTTCTGCGCGGGCGACAAGTCGTCCTGTTCGTCTTTCGAGTACGCGAGCAGCATGTAAATGAGGAGCCGATCGAGTACCAGTAGTAAATCACCCGCACTCCTCCACGCTTTCCCTTGCCGCGACGCTGCTGGCTCCATCGCAGTTTCCGGAGACCGCCGGTGTCTTTGATGAGGTCACCAGCTTCGGGCTGCACGATCAGCGCTCCCTGCAACTCCGCGTATTCGGCATCCGACAGCAGTGCCGTGATTCCTCGGGTGAAGATCGGCGTCTCCCGAAACTCCAACACGCGGCCAGAGTATCCGCCATTGGCGGATAGGACAACTACCGCGCTGTGAACACGGACACGAAGCCGTCCAAACGGCGCGCGGATCGGCAGTGTAGAGGCGGAACACGCGTCGCCGGCTCCAGCCGGACGCCGAGGATGCTGCGCTCCTGCGGGGTCGCGCGATCGGGGTCCGTTTCACGAACCCTGATCCGTTGCGAATTCTGCAGACGCCTACGTGACGAAGGAGAAGATCACCGCCACGAGGAGCAGCGCCACGACGGCGGCCGAGACCCACATCGCCTGGATGGTCGGCTTGTGCATGTTCACCGTCTCGCGGCGCTCGCCGAGGAGGTACTGCAGGTACTCGACGCGCGGACGGATCACGCCCACCTTGTCCTCGAGGTTCGGGTAGAGCACCTCGTTGATGCCGGGGACGATCACCACGGGGATG
>DASUSL010000292.1:0-3723 GCA_036375135.1 Thermoanaerobaculia bacterium | reverse complement strand
GATCAGAAGGCGGTGAGTGACATTGCGTCCGAGGTGCGGGCGCTCGCGGACAAGGCCAAGAACCGCAAGCTCAAGCCGGACGAGTACCAGGGCTCGACCTTCACCATCTCCAACCTCGGCGCGTGGGGCATCGAGGAATTCACGGCCATCATCAACCCGCCGAATGCGGCCATCCTGGCCATCGGAGCGGCCGAGGCGCGTCCCGTCGCGGATGCGAACCGGCAGGTCGTCGTGCGCGACCGGATGAAGATCACGATGTCGTGCGATCACCGCATCATCGACGGCGCGAGCGGTGCGGAGTTCCTCAAGACGCTGCGGCAGTACATCGAACAACCGCTGCGGCTGGTGACGTAGGGCAGGCTTCAGGCAAACGTAGGGCAGGCTTCAGCCTGCCCGGGACAGGCTGAAGCCTGTCCTACACAGGCTGAAGCCTGTCCTACGTTTACAATAACCCCGTGAAAGTTCCGGTCCTCCTAGCCCTTCTGTTCGCGCTTCCCGCTGCCGCAGAGTTCTGCGACCTCGACCTCCGTTACGAGAACGGCGAGGTGCGCTGGAAGCCGATCGCCGGCGCGCTGCGCTACACGGTGCTCGAAACGTACGGCGGGCTGAAGCCGCCGTTCTTCTACTCGACGACGAAGTCGTTCGTCACGGTCGACCATCGCGCCACCGAGGCCATGACCGTGCGCTACATCGTCACGGCGGAGGTCGAGGAAGGAGTGCGCATCCAGGGCAACGCCGCCACGACGTGGCGCGATGCCTGTACGGGGACGATCGACGTCGCGGTCCCCGTCGACCAGGAGTTCCGCAAGTTCACGCGGCGGGCGATCGTGCCGGTGGTCGGCTCGACGCCGGGCGCGTTCGGCGGGCAGTTCAAGACCGCGCTCGAGCTGCGCGGCGCGCTGAACGAGCATGGGCGCATCGTCTTCCATCCGGCGGGGCGAGTGGCGTCGGACAGCGATCCGTCGATCCCGTATTCGTTCGCGAACGCGCGCGCCATCGTGCACGACGACATCGTCGCGGCGATGGGGCAGAGCGGCATCGGCTCGCTGGAGATCATCCCGGACGCCGACTCCGTCGATCGCATCCCCGAGGTCAGCGTGCGGCTGTACAACGACACGTCGATGGGGACCTTCGGCACGTACGCGTCGCCGGTGCTGCCGTACGACTACCTCACGCCGGCGAGCATGCAGGTGCGCGTGCCCGACTCGCGCTTCCGCGTGAACATCGGCATCCGCACGCTGGCGGCGACCACGGTGGAGGCGGTCATCCGCCGCGCCGACGGACGCCTCGACGGACTGCGCACGCTGCGCTTCCCGGCGGGGTGGATGGAGATGAAGGCGGCGTCCGATTTCATCGGCGCGACGCTGAACGCCGGCGATCAGGTCACGCTGTCGTTCAACGGCGCGGCGGTCCCGTTTTATACGATCACCGAGAACGCCACGAACGATCCGACGCTGGTGATCGCGCCGCCCGAGGGAACGTCGCGGAACGTTGGCAATTACGTCGATTAGTTTGGCGTTACACTAGCGCGCAATCTCCCCATGAGCGCATCCGAGCTCCTCGTCCTCGTCATCGCCGTCCTGTTGCTGTGGATCGTGCTGAAGGTGGCCAAATTCGCGGTCAAGGTGATCTTCTTCATCATCACGATCGCGGTCATCGCCGGGGCGCTCTGGCTTTTCATTCCGAGGTGATTCTTTGAGCGATGATCGCAAATACAAGCATCGTGGATATCAGGACGGCGGCAGCGGCTACAGCTCCCGTTCGAGCGGCGGCGGTCAGACGCGGCGCCCGAGCGGCCCGCCGATGGAGCCGCAGCGCCAGCGCATGGAAGACGCGCCGCGCGGCCGCACGGCCGGCGGCTTCGGTCCCGATGCCTTCAAGTGCAACAAGTGCGGACAGATCCGCCACTCTCTCGGCGAGCTGACGCACGAAGACGCCTGCGCCGGCTGCGGCGCCGACCTGCACACCTGCGGCAACTGCCGCTTCTTCGACACGACCACGCTGTGGGAGTGCCGCGAGAACATCCCCGCGCGCGTGGTGGGCAAGCACGCCAGGAACGCGTGCACGTTTTTCCAGCCGAAGATCGTGAAGGATCTCGCCGCCGACAAAGGCAGCAAGCCGATGTCGGAGAACGACGCGCGGAAGGCGTTCGACGCGCTGTTCAAGAAGTGAGTTGCTGGTCGCCATGCTGCTGGTTGTTCGCGGTGTGACGCGCAACCGGCCATGCGCCGCCAGGAACCAGCAACCCAGCAACCACCAACGATGATCATCCGCTTTCTCCTCGCCATCACCACGGGTGTGCTGTACGCCTGGTCGTTCCCGAACGTCGCCCAGGGGTGGCTCGCATTCATCGCGCTCGCGCCTCTTCTGATCGCGGTCGCACGCGCGCGCTCGCCGAAGGAGTCGTTCTTTCTCGGCTGGGCGGGGATGACCATGGCGTGGCTGCTCATGGCGCCGTGGGTGGTGCGGGTGATGGCGCATTACGGCGGGGTGCCGTTCCTCATCGGCGTGCTGCTCTACGTGGCCATGGCGCTCGTGCTCGGGTCGTACGGAGCGCTCTTCGCCTGGATCGTGAAGCGCCTCCGCCTCGGCGCGCGCTTCCTGCCGTGGCTCGTCGTGCCGCTGGCGTGGGCCGCCACCGAGTACGCGCGCACCTACCTGTTGTCGGGCTTTCCGTGGAACCTGATCGCCACGGCGCTGATCGACTACCCGTCGTTCGTGCAGCTCGACCGCTTCGCCGGCCCGTACTTTCTGGGAGCGCTGCTGGTGCTGCCGGCGGTGGTGCTCGCGTGGCTGCTGACGCAGCGCGTGCCGGCGATCGCGCGGGTGCTGGTCGTCGGGTCGCTGGGAATCATCTTGCTGGTGTGGTGGGGGACTGGACTCGTGGCGTCGAAGCTGATCGTGCGTCCGCGCGGCGCGGCCACGTACAACGCGGCGCTGCTGCAGCCGAACATCTCGCAGGAGGTGCGCTGGGACGAGGACAACGTGCTGCGCATCTACCAGAAGATGATCGGCATGACCGTCGAGGCGGCCGAGCGCGGTGCAAAGGTGATCGTCTGGCCGGAGTCGACCGTGCCGCTCTCGTACACGGAAACGCAGTTCTACCGCTCGGAGATCGAGGCGCTCACGCAGCGCTACGACATCGACATCATCCTCGGCTCGGTGGCCACCGATCCGTCGAAGCCGAACCGCCTCTGGAACTCCGCGTTCCTCGCCAGCGGCGGCAAGACCATCGGCCACTACGACAAGATCCGCCTGGTGCCGTTCGGCGAGTACGTGCCGTTGCGCCAGGTGCTCTTCTTCGCCGAGAAGCTCGTGCGCGAGGTGGGGGAGTTCGAGTTCGGCTCGAACGACTATCCCCTCGGCGGCAAGCTCAAATACGGCCCGGCCATCTGCTACGAGATCGTCTACCCGCAAATCACCCGCACCCAGATCCGCAACGGCGCGGACGTGCTGGTGACGATCACGAACGACGCCTGGTACGACGGCACCTCGGCACCTGCACAACATCTGCTCCAGGCCCGTTTGCGCGCGGTCGAAGGCGATCGCTACCTGCTGCGCGCGGCGACCACCGGCATCTCGGCGTTCATCGACCCGACCGGGCAGGTGCTCGAAGCGATTCCGATGGGCCGCGACGGCATCATCTACGCCAAATTTCAACCGCGCACCAAGATCACGCCTTACGTCCGCTTCGGCGACTGGTTTGCGTGGGCCGCGGTCCTC
>DASUSL010000291.1:0-8360 GCA_036375135.1 Thermoanaerobaculia bacterium | reverse complement strand
GCACTGCGGCACGTTGAGGAGGCGGTTCCACTTCGACGGGTCGCCGGCCTGCAGCGACGACGGCGCGACCGGCGTGACCGACGTGGCCACGGAGGCGTTGCGCACGCTCGGCAGGTTCACGCCGGTGTCGCTGAAGAGGCGGAGCTTGAGCTGGATCGCGTCGGCGGTCCCTTTCTTCGTCGCGAGCTTGAGCGTGTCGACGGCCACCGTGCCGGCGGTGTCGCCCTGGCCGGTGACGGAGTGGCGGCGGACGGTGGAGTTGTCGTCGTCCCAGACGCCGAGGTTGTACCACTTGGTCCAGACGCCACCGACGCGGGCGCGGAGCTGCGTCTCGACCCAGGTGCCGCCGGGCGTGGTCGCGTTCCAGGAGGGAATCGCTTCGAGGAATGGCGAGGCCGGGACGACGATCGGCGAGATCGCTTCGCCGACGACGAACGTCGCGCCGTTGTAGAAGTTCCCGCCGTTGTACGCGCCGGGGGCGTACGGGTCGACGCCCGCCGCGGCGGTGGCCACGTCGAGGGTCAGCGCGCCGCTCGCGTCGATCCGCACGCCGCTGCGCGTCCATGACGCGAAGCCGTTGCTCGACGACGACCAGCGCGTGAAGCCGGTGGTGTACGCGCCGCCGCCTTTGCCGGCGAACGCGCTGTGCGTGCAGAGAATGAGAACGAGAGCGGGGAGCACCCGGCGGGAAAGACGCATTGATTTTCCTCCGTGGGTGCGGAGTATATGCAGAGATGTGACGCAACGTTGACCGCGGTCTCGCGTACGTTGCCCGTCATGAACATGCGCATCGCCGCTCTCGCCGCTCTCCTCACCCTCCCTCTCTTCGCGCAGTACGGCCCCGAGCCCGACTTCACCGTCACCGCGGCCGAGCGGAAACAGGTCATCGACAACTCCATCGCGAAGCTCAACGAGATCTACGTCTTCCCGGAGACGGCGAAGAAGATGGAGCAGGCCGTGCGCGCCCGCGCCGCGCGCGGCGAGTACGACCGCATCACCAGCGCGCGCGAGCTGGCCGAGACGCTCACGCGCGACTTCCGCGAAGTGAGCAAAGACAAGCACCTCTTCATGCGGTACAGCAACGCCGCGATCCCCGACCGCCCCTTCAACGTCTCGCCGACGGGGCCCGAGCTCGAACAGCAGCGCGCCTTCGCGACGAAGGTGAACTACGGCTTCGAGAAAGTGGAGCGCCTGCAGGGCAACATCGGCTACGTCGACATTCGCGGCTTCATGCCGCCGGAGATCGGCGGCGAGACCGCGGCCGCGGCGATGACGTTCGTCGCCAATACCGACGCGCTCATCGTCGACCTGCGCAACAACGGCGGCGGCGAGCCGGCCATGATCGCGTTCCTCACCAGCTACCTCTTCGACGAGCCGACGCACCTGAACGACATCTACACGCGCATCGACGACTCCACGCAGCAGTGGTGGACGTCGCCGTTCGTGCCGGGCCGCCGCTTCGGCGGCACGAAGCCGGTCTACGTGCTCACCAGCAGCCGCACGTTCTCCGGCGGCGAGGAGTTCGCGTACAACCTCAAGAACCTGAAGCGCGGCACGATCCTCGGCGAGACGACCGGCGGCGGCGCGCATCCGGTCAACGGCGTCAAGGTCAGCGAGCACTTCGAGCTCGGCGTGCCGTTCGCGCGCGCCATCAGCCCGGTCACGAAGACGAACTGGGAAGGCACCGGCGTGCAGCCGGACGTGGCCCTGGCCGCGCCGGACGCGCTCGACGCGGCGTACCTCATGGCGCTGGAGAAGGTCGTCGCCGCGACGGCGGACCCGCAGCGCAAGGCGGGGCTGCAGCGGCTGCTCGAGGAGAAGAAGCAGAAGAAGTGAAGAGGACAGGCGGCTGGCGTGGGGCGGGCCTCAGGCTGGTCCTGTCGCGCGGAGGCATGGTCGTCGCTGCGTGGCGCGGATGGACAGGCTGAAGCCTGTCCTACGTTTGTCGCTCGCCTGTCCTCTTCATGGCTGCGTCAGTCGACGGCCACGGTCACGGTGGCCGTGCCGTGTCCGGCCGGGTTGTACTGGATCACGTTGAGGCCCGGGACGAGGTACGCGGACAGATCGACCACGGCCTCGCCGCCGCTCGTGTCCAGCGAGAGGTCGTACGTCCCGTTCACGTGCACGTTCAGCTTGCGCATGCTCGCGTCGCGCACGTACAGCGTGCCGCGCGCGCTCGGCGCGTAGAACTGCTGGCGGAGCGTGGGGGTGCCGGAGCCGGGCTCGCGGCCGATGTCGATCGGATAGCTGCCGACGTCGACGCCGGTGTAGTACGCCTTCAGGATCTCGAGGAAGGTCTGTCCCGCGCGGGCGCGTCCCTGCGCGCCGTACTGGCTCATGCCGACGTTGTGGCCCCAGCCGCCGCCCCAGACCGTGACCTGGTTCACCGTGCCGTCGCCGTTCTTCGTCACCTCCAGCACGCTCGGGTTGTTGAGGACCATGCCCGCCGGAATGGTGGTCGTGCCGCAGAGCGCGGGCGTCGTCACCGCGGGGCGGAAGAAGCTGCGCAGCGGGTCCCAGCCGCGCACGTCGACCGTGTTCCCGTTCGACAGCGTGATGCGCACGACGGCCGCGCGGCCGGAGGTCATCCGCTGCGTCACCGCGACGTCGGTCACGTTCACCCCCGCCGGCACGGCCGGCGTGATGCGCGCGCGGAGCTGCGCGCCGGTCAGCACGACGCGCCAGCGCGAGAAGCGGTTCCCGACGCGGCCGCAGTCGTCGTAGATCGTCGGCAGCGGCGTCGCTTTCCAGAACGCGGCGATGCCGCTCTCCGTCGTCGTGTCGGGAGGCACGCCGTCGCCGTCGTAGATGCCGCGCAGGTACGGCGTGAAGTTCGTCCCCGGCAACTGGCTGCTGGGGATGTTGAAGATCCACTCGTTGTGATCGGTGTGGCCGCCCATCGACGACGAGTAGAGCGCGCCGATGATCTGTCCGCCGTGCGAGGCGACCAGGCCCACGGTCTCCGCGCTGGCCTGCACCGCGCGCGCGTGCTCGGAGATCACGCCGCGATACACCTGCGACGCGCTGGAGTCGACGATGTCGTACGGGAACGTGGCCCGGAAGCGGCCGATGTTGGCGATGGCGTAGCCGCGCGCCGCCACGGCCTGCGCCTTGAGCGCCTCCATGTGGAACGAGGCGATCGACTCGTTGGCCACGACGCCCGGCACGTAGTCTTCGATCTCCACGATGTTCACGACGTGCAGCCGGTTGGCCTCGGTGCCCGACCCGTGCGACAGCTCGATCGCGCCGCGATACGTCGGCACCTTCACGCCGCTGAACGAGCGGCGGATGTGATCGACGCGGAACTGGTTCGTGGCGTCGGTGGGACGGAAGTAGAGCGGTCCGTCGAACACCTCTTCCATCGCCACGCCATTGACCGACAGGTGATAGCCGGCCGCGTCGCGCGTGGCGCGGACGACGGTTCCCGGCACGTCGAGCGCGATGACCTGCCTGCCGTGGCCGTCGATGAGATGCACGGTGCCGGCGGTGTGGCTGATCTCGGCGAACGGATGGTGGCGCGTGGCGAACTCGGAGAACGCGCCGGTGGCGGTGAAGGAGTAGGAGAGGCCGACGCGGATGAGCGTCGCGGCCTGCGTGGGGTTGCCGAGGATCACGCGGCCGAGGTCGGGGCGGGCGCCGGAAGCGTGCGAGTCGCCGTGCTCGGCGCGGCTGAGGATGTGCTCCTCTTCCAGCTCGTCGATTTCCTGCGCGAAGGCGGGCGGTGCGGACAGCATGAAGACAGCAAGGGCAAGGAACCACAGCGTTCGGATCATGGGGTCTCCTCCGTTTTCGAGGAGCGCAGTTTAAGACTTCTTTCCCGCGAGAGGCAGGTGCACCTCGAATCCTGCACCGCCGCCTTCGCGGTTCGACGCGGTGATGCGTCCGCCGTAGCCGTCCACCACCGCGCGGGCGATGGCCAGGCCGAGGCCGTCGTGGTCGGCGCGATGCTCCTCGCGGAACGAGAAGAAGCGGTCGAAGACGCGCTCGAGGTGCTCGGGCGGGATGCCCGGCCCCTCGTCGTCGACGCGGATCAGCGCGTGCTGATCGTGCTCGCGCACCGTCACCGTCACGCGGTCGCTGAAGCTGACCGCGTTGTCGACGATGTTGCGCACCGCCTGCGCCAGCCGCTCCTCCGACGCCGCCACCACGACCGGATGCGGCGGCAGCGCGAGCTCCGCGCGCCCCTTCGCCACCTCGGACACCACGCCGCGCACGTCGACGTGCTGCACCGATTCCGTGTCCAGCGCCGCGTCGATCTTCGACACCTCGCGCACACCGTTCAGCAGGCGGCTCAGCCGCGCCACTTCCCTGTCGATCGTCGTGCCGAGTTGCTGCTTCTCCTCGTCGTCGTGGGAGAGCGCGAGCAGCTCCGCCGCGCTGCGGATCGACGCCAGCGGATTCTTGAACTCGTGCGACACGTCGGCGGGGAGGCTCTCGACCAGCGCGAGATGCCGCTCCAGCCGCGCGGTCAGCTTCTCCAGCGCGCGCGTGAGATCGCCGATCTCGTCGTTGCGATGCGAGCCGCGGAACGGGCGCTTCAGGCGTCCGCGGTGATCGAGCAGGTCGTCCGCCTCGTCGCGCAGGCGCACCAGCGGCCGGGCGATGGTCGTCGCGAAGAGCAGGCTGAGAATCGCCGCCGCGATGACCGAGTAGACGAAGACCTTGAAGACGTTCAGCCGCACGCGCCAGAGCGCGGAGAGAATGCGCGACGTCGACTGCGACACGATCACCGCGCCCATCACCGGTCCGCCGCCGCCGGCGCGGATCGGCAGCACGCTGTACAGCGTGAGCGAGCGCTGTCCCGCGCTCTCCTGCAGCGTGGCGGCATAGCGGCCCTGCAGCGCGCGGCTGACGACGGTGTGTGGCGTCACGTCGCTGCTGCTTCGCGACGACGGCTTCGTACGCAGGTCGTCGATCCAGCGCCAGACCGCCGCGCCCATGCGGTACAGCAGATTCTGCCGCGACGACGGGCTCGAACGGTACTCATCGCGTTCCGGCGGTGCGGGACGTACCGGCGTCGACGCCGAGTCGGCGAGCACCTTCTCCCGCAGGTCGACGACGCGGATCCGCGACTCCGAATGTCCCCCCAGCCGCTCGATCAGCGCGCGGGCACTCGCGGCGTCGAGCGTCGTCCCCGACAGCGCGGCGGCGACCAGTCTCCCCTGCTGCACCATCGAGCGCTCCTGCACGTCCAGGAGCTGCCGCTCCAGCGTGCGCAGCGAGAAGACGCCCGCCAGCGGCAGGAAGACCAGCAGCACGTTGAACAGCAGCAGCTTCACCGCGATGCGCGGCACGCGCAGTCTCAACGCGGCACCTTGAAGCGATAGCCGACTCCGTGCACGGTGTCGATCGGATCGTCGTCCCCCGCTCCCGCCTCGGCCAGCTTTCTGCGCAGCCTCTTGACGTGCGTGTCGATGGTGCGCTCCTCGACGTGCACGTCGTTCGGATAGGCCTCGGCCAGGAGCTGCGCGCGCGACTTCACGACGCCGGGCCGCCGCGCCAGCGCCTCGAGCAGGTTGAACTCCGTCAGCGTCAGCGGCAGCACCTGCTGGCGCCACCGCGCCTCGAAACGGCGCAGGTCGAGACGCAACGCGCCCGACTCGACGATCTGCTCGTCGTCACTCGGCGGCTCCTGGCGCAGCCGCGCGCGGCGCAGCAGCGCCTTCACCCGCGCCACGAGCTCGCGCAGCGCGAACGGCTTGCAGAGATAGTCGTCGGCGCCGAGCTCCAGGCCGAGGACGCGGTCGAGCTCTTCGTCCTTCGAGGAGAGGATCAGGATCGGGAGGTGCTCGCTGCGCGCGCGGAGGCGGCGGCAGAGCTCCAGTCCGTCGAGGCGCGGCATGACGATGTCGAGGATGGCCAGGTCGGGCAGGCCGCGCTCGAAGCGCGTCAGCGCCTGCAGGCCGTCGGCGAACGTCTCCACGCGGAAGCCGTCGCGGCGCAGCGCCAGGCTCACCGTGGTGCGCAGCGACTCCTCGTCATCGACGAACGCGACCAGCGCTCCGGTCATGCAGCGAATCTACTGCAAACCGCCGCGCCCCGACGCGCTGCCATGAAAACGCCACAACTCTCCTCGGCAGCGCCGCGGTTCCTCCCCGCCGCGGAAACGGCGCGGGCGCACATTCGTCAGAGACAAAGGAGAGATCGAATGACCACTGACCAACCGGCGATCCCTGCACCACCCCGGCGGCTCCGCTATCCCGTGCTCATCGAGATGATCATCCTCGGCGGCCTGACCCTCGTGCTGGTGGTCGCGCTGACGATGATCCACTCGCTGATCGGAGAGCGCGCGCAGCGCGCCCATTCCGTGCGCAGCGAGATCGCCTCGAGCTGGGGACAGAGCCAGACCATCGGCGGCCCCGTGGTGGTCGTGCCGTATCGCGTGCGGCACGTCGACAGCAACGGCAAGCTGCAGGTCTCCGTCACGCGCGCTCGCTTCCTGCCCGACAAGCTGACCGTGCGCGGGCAACTGCTGCCCGAGCGGCGCCATCGCGGAATCTTCGAGACGGTGCTCTATCACTCGAAGATGCGCATCGAAGGGGAGTTCGCGCGTCCCGACTTTTCGGCGTGGGGCGTGGCGGCCGAGGATGTGCTGTGGAACGAGGCCGTCGTCACGATCGGCATCTCGGATCTGCGCGGCATCCGCGGCAATCCGCTGATGCGCTGGGGCGACCGCACGCTGGCCTTCTCCGGCGGCAGCGGCGATGCGCGTCTCTGGACCAGCGGGCTCACCGCCGCGAACGCGTTCGCGGGCGGCCCGGCCGCGGCGCGCTATCCGTTCGCGCTCGACCTCGCACTCAACGGCAGCGAGCAGATCGGCTTCTATCCCCTCGGCGGCGCGACGGTCGTGGAAATGTCGTCGCCATGGCCCGACCCGAGCTTCAACGGCGCGTTCCTGCCGGAGACGCGGCGCATCACGCCGCAGGGCTTCACCGCGCGCTGGAGCATCTCGTCGCTGGCGCGCAGCTACCCGCAGCGGTTTCGCGAGTGGGGCGACGAGGGAACGAGCGCGCTCGCGGCGGTGGCGCCGTCGGCGTTCAGCGTCGGACTCTTCTCGCCCGTCGGCCACTATCAACAGGCGGAGCGCTCGGTGAAGTACGGCGCGCTGTTCATCGTGCTGACGTTCGTGACGTTCTTCCTGTACGAGCTGCTCAGCCCCGTGATGCTGCATCCGATGCAGTACTTCCTCGTCGGCGGCGCGCTCTGCCTCTTCTACCTGCTGCTCCTGAGCATCTCCGAGCACGCGCCGTTCGCCGTCGCGTACGCGATCGCCTCGGTGGCGACGGTCGCGCTCATCACCGCCTACAGCGCCGCACTCCTCCGCAGCGCACTGCGCGTCGTCGGCCTGGCCGGCGTCCTGGGGATGCTGTACGGCTATCTCTACGTGCTGCTGCAACTCGAGGACTGGGCACTGCTCATGGGCTCGATCGGCCTCTTCCTGATCCTGGCGCTGGTGATGTACACGACCCGCACGGTGGACTGGGGCGCCGCGCACCTGGGACTGTCGCGGGAGCGGGAGGCGTAGAACCGGTTGGCGGTTGGCGGGAGCTGGCACTCGCGCGACCGTTCTCCCGCCAACCGTCAACCGCCAACCCGCTATCCTTTCTCCCGTGAAACGCACGGTTCTGCTGCTCGTTCTGTCGCTCGCGGGATGCGCGACGCCGCGATCGGCGTCGCGCCCCGATCCGGAAGCGCGGCTCGCGGAGCTGGGCATCACTCTCCCCTCCGCGACCGCGCCGATCGCGAACTACGTCAACGCGGTGCGTACGGGCAAGCTCGTGTTCCTATCGGGCAAGGGTCCGCGCAAGCCGGACGGCACCAACGTCACCGGCAAAGTGGGCCGCGACCTGACCATCGAAGAAGGCTACGCCGCCGCACGCCTGACCGGCATCAACCAGCTCGCGGCGTTGAAAGCGGAACTGGGCGACCTCCGGCGCGTGCGGCGCATCGTGAAAGTGCTCGGCCTCGTGAACTGCACGGAGTCGTTCACCGACCAGCCGCGCGTCATCAACGGCTACTCCGACCTGATGGTGGAAGTGTTCGGCGAGGCAGGCAAGCACGCGCGCTCCGCGGTGGGCGCGCCGGCGCTGCCGGGGAACATCGCGGTGGAAGTAGAGATGATCGTGGAGGTCGATTGACGGCCGGTTGGCGGTTGGCAGGTTCATGAACCCACAGGCGCGGCACATGCGGCTACGACCCGCCAACCGTCAACCGAATCCCGTAACACTTTGTCACGCCTCCTCCGCGCCGCTTTTGCCATCATCGGCGCATGAGATGGATGGCCGCCCTGACTCTCCTGGCCGTGTCCTGCGCTCAGGCGCAGGACGCGGAGTGGCTGCGCATGTGGGAAGCGGCGCAGC
>DASUSL010000290.1:0-3575 GCA_036375135.1 Thermoanaerobaculia bacterium | reverse complement strand
GGGCAGGCTGAAGCCTGCCCTACGTTTCATTCGTTGAGCAATGTGGGGCGGGCTTCAGCCCGCCTCCCCCGTGGGTGGGTGTGGCTTGCCCCCCACCCACGAGAGAAGCGGGCTGAAGCCCACTCCACATTCACTCGATGCGCGTCACCGCGCCCTACGTTTTACCCGGTTCGTAAGCAATGTGGGGCGGGCTTCAGCCCGCCTCCCCCGTGGGCGGGTGTGGCTCGCCCCCACCCACGACAGCAGCGGGCTGAAGCCCACTCCACATTCACTCGATGCGTGTCACGGCTCCCGTGGTGAGGTCGTAGTACGCCGGCACGATCTTCAGCCGTCCGGCGATCACCGCGTCGCGCAGGAGCGTGCTGTTCGCGAGCAGGTGCGCGGCGGCGGCGCGCGCGTTGGCCTCGACGGCTTTGCGGATGTTCGCGGGGTCGTAGGCGACTCCGGCGAACGACGCGCGGATGCGCCTGGCCAGCGCCTGCTGCGCCGGAGTGGCGGGATCGCCTTTGCCGAGGGAGTGGCCGACGGCGGTGCAGTTCTCGTGACCGAGGACGACCAGCAGTCTGGTCTCGGGGTTGAGTGCGAGCTCCAGCGAGGCGATCCCGAATTCGTCCGCGGTGTTCGCCGCGGTGCGCACGACGTGCAGCGCGCCGAGGGACTGGTTGAACACGAGCTCCGGCGGGATGCGGCTGTCCGAGCAGGCCAGCACTTCGATCGGCGGCAGCTCGGAGTTCTTCAGCTGCGTGCGCTCGGCGCCGAGGTTCTCGTAGCGCAGCGACCCGGCCACGTACTGCTTGTTGCCCTGCAGCAGCGCGTTCCAGAGCGCGTCGCTGGTGATTTCCTGCGCGGCGAGCGGCAGCGAGAAGAGAAGAACGAGCAGAGCGCGACCCATGGAATGCCTCCTGATTTACGATGCGGACCGATGACGCGCGTCATTGTCGCCGTTCTTGCCGCCGTCGTGTGGCTCAAAGGGAACCTGCACACCCACACCGCTGCCAGCGACGGCGACTCGCCGCCCGCCGAAGTGGCGGCGTGGTATCGCGACCGCGGCTACGACTTTCTCGTCATCACCGACCATGACGAGATCACGACGATCGACGCGCCGAAGGGACTGGTGCTCATCCCCGGCGAGGAAGTCACCGACCGCCTTCCGAAAAAGCCGCTGCACGTGAACGCGATCGGCCTGACGAAGGTCGTCGCGCCGCAGAAGGGGACGACGCCCGTCGAAGTGCTGCAGCGCAACATCGACGCGGTGCGCGCCGCGGGAGGCGTGCCGCTGATCAATCATCCGAACTTCGGCTGGGCCTTCGGCGCCGACGAGCTGCTGCAGCTCCGCAACTTCACGCTGCTGGAGATCGCCAGCGGCCATCCGTACGTCAACACGCAGGGGCCGCCCTCGGTCGAGTCGATGTGGGACGCGCTGCTGACGAAAGGCCGCCGCGTGTACGGCGTCGCCGTCGACGACTCGCATCACTGGAAGAAGCCGTTGGGCGATACCGACGTCGCGCTCCCCGGCAAAGCGTGGGTGGTCGTGCGCGCCGAGCGTGACGCAAAGTCGATCGTGGCCGCACTCGAGCGCGGCGATTTCTACGCCTCCACCGGCGTCGAGCTCGAGGAAGTCTCGGCCACGCGCGTGAAAGTGCGCGAGAAGAACGGCGCGCACTACCGCATCCAGTTCATCGGCGACGGCGGACGCGTACTGCAGGAGAGCGTGGGACCGTCCGCCAGCTACGCGATGAAAACGGAGCGCTACGTGCGCGCGAAGGTGATCGACAGCAACGGCCGCATGGCCTGGACCCAGCCGGTGTTCAACGCGCCGCAGTGACGCCTCGCAGCGGAGCGCCGCCGTCCCGGCGGCTGCCGCGCAGGCGTCCCGCCTGCGCCCCGCGTGGCGGCGGGACGCCGCCACGGCAGCCGGCGCGGACGCCGGCGCTCCGCGATACGATGCGCGGCGATGACGCTGCCCGTACGTCTGGCCGTTCCCGTGAAGACGCTGGTGCTGATCGGCGGCGGTGAGTTCTCGTTCGGCGACACGCGCGAGATCGACCGCATCCTCCTCGAGAAGATGCCCGCCGATCGCCGCACCATCGCCTTCCTCCCCACCGCCTCCGGCTCCGCGGAGTACGCGCAGCACCTCGGCAAGTATTTTCGCGAGCTCGATCCCACCGTGGAAGTGGTCAACGTCCCGATCTACCGCGGCCGCGACAGCCGCCGCCCGAAGAGTCTCAACGCCATCCTGGCCGCGGGGATGATCTACCTCGGCGGCGGCGTGACGAACAATCTCCTCGACACGCTGCGCGAGTCGCCCGCCGACCTGGCCATGCGCGACGCGGCCGCGAACGGCGCGGTCATCGCGGCCATCGGCGCCGCTGCGTCGTGCTTCGGCACGCACGCGCGCGACATGCGCGGCGGCGGCGCCATCCCCGCCCTCGGCTGGCTGGCCGGCACCGCGGTGGAGACGGGGTTCGATCCGCAGAACGACCTCACCCTGCGGCGCCTGATGTCGCTCCCCGAGGTGCAGCTCGGACTGGGCATTCCGGCGAAGAGCGCGCTGGTCATCGACAGCGAGGGGAACGGGGAGATCGTGGGCGACGGTCAGATCGCGGCGTTCCGAAAGAAAGGGTAGGCCCAACCGTTGCAGCGAAGCGCCCTCTTGGAGGTGCCGCATCGACACTCTGGAACAGACCCCCGCGGCTGAGAGGCCCGTCACCCACGAGGAGCTGGTCCGTTTCTTCAGCGTTCTGTCGCACGATCTCAAATCGCCGATCTTCGCCGTCGACGGTTTCAGCGATCTGCTGCTGAGCGACTACCTCGAGAAGCTCGACGAAGACGGACAGGATTTTCTTCGGCGCATCCGCTCGAGCGCGCAGTACATGAAGCGCGTCCTCGACGAGATGTCGCACATGGTCAAGCTGCTCGCGCGTCCCAACGCGCGCAAGCCGACGCCGCTGCGCGAGATCGTCGAGGAAGTCATCCTCAAGTACAACTTCCAGATCGAGGAAGGAGGCGTGCGCGTCGACCTCCCCACCGATCTCCCCGTCGTCAACGTCGATCCGGAGAAGATGCGCGAGGCCATCGGCGCGATCATCTCCAATGCGCTCTTCTTCAACGATCAGGAGAAGGGGCAGCGCCAGATCGCCATCGACTGCGCGGGCGACGGCGCCGGCGGCGTGCGCTTCTGCGTGCGCGACAACGGCATCGGCATCGATCCGCGCTACGTGAACCAGGTCTTCGAGCTGGGCGGCATGAGTAAGCTCGATAAGCAGCGCGGCGGCGGTCCGGGCTACGGCCTCTATCTCGCCAAGCGGATCATCGAGAGCCACGGCGGCGAGCTGACGGTGGAGTCCGTGCTGGGCGAGGGCAGCACGTTCTGCTTCACCATCCCCGGCTGAAGCAGACCGCACTCGTTCCGCCGACACGAGGGGACGACGAAGGGCCTCCGGACATCTGAGCCTCCGGTGTCAAGTCATGCGGCGGTGGCGAGGGGAGAGCCTCGCCTGGCGAGTTGCTGGAGATAGCGAGCTTCGTCATAAGGGACGTGGTTCTTCCAGCAGGCGTACAGGATGCGGATCCAG
>DASUSL010000289.1:0-20897 GCA_036375135.1 Thermoanaerobaculia bacterium | reverse complement strand
TTCCCGTCGGGGAGGATCGGGCGCTTCGACCGCAGGTCGAACGCGTAGCCGTCCGGCAGCACGTGCATCGCCGAGTCGGTCATGGCGATGATGTCGTTGTCGCCGGCCTGGGGGGCGTTGCTGTGGGTGACCGTGCCGTCGAAGACGAAGACCGCGCCGTTGCCGATCACCGTGAACCCCACGCCCGGCTCCACCTCGATGGCCGTGTCTTCGTCGATGCCGACGCCGAGGATCTGCGGGTTGTGGGCGAAGACGACCAGCATGCGGCTGACGCGGCCGCGCTGCGCAAAGTGCGTGTCGACGACCGTGTCGCGCCAGTAGCCGAGGCCGGGGGCGAGGCTGACGTCGGAGCGGCGTACGGTTCCCTTCGAGTTGCTGCTGATGAACATCGTCGAGCTCATGGCCGCCGAGCCGGCGCTCGTGCCGCCGGCGACCAGGCCTTCCTCGAACACGCGCCGCGCGATCTCGTTGCCGAACGGCGTGCCGGCCACGATCGCGGTCAGGCGCAACTGGTCGCCGCCGGTGAAGAACACGCCCGTGGCGCGCTTCGCCATCGCCACCAGGTCCTCCTCCGCGCCGTCCTGGCGCACGGTGATGTCGGGCTCCATGACCTCGGCCACGCCGATCTTCTCGAACAGCTCGCGGTAAGTGCGCTCCTTCTCTTCCACGCTCTCCGAGGGCGTGCCGCAGACGATGATCCGCGCATCGCGGCCGCCGCACATCTTCACGAAGTGCGGCAGGATGACCATCGAGTCTTCGTTCTTGTCCTCATTGCCGCCGATGAGCAGCAGGCGGCCTATCTTGCGCTCCAAACAACCCTCCCGCCGGCGATCACGCGCCGGAGCTCCAGTGTCTCTGCGTCGAGGAGGAGCAGGTCCGCGCGTTTGCCTTCCGCGAGCTCCCCCACGTCGTACAGCTTCAGTACGCGTGCCGGATTGCGTGTGGCGAGCGCCAGCGCATCCTCGAGCGGCCAGATCTCCTCGCGGATGACCTTGCACACCTGCTCGAGCAGCGCACCGGCGCGTCCGATGGGCGCGTCGGTCGAAATGGTGAGCATCGAATGGTCGCCTTCGACGAGAGGCAGCCAGTGATCGAGGTCTTCATCGACGACGTCGACGTCGACCGCCACGCCGCGCAGCGTCAGATCCATCGCTTCCTTGAAGAGCTTCTCGTTGCGGTTGACGTGCGTCGGCTGCAGCGACGCCGCGGGAACGCCGTACTCCAGCACCTCGCGCACGATCGACAGCCGCTCCGGCAGCTCGCCCGTGTGCAGATGCAGCACGCCCGCTTTGCCGGTCAGCGTGCCGGCGATGTAGCAGTCGCTGGCCAGGCGCGCCAGCGAGCGCGCGTCGTAGTGTGTGCTGCGACGATCGGCGATGGCGATCTCGCCCGCGCCGATGATCTCGTCGATGAGGATGATGTCGTCCCGCACGGAACCGGTGAGCGAGCGCGCGTCGTAGCCGCCCGTCCACATGCGCGCGTTCAACCCTTCGTCGCGCAGCCCTTTCACTTTCGCGAGCAGGGCAGGAAGCGTCTTCGTGGTGGTGTCGGTGCCGAGGAGGCCCACGACGGTGGTCGTGCCGCCGGCGAAGAGCTCCTGCGCGGCGATGCCGGGCGTCGCGGAGGCGAAGCCTTTCTCGCCGCTGCCGCCGATCAGGTGAATGTGTGCGTCGATGAGGCCCGGCACGACGATGCAGCCTGTCGCGTCGACGACCTCCGGGTGGAACGCGGAAGCGTCGACGTCACCGATTTTCTCGATGCGTCCGCCCGCGACGACGATCGTCGCCTTCCCGCGCGGCGCGGGGGTATGTACGTCTCCGTTGATGACAACCAGCATGGGCGAAGTCGCAAAGCCTCAAAGGCGCAGAGTCTCAAAGGAGGCCGTCTCCGCCGCTTCTCCGCGACGTTGCGACTCTGCGACTTTGAGCCCTCGCAGGTCCTCCACGTACCGCGCCGCGATCTCCGGCTTGTCGGCAATGTACACCACGAGATCCCCCGGCTGCGCCTCGGTCACCGCCAGTGCGATGGCCTCGGCTTCCTCGCGGCGCTCGACGATCTGCGACTCCTTCAACCCGCCGGCGATCAGTCCTTCCCGGATGATGCCCGCGACCTCGCCCGGCTTGCGTCCGCGCAGGTCGAAGTCGTCGCGCACGATGACGCGGTCGAAGTGGCGTCCGACGACGGTGGCCGCGGCGCGGATGTCCTCGTTGCGGCGATCGCCCGGCAGGCCGAGGACGCAGATCAGGCGGTTGCTGCGCAGCGCGCTGGCGAGCTCGCTCACCGCCGCCAGTCCGTGCGGGTTGTGCGCGTAGTCGATCATCACGCGGAAGCCGTCGAAGTCGATGAGGTTGATGCGTCCCGGCGTCGTCGTGGGCGACTGGAAGAACGACTGCAGTCCCGACACGATGTCGCTGACGTGAATGTTCGTGGCGAACGTGGCCAGCACGGCCGCGAGCGCGTTGGCGATGTTGAAGCGCGCCTTGCCGCCGAACGTGATCGGCACGTTGCGCACCTCGGTCAGCGGAATGCGGATGCCGTTTTCGTAGAGCATCAGCCAGCCGTTGTCGAGCGTGGCACCGAGGCCGTCCGCGGCGACGTGGTCGCGGAAGGTGGGGTTCTGCGGGTCGAGCGAGAAGAAGGCGACGCGGCAGTTGGCCTGCTCGCGGATGACCGGCGTCATGTCGTCCTCGGCGTTGAGGATGGCGTAGCCGTCGCGGTTCACGCGCTCGACGGTGACCGCTTTCACGCGGGCCAGGTCTTCGAGGGTGTGCACGTCGCGCAGTCCGAGGTGGTCCTCGGCGATGTTGGTGACGATGGCGGCGTTCGACCAGTCGTAGGCCACGCCGGCGCGGAGGATGCCGCCGCGCGCGGTCTCGAGGACGGCGAAGTTCACGGATGGATCGCGCAGCACGACCTGCGCGCTGTTCGGTCCCGTGGTGTCGCCTTTCTGCACGAGCTGGTTGCGGATGTAGATGCCGTCGCTCGTGGTCAGGCCGACGTTCTTGCCGGCCATCCTGGCGATGTGCGCGCAGAGCCGCGCGGTGGTGGTCTTGCCGTTGGTGCCGGTGACGGTGATGATCGGGATGCGCGACTCGGAGCCGGGCGGGAAGAGCATGTCCACGACCGCTTCGCCCACGGGACGCGGCTTGCCCTCGGTCGGTGCGAGGTGCATGCGGAAGCCGGGCGCGGCGTTGACTTCGACGATGCCGCCGCCGTTCTCGACGACCGGCGTCTCGATGCTCGGCGCGACGACGTCGATGCCGGCGATGTCGAGACCGACCAGGCAGGAGATGCGCTCGGCCATCTCGATGTTGGCGGGATGGACGCGATCGGTGACGTCGATCGAGGTGCCGCCGGTGGAGAGGTTGGCGGTGGTCTTGAGCTGCACGAGCTCGCCTTTCGGCGGCACGCTGTCGACGCTCAGGCCGCGCAGCTCGAGGAGGCGCAGCGTGACGGAGTCGATGGTGATGCGGGTCAGGACTTTCTCGTGCCCCTGGCCGCGGCGCGGATCCTGGTTGGCGAGGTCGACGAGCTGCGCGATGGTGTGCTCGCCGTCGCCGATGACGTGCGCGGGCACGCGCTCCGCCGCGGCGACGAATTTCTGGTTGATGACCAGCAGGCGGAAGTCCTTGCCGGGGAGGTAGCGCTCGACGACGACGAGCTGGCGGTGGCGCTTCGCTTCCTCGAAGGCGAGGCGCAGCTCGGTCTCGTTCTGGATGTTGGTGACGATGCCGCGTCCCTGCGAGGCGTCGAGCGGCTTGACGACGACGGGCCAGCCGATGCGGTTGGCGATCTCGAGGGCCTCGTCGGGATCGCGCGTGACGTCGCCGCCGGGGACGGGGACGCCGTGGAAGCCGAGGATGGTCTTGGTCTTGTCTTTGTCGCCGGCGATGTCGACGCCGAGGTAGCGCGTGGTGGAGGCGATGGTGGCCTGGATCTTCTTCGCGTTCGAGCCGTAGCCGAGCTGCACGAGATTGAGGTCGTCGAGACGGATGAAGGGGATGTCGCGCCTGGCGGCCGCGTCGACGATGGCCTTGGTGGAAGGGCCGAGGGAGTTGCGCTCGTACTTGCGGCGCAGCGCGGCGACGTGCTCGGCGACCGGGAACTCTTCGCCGGCGATGAGCGTCTCGAGCAGCTCGATGGCCAGCTCGCCGGCCATGATGCCGGTCGTGCGCTCGTCGCATTCGTAGATGACGTTGTAGATGCCGGGACCGTCGGACGAGCGCGCGCGGCCGAAGCCGACGGTGATGCCGGCCAGGTTCTGCAGCTCGATGGCCACGTGCTCCATGACGTGCCCGAGCCAGGTGCCGTCATGCACGCGGCTGAGGAACCCGCCGCGCACCCCCTCGGAACAGCGATGCTCGATGAGCGAGGGGAGGATGGCCTGGAGGCGGTCGTGGAAGCCGTCGATCGTGTTGGTCGGCCGCTCTTCGAACGGGCCGATGTCGATTTTCCATTTGATACAGGGGAACTGCGCGTAGAGGTTCGGCCCCATCAACGCGAGCCGCTCGAGAACGCGGATGCGGTAGCGTTTTTCGTCTGTCATCTTTTCCGTGACCCGAAACCGCCCTACAGCAACGGGTTTGCCAAAGTGTGATGCAGCTCACTTTCGGCCGATTCCGGCAGACACGGGCATACCCGCGCCGGAAACTGCCGGCGCGGGTGCCAAATGTGGGGCGGGCTTCAGCCCGCCTGTCGCCGCGGGGCGGGCAGGCTGAAGCCTGCCCTACGTTGGGGGCAGGCTGAAGCCTGCCCCACATTTTTCATGGGCGGTAGCGGACGAAGAGGCCGTAGCGGTCGGCGTCGAACCGGCCGCTCGGGGCGTCCTCGGCGTAGTTGTCGCGGGACCACTCGGCGGCGATGCCGGCGTGGGTGAGGAAGTCGTAGACGATGCGGGTGCGGTAGCGGTCGACGTCGAACGGGAGCGTGCCCGTGTTCTCGAAGCGCGAGGCGCTGGCGTCGATGGTCACGGGGCGGAAGTCGAGGGCGAAGCCGAGTTCGAGCGCGTCGCCTTCCTCGTCGTGGCGCGACGTGTCGAGGACGAACGTCTCCGGACGGCGGATGGTGACGACGCTGTTCGCGCGCAGGCGCGAGTACGCGGCGCGCAGGCGGACCGGCGTGACCGGCGCCACCTCGAGGTCGGCGGTGTACTGCCGCGCCTCGGCGTCGAAGAGCGCGTCGTTCTCCTGCTGCAGGTCCTCGGCCATCAGGCCGATGCGCAGCAGGTTGCCGGGCGTGTGGAAGCCGGCGCGGACGCGCACGCGATCGCGGTTGGTGAAGTCGCTGCGCAGCACGATCTCGTTCGCGTCGTCGCGGCGGTAGGCGATGCCGGCGCTGAAGAGGGATTTGCGGAAGGCGGTGCTGACGTCGAAGGTGTTGACCTTGCGATCGTGCTGGCTGCCCTGGTTGCCCGGGACGACGATCTCGCTGAGGTCGGGACGCACGCCGAAGTCGAACTGTGACTGGCTGAAGCCGACGCGCACGGAGAAGGGCCCGAGGGCGCGCATGTTCAGCGCGGCCTCGATCGTGTCGACGTCGCGGTCGAGCGCGCTCTCGGCCACCACGAGCTCTTCGAGGTCGCGGCGATCGAGTCCGCTGAAGGTGGTGCTGTCGACGAACACGCTGCGGATCAGCGCGTCGCCGGAGATCTCGCGATGCTCGGTGCGGAAGCCGGTGAGCAGGTCGATGCGGTCGGTGAGGCTGATCTCGGCGCGCGCGGTGCCGCGCCAGGTGGTGTTCTTCGCACGCGACGAGATGGTGTCGTCGTAGCCGTTGAAGAAGCGCCCCACGCCGAAGGAGACGAAGGAGCCGGCGGCGCTTTCGTCGTCGACGCCGTCGCTGTCGGCGGCGAAGCGGATGAAGCTGCCGGTGACGCGCACGCGCGAGGAGACTTCGCCGGTGACGTACGCGGTGGTGAACGGGGTGTCGACGTCGAAGCTGCCGTTGCGGGTGATGGCCGAGCCGGTGATGGCGCGCCCGAGGACGGTGCCGGTGTTGTTGCCGCCGGATGCGGCCTGCGCGAGCGTGAGCGTTTCGTCGCTCTCGAGGCTGCGCCATCCCTGGGTGATGGAGCCGTAGAACTTGCCGAGCTCGAAGTTCGCGCCGGCGCGGAATTCACGCTCGCTCTCGTCGAGACTCTGGCCGAGGAGGAACTCGTCGCCGCCGATGGTGTACGTGGTGGTGCCGGGTCCGTCGAAGCGCGACTGCGAGTAGCCGATGAACGGCGCGATTTTGCGTCCGGGGAGGAACTCGATGTCGGCGTCGAACATCTGCCGCTGACGGTCGAAGGTGTGCTGCCCCGGGGTGATGCCCTGCACGAAGAGCGGATTGGCGAACTCCGGCAGCGCGGAGAAGGTGTCGAAGCTGCGGTAGCCGATGCGGAGCTTGAAGACGTCGGCCTTGCCGGTCTCGATGCGCAATGCGCTGGCGGGGCCGGAGCCGAGATCGGTGGCGTCGACGCGGAGCTGCGGCGTGAAGAAGGTGAGCGAGCGCAGCATGAAGCCGCTGCGCTCGTCGATCTGCGTGCGGTAGAGCAGCTCGTTGCCGGAGACGCGCGTCCAGCGATAGCCGGCTTCGACTTCGATGGGAATCGAGGTCTGCGCGCCCGCGGTGAATGCGAGAAGGACGATGACGAGAAGGCAGGTGAGCTTGTTCATCGTGTCTCTCCTCACTTGAGCAACTGCGGCGAACGGTTGGAGCCGTGGATGGCCACGTGACACGTCGTGCAGTTCTGATAGCGCGGGCTGTTCAGGTTGTGGAACGACGGCGGCTGCGAGCCGAGGGTCGCGGTGGTGATGGGAGAGTGGCATTCGAGACAGACCTGCGCGACGCGGGCGCGCTTGAGCTGGTTCGGATTGGAGGATCCGTGCGGCTCGTGGCAGCTGGCGCAGTCGGCTTCCCCGACCGCGGTGCCGCCGTGCTGGAAGACGTGCGGGCCGCGCTTGTCGGTGTGGCAGCCGAGGCAGACGCTCTCGCCGGCCGAGGTGAGGCGCACGTTGTCGCGTCCCGGACGCGCGTGCGGATCGTGGCAGGTGGTGCAGCCCATGCCGCCCGTGCCCATGCGGTGCGCGTGCGGCTTGTTGCGGAACGAGGCCGCCTGCGTGCCGTGGCACGTGGCGCAAAGCTGCGGCTGCGGCAGCGCGACGAGGTTCTCGGCCACCTCGGCCTTGTGGATGGAGTGGCAGGAGAGGCAGTTCACGGCCGCCGAGTTGGCGTGCGCGCCCATGCGGTGCGAGCGGCGCTCGGTGGTGCGGTCGTGGCATCCGAGGCAGGTGTTCTCGGCGCCGGCGAATCCGCGCGGCACTTCGATCTTGGTCTTGTCGCCACCCGCTTCGATGTGCGCTGCGCCGTCGCCGTGGCAGACCTCGCAGGAGGCCTGCGCGGCGTGCGGATTGGTGGTGAAGCTTTTCGCCTGCTCCTCGTGGCAGTCGGCGCATTCCTGCGCGAGCGCCGCGGGCGCGAAGGCGAAGAAGAGGAGGAGGGCGACTCCTCCCAGTGTCAGTCGGCTGATGGGCATTGCCGTCCCTCCGATCGGGGGCGGGCCGAGGCCCGCCCCGTGATCATTCTTAGCGCGCATGCACCTTGTCCACAGCCCAATCTTTACCAGGTCCATGGCAGGTCGCACACGCCTCGGCCGGCTGGCCGCGGAACTGCGTGGTGTTGAGATAAGCGTGGGCCGCGGCGTCACGGTTGTCGTGGCAGCCGAGGCATGCGGCCGTGCCGCCGGCCTGCGGAGCGAACCAGTCGCGCTGCGTGTCGACGGCGACGGTCGTCGCCGGGACCGGCAGCTGCTGGCCGCCGGACACGTGGCACGCGCCGCAGTTGCGGCGATCGCCCGGGTATCCGACGTGGTTGAAGTTGATGGCCGCGCCGCCGAAGCCGTAGACCGTGTACTCCTGGGTCAGCTCGTGGCCGGTGTGGATGCGGTGGATCATGCGCTGGAACGAGACCGACTCCGGCGTGCCCTTGTCGGCGGGACGGCGGCTGCGGTCGTTCTCGAGCGGGTGGTGGCACATCACGCACTCTTCGATGGTGCGGCGCTGTCCGCCGTGCAGGCGCAGGTCGCCGTGGCACGCATTGCACTGCGCCATGGTCACCGAGGTGCGGCGCGCTTCGACGGCGCCGCCGCTGAGCGAGACGAACTTCTGCGGGTTGACGGCCGTGTCGCGGATGCCGGTGATGTCGGCCTTGCCGTCGGCGCGCTTGAGCGTCGAGGTGCGGTAGAAGTCGCCGCTGAAGGCCCAGGTGCCGGTGGCGGTGGCCGGGATGGCGTTGACGAACGTGTAGCTGGTCGTGCCGGTGGCCGGATCGAAGATGGCCTTGGAGGCGCTGGTGGCCGTGGCGGTCTCGCGGAAGTAGGTGGTGTAGTCGGTGGTCGGGCCGGCGTGGATCGGGGCGAAGGTGCTGAGCTTCGAGCCGTCGACCACGGCGCCTTTGTTGTCGGTGATCTTGAAGGTGACGGTCGGCTTCTGGCCGGGCTTGGCGTTGGTGACGCTCACGATCTCGACCTTCACGCCCGCGAGCTGCTTGGAGTACTCGGGGATGGTGTGGCCGCCCTTGATGGAGGCGTCGAACTCATCGCCGCTGTCGGGGACGTGGCAGGTGGCGCAGGCGGCGTCGCTGGTCTGCGGACCGGCCGCGTGGCCTTCACCGGTGACCCAGTTGATGTCGTCGTGGCAGGAGCCGCACGCGTCGCGCGACGGGGCGGTATTCCAGAGGTGCGCCTGCGACGGACCGTTCGTGGCGGTGGTCCCCTCGTGGCACTTCACGCAGTTGCGCGTGCCGCCCGTGAGGGTGGGGAAGACGATCTCGGAGTAGTCGTGCTTCGACTGTGCGTTGCCGTAGATGATGTACGGCGCGGAGAGCGTGGAGCCGGTGTGGATCTTGTGGATCATCACCTTCATGTCCATCGTCTCGCCGGTGTCGGGGTCGACGGTCTGCGGGCTGTGGCAGAGGACGCAGAGCTTGACGTCGCGGCGGGAGCCGCCGTGCAGGCCGAACGTCTGCGCGTCGTGGCAGGTCTGGCAGCTCACGTCACGCGCTTTGTCCCAGGTGTTGGCGACGTTCTGTCCGTCCGGGCGGAAGTCGGTGACGGCGTCGTAGTAGTAGTTCTTCTCGAACCCTTCCGCGACCATGTTGCGGGAGCTGTAGACGCCGAGGGAGTGGGTCTTGGTCTGATCGAAATTCGCCGGCAGCGCGGTGGCGAACTTGTAGGTGTACTTGCCGGCGCCGAGGGAGGTCCAGGTGCCGCCCGAGTCGGCCGCGGCCTGCGTGGCTTTCACGCCGGGACGCGGGCTGTTGGCGGGCGTGGTGACCTGGCGGGTGGTGTAGGAGGTGTAGTAGCGCGTGTTCGGGTCGTAGGAGGCGAGGATGAAGCTGGCCGACACCGCGCCCGGCGTGGTCTGGCCGAGGCGGTCGAGCGGCTGCTGCTTGTCGTCGGTGATGGTGACGTCGACGAGCGGCTTGCGGTCGGCCGGGATGGTCACGGAGTTGACTTTGATCTGGAGGCCGGGCCGGACCCAGGCCAGACCTTCGTCGGTGAGGTAGAACTCGAGGTCTTCGGTGGTGAACTGCGGTGCAGAGGGTGCGGGGGTGGGATTGCCGACGGCGCGCCGCCGGACGGCGGTCGTCGTCGACTTCGCTTGGCTGGCGATGGGTGGTGGCGTGGCCGGGAACGTCAGGCTTCCCGCCGTTGCCAGCATCACAATCGCTCGGATAATCGCCGTCATGGATGAACCTCCTTATGTCCGATGCGGATTGTTTCGTCCATGTCGGATTTTAGAAGGTGACGGGGGCGTGTATCCGGATGTGACGGCTGCTACAAACAGCGACCGCCGGCGTCCTCGCCGGCGGTCTGTGCGGGCGTCTGGCCCTCATGGTGGCGGCGGGACGCCGCCACGGACAGCCGGCGGGACGCCGGCGGTCCCGTTTTCTGACTCAGTAAATCGCCTGCCCTACGCCGTCCGGCGCCTTCTCGGGCGCGGAGGCCACTTCGTACGAGCGTCCGGTGATGAGGCCGAGGAGGAACCAGGCCAGCATCACGGCGCCGATGGCGAACGTGGTGTCGCCGATGGCGCGCAGCCAGCGCAGGTTCTGCATGAACGGCTGCTGGAGGAACTCCGCGGAGCGCGCGTACCAGAGTCCGTGGTCGATCGCGGCGATGGCCTGCAGGATGCCGATCGGCAGCATGCTCAGCGCGACCATCAGGACCAGGCCGATGTTGATCAGCCAGAAGGCCACCGCCACCGGCTTCTCCTTCCAGCGCAATCCCGGACGGAGCGCGCGGAAGCAGAAGAGCGTCAGGCCGAGGCCGAGCATGCCGTACACGCCGAACAGCGCGGTGTGACCGTGCACGGGCGTGAGGTTGAGTCCCTGCACGTAGTACAGCGCGATGGGCGGGTTGATGAGGAAGCCGAACAGCCCGGCGCCGACGAGGTTCCAGAAGGCCACCGCCACGAAGAAGTAGATCGGCCAGCGGTACGACGGCACCCAGGTCGTCTTCGCGGTGCCCTTCGAGAGCCGCAGGTTCTCGTACGCCTCGAAGCCGATCAGGCAGAGCGGCACGATCTCCAGCGCGCTGAAGACCGCGCCCAGCGCCAGGATCGGCGCGGGCATGCCGGTGAAGTAGAGGTGATGGAACGTACCGACGATGCCGCCGCCGAGGAAGATGATGGTGGAGAAGAGGACGGACTTCGTCGCGGTCTCCACGCGCAGGAGGCGCAGCCGCGTGAAGAGGAAGGCGATGACCACGGTGGCGAAGACTTCGAAGAAGCCCTCCACCCACAGATGCACCACCCACCAGCGCCAGTACTCGGCCACGGCCACGTGCGAGCGCTGCCCGTACATGAGCCCCGCGCCGTAGAACATCGGGATGGCGATGGAGGCGATGGTGAAGAGCATCAGCAGCGAGCGGGAGGAGTCGCGCCGCGCCAGCGCGGGACGGATGCCGCGCCACATGAGCCAGAGCCAGTAACAGAGTCCGGCGAAGAGCGCGATCTGCCAGGCGCGCCCGAGGTCGACGTACTCGTATCCCTGCGAGCCGAACCAGAACCAGAGGTTGCCGAGCTTCTGCTTGATGCCGAGCCATTCGCCGGTCAGCGAGCCGAGGACGACCACGAGCACGGCGCCGTACAGGATGTTCACGCCGAGGCGTTGATGCTTCGGCTCCGCGCCCGCGAGCGCGGGGACGATGTACAGCCCCGTGGCCAGCCACGTGGTGGCGATCCAGAAGATGCCGATCTGCAGGTGCCAGGTGCGGACGATGTTGTAGGGAAGGTATTGGTCGATGGGGAGGCCGAAGAACGACGTCCCCTCGACGCCGTAATGCGCGGCGATGGCGCCGAGGCCGATCTGCAGGACCCAGAGCGCCGCGGCGGTGAGGAAGAATTTGATGGTGGCGCGCTGCGACGGGGTCGGGTTCGCACCCAGCAGCGGGTCGGTGACGGGGAGCTCGTCCTCGTCGGTGTGCGGCTCGCGCTGCGAGACGTAGAACCAGACCAGCGCGCCGATGCCGGCCAGGAGCAGGATCACGGAGACGAGCGACCACATCACCGCGCCGGTGGTCGGCACGAGGCCGAGCAGCGGCTCGTGCGGCCAGTTCTGCGTGTACGTGATGTTGCTGTCCGGACGATTCGTCGCGCTCGACCAGGCCGTCCACCAGAAGAAGGCCACCATCTCGCGCAGCCTGGTCTGATCGGTGAGCGTGCCGCGGGCGATGGCGTACGCCTCGCGTCCGCCGGCGAAGATGGAGGAGTAGTGCGTGGTGAGGTTGTGGAAGGCGCGCGCGCGATCGCCCTCGATGGTGATGACGCCGGTCGACGGGTTGTACGTGTTCGCGCGCATCGTGGTCTGCAGCCGCGCGCGCAGCATGGCCTGCTGATCGGCGGGCGCCGTGTCGTAGCCGCGCATGCTCAGCACGAGCGTGATCTCGCGGTGGAGATAGTCGGCGGTCCAGTCGGGCGCGACGTACGCGCCGTGGCCCCAGATCGAGCCGATCTCCTGTCCGCCGAGCGACTGCCAGACGTTCTGGCCGTTGCGGATCTCTTCGCCGGTGAAGAGCAGTTCGCCGTCGGCGGTGACGACTTTGGAGGGGATGGGCGGCGCCGACTGGATGCCTTTGTAGCCGGCCACGCCGAGGATGGTGAAGGAGGTGAAGACGACGACGGCGAGGGTGATCCAGAGTTTTTTGTAAGTCATCGCGACTCCTGTTCGCGTGTCACGTTGCCGGTTGCTGGTTGCTGTGCGGCCACTCGCCGAGCGGCGAGCACCGGCAACCAGCAACGTCTCAGGTCAGTACTCGAGCGCCAGCGCGCGCGGGAAGTGGACGTTGTTCTCGAGGTGGATGTGCTCGTGCGTCTCGCGCTCGAAGGCGGCCAGACGGCGATAGAGCTCGCGGTAGCTGAAGCAGGCGTCGTCGGGCGGGATGTAGCCGTCGCTGTTGGCGCGGAGGTCGCGCAGCAGGTCGCCGACCGCCTCGTGCTCGGCGAGCATGACCCGGATCGGGTTGCCGATGGAGCCGAAGCAGCTCGTGGCCGCGGCGCCCTGGCCGTTCTCGAGCCCTTCGACGTACGGGAAGAGCACCATCTCTTCCTTGAGCATGTGCGGGAGCATGTCCTGCTCGAGCGCCTCGACCAGCGCGGCGATGCGGGCGAGCTCGGGATGATTGCGGCCGTGCACGGAGACGACTTTCGCCGCGAGCGTCTTCAGGACCTGGAGCTCTTCGCGGGCGTGCACGTGGAAGCGGCCGACGAGGTACGCCTGCAGGTCGGTGAGGGTGCGCGTGTTCCAGTCGAGGCCGAGCTCCGGCGGCGCGGCCAGCATGTCCAGCGCGCTCGCGAACTCACCCACGGTGATGCCCGCCTCACGGCACGCCTGCGCCAGCGGACGCCGTCCGCCGCAGCAGTAGTCGATGCCGAACCGCTCGAAGACGCCGATCGCCGCCACGTTCTCCGCCGCGATCTCGCCGATGGTCCTGTCCGTCAGTGTCTGCATGAATCCTCCTCTGTTCTGCCCGCACGTTAGAGAGAGGAGAGGAGGTGGACCATGACCAATGTCATAAGCGACGCCACTTCGCGCGGAGCGGAGCGCCGGCGTCCCGCCGGCTGCCGCGCAGGCGTCCCGCCTGCGCCCGCGGCGCCCGTCACGTCCAGTGAGCCACACGCGGCTCCGCTGAAATAACGGGTCCCGCATTGAAGCAGTGCCCCGCCGCTCGTTATCCTCCGCGCCATGACAGTCACGCGGATGGACAACGTCGGCATTGTGGTGGACGACCTCGGAGCCGCGGTCGCGTTCTTCAAGGAGCTCGGCCTGGAGTTGCAAGGGGAGACGCAGGTCGAGGGGCCTTCGGTGGACCGCCTCGTCGCGCTCGAGGGCGTTCGATGCGACATCGCCATGATGCGCACCCCGGACGGTCATGGCGGTGTCGAGCTGATGAAGTTCCGGAGTCCGGCGGCCGAGCGCGTGGAGCCGGAGCGTGCCCCGGTGAACGCGCCGGGCATGCGTCGCATCATGTTTGCCGTCGAAGGCATCGATGACGTCATTGCCCGGCTTCGCGCCCGCGGTGCCGAACTGCTCGGGGAACTGGTGCAGTACGAGAACAGCTTCCGGCTCTGTTATGTCCGCGGCCCGGAGGGCCTCCTCATCGCGCTCGCCGAGAAGATCGGCTGACGAAGCGACTACACTCCTCTCTCCGATGATCATCCGCCGCGCCACCCTCGATGACGCGCCCGCGATCGCCTCACTCGCGGGAGAGCTCGGCTATCCGACCGAGCCGGCGGAGATGCGCGCGCGCCTGGCGGCGTTGAATCCCGAAGACGGCGCGCTGTTCGTCGGCGTGGCCGGGGTGGCGGTGATCGGCTGGGCGCATGTGGCCGAGGTGCGGCTGGTGGAGTCGGATTCGTACGCGGAGCTGCGCGGCCTCGTCGTCGCGGCGGCGCTCCGGTCCCGCGGCGTCGGCGCGCGCCTCCTCGGCGCGGCCGAAGCCTGGACGCGCGACCGCGGCCTGTCGCGCCTCCGCGTCCGCTCCAACGTCACGCGCGAGCGCACGCATGCGTTCTACGAGCGCCACGGCTACACCACCACCAAATCGCAGAAGGTGTTCGACAAGAGACTATGACCGGCAACCGCACGCCCATCGTCATCGCCGTCATCGGCCTGATCGTCGAAGTGGTCACGATCTACCTGCTCTCCTCGAAGCAGATCGAAGAGTCGGTGGCCACGCCGCTGTTGATCACCGGGATGCTGATGGCGTTCGTGCCGCTGTTCGTGGTGGCGCGGCGCTCGCGGCGGCGGTGAACAATCCGTGACACGTGGTGCCGGTGGTCGGTTGTCCGTTGTCTGTGAGTGACGGATCGGGCGCAACATCGCAGACAACCAACAACTGACCACGCCGGGAGGGCTGCACGTTGCGACGCATCGTCCTTGCTGCACTCACCTTCACCCTCGTCCTGCCGCTCGCCGCCGCGCGGCGCCGCGCGGTCGATCCGCCGCCCGTCGACGTCCCCGCCGCCGAGTGGCTTCGCGCCTCCGCCTATCCCTTCGCCACCACCGCCGCGCGGAGCGGTCTCGACGACCTGGCCGCGCTCTCCGCCATCGTCGGCGACGCGCGCATCGTCTCCCTCGGCGAGGCCACCCACGGCTCGGCCGAGTTCTTCACCATGAAGCACCGCATCCTCGAATACCTCGTCGAGCGGAAAGGCTTCACCGTCTTCGCCATCGAGGCCAATCTCCCCGAGGCCGACGCGGTCGACGACTACGTCCTGCATGGGAAGGGAAGCGCGGCCGCCGCGCTGCGCGGCATGTACTTCTGGACGTGGGACACGGCCGAAGTGCTGGACATGATCGAGTGGATGCGCGAGTACAACCTGCGCCGCGGCGACAGGCCTCCGGTGCGTTTCCGCGGCTTCGACGCGCAGTTCGTGCACGGAGCGCTGCCGCGGCTCGACGAATACGTGCGCCGCGTCGATCCCGACCGCGCCTCGGCGTTCAGCGCGCTGTACGACTGCGTCCGCGGCTTCAATCAGCCGAGCCGCTACGTCGCGCTCCCCGCGGCCACGCGCAACGCGTGCGCGACGAAGCTCGCCGCGGCGTTCGACACGTTCCACGCGCGCCGCGACGAATACGTGAGCCGCTCCAGCGAGGCCGAATACACGAACCAGCTCCGCTACGCGCGCGTCGTCGTGCAGGCCGAGGCCACGTGGTCGAACCGCGGCAACCGCGATCACTTCATGGCCGAGAACGTGGAGTGGCTGGCCGGCACCGCACATCCCGGCGAGAAGCTCGTGCTGTGGGCGCACAACGGACACGTGGCCACCGACAGCACGTTCCGCATGGGTGGCGCGCTGCGTCCGCGCTTCGGCGCCGGCATGGTCGTCTTCGGCTTCGCCTTCGACCGCGGCGGCTTCACCTCCAACGGCCCGTCGGGACTCGGCCCGCAGAGCGTGGCGCAAGGTCCGGCCGAAGGATGGGAAGTGTTCTTCCGCCAGGCGGGATTGCCGCGCTTCATGCTCGACCTGCGCAGGCCGTGGGCGCCGCAGGCGGCGGCGCTGGTGCGGCAACCGCAGCGGATGTGGTCGATCGGATCGGTGTGGGACCCGGCGAACGTCGCCACCCGGCACCGCTTCGCGGTCGCACTGGCGAACGCGTACGACGTCATGATCTACATCGAAGTGGTCACTGCAACGAGGCTGAACCGATGAAACGCACCAGTGCACTGCTGCTCGCTCTCCTCATCGTCGTCATTCCGGCGTTCGCGAAGCGCCGTTCCATCGGCACGGCGCCGCGTCCCGTTCCGACGTCGCAGTATCTCGAGGCGGCGAAGCAGGCGGCGGCGTGGCTGTCGACGCTCGAGCGCCGCGGCGCGAACGGCAGCTCGTGGCCGTCGTCGGACCGCAACTCGTTCGCGCCGGCGGGACTCGGCACGGGCGCGGCCGGCATCGGCGCGTTCCATCTGCGCCTCTACCAGGCCACGCGCGAGACGCAGTATCTGCAGACCGCGCGCAACGCGGCGGCGTTCGTGGCCAGCGAGTACCGCGCCGGCCGCGAGAGCGGCTACGACTGGCTCTCCGGCGCCGTCGGCGGCGGCGAGCTCTTCGTGCTGATGTACCGCGAGACCGGCGAGTCGAAGTTCCTGGACGACGCGAAGATGACCGGCGACATCCTCCTGCGCCAGGCCAGGCGCGACGCGGGCGGCACGCACTGGGAGTTCCCCGGCAACCCGAACGTCTTCACCGGCATCGTGCACGGCTCCGCCGGCGCGGGCCTGTTCTTCCTGCACCTCGCGGAGATCAGCGGCGAGAGCGGCTACCTCGACATCGCGCGCGACACGTACAAATGGATGCGCGACCACACGGTCGGCATCGGCAGCGACGGCATCGGCTGGAAGCGGCTGACGAAAGACGCCGCGGCGTATCACGGCTTCTGCGGCGGCTCGTCGGGCATCATCTATTTCATCGACGAGCTGCTGCGCGCGACGAACGATCCCGCCTACCGCGCGGACCTCATCGCCACGGCGAACGGTCTCGCCAACGCGGCGGTGCGGATCGGCGGCGACGAGGTCGGGTGGCGCTATTCGAGCGACTCCACCGGCAACAGCCTGCCGGTGATCTACTGCCACGGGACGTCGTGCGCGTCGACGGCGTTGCTGCAGGCGTTCGAGACGACGGGCGACGCGCGCTACCGCGATCTCGTCCGCGCCGCCGCGAAGCACCTCGGCGGCATCTCCACGACGCTGCAGAACGACGGCCCGGTCTGGCCGCACATCGAGCGCTGGGAGCAGTACGAGACCGGCTTCCAGACCGGCACGGCCTCGGTCGGATATACGTTCCTCCGCCTGCACGCGACGCTCGGCGAGCCGGAGTATCTCGAGCAGGCCATCGACGCGGCCGATTACCTCCTGCGCGCCGCCGACCATCCCGCGCCGGGACAGACGCGCTGGATCAACTACAAGCAGATCGCGCCCAACAACACCTCGGCCACCGCGGCGTACGAGACGGGCTATTACGCGGGCGCCGCCGGAATCGGACTCTTCCTCATCGACCTGCACGAGCGCACGATCGGACGCGCGCCGCTGGAACGCTTTTCGCCCGTGCACCCGTGATGCGACTGGCACTCATCCTCGCGTTTGCCCTCGGCATTTCCGCGGCGGAAGTCGAGGTCGTTCGCGTCCATCCGCCGGGCGGTTCGGTCGGCGGATACGATCTCGTGGAGATCGACGTGGCGCTCGACTACGTCGATCGCTGCGACCCGGCGCCGTGCTACACGCAGCCGACGGTGCTGTTCGGCGACACGCCGGCGCGAGTGCTCTCGGCCGACCGTAACCGCATCGTCGTGCTCACGCCGCCGCACGCGCCGGGGCAGGTGCCGGTGCGGGTCTCCGTCGCCGGCTACGACGCGACGGCGACGCAGACGTATCTCTACATCGACGCGACCGGCGTCCCGTCGATCGACAACTTCGACCGCGTGCTCGTGCCGGTGGCCGTGCCGGGCGCGCCGCTCCCCGGTGCGTACGGCTCCGTCTGGACCTCGGAGCTGTGGGCGACGAACACGGGCGATCATCGCGTGGAGCTCTTCGCGGACGTGCCGCGCTGCACGTCCAATTGCGCGGGAAAGGGCTTTCCGGCCATCGAGCCGGGACAGTCGCTGAAGATCGAGCTGCCGCGCGACAACATGAACGCCGCGTATCTCGTGTGGCTGCAGAAGGGTGGCGCGAACGACGTCACGCTCTCGCTGCGCATCCGCGACATCTCGCGCCTCGACGACAACCACGGCACGGAGATCCCGCTGCCCCGCATGCATGAATTCGAGGAGCACGCGGCGCTGGTCAACGTCCCGATCGAGAGCCGCGCGCGCACGGCGCTTCGCGTCTATGCCGACGGCGGCAATCTGCGCTCCGTGCTGGTACGCGTGGAGGTGACGTCGCTGACGGGGCCGGAAGTCCTCGCCTCGCGCCTGCTGGAATTGCGCGCGCCGCTGCAGGACGGCCTGCCGGGCCAGTTCCAGGCGCACTACAACATGCTGGGCGATCTGCGCACGGAGCTCCCGAATCTTCCGGAGGGGAGTTACCGCATCACCGTGCGTCCGGCGCAGCCGGCGCTGGCGCGCAAGGTGTTCCCGCTGGCATCGGTGACGAACAACCGCACGCAGCTCGTGACCGCGATCGCGCCGCAGTAGCGCAGTGGACGACAGACAATCCTGTCTGTCCGGACAGGCACGATTGCCTGTCCTCCACCGTGGTTACCGATACACGTCCGTACTCAAATACCGCAACCCCGAATCGACCGCGATCGTCACCACGCTCGCGCCCTCGCCGAGCCGCTCCGCCACGCGCAACGCCGCCACCACGTTCGCTCCCGTCGACGTCCCGGCGAAGATTCCTTCCTCGCGCGCGAGCCGGCGCGCCATCGCCTTCGCCTCGTCGGTGGACACGGTCTCGATCCCGTTCACGAGCTCCGGCTGCCAGAGCGGCGGGATGAAGCCGATGCCGATCCCTTCGATCCTGTGCGAGCCCGACGGCTTGCCGGAGAGCACCGCACTCTCCGCCGGCTCGACGGCGATGACCTGCACGTCGCGGTTCTTCGCCCACAGTGCCTCCGTCACGCCGTGGATCGAATGCGCGGTGCTGACGGCGTGCACGAAGGCGCTCACGTTGCCGCCGGTCTGCTCCCAGATCTCGTCGCCGAGGGGGAGATAGCCGCGGACGGCGTCATGGTTGCGGAGCTGATCGCACCACCAGTGGCCGGGACGCGCCCTGATCTCGCCGGCGACGCGGATCATCTCCTTGATCAGCGCCTCGTTGATCTTTCCGCCGTCGCTCGGGACGTCGGTGATGCGCGCGCCGAAGGCCTGCATCGTGCGGCGCTTCTCGTCGCTGAAGGCGTCGGAGAAGACGATCTCGATGCTGTAGCCCTTCGCCGCGCAGACGAAGGCGAGCGAGATGCCGGTCGTGCCGGCGGTGTACTCGACCACCGTGCCGCCCGGCTGCAGACGCCCGTCCGCCTCCGCGGCGTCGATGGCCGCGAGGGCCATGCGGTCTTTCATGCTGCCGGTGGGATTGGCCCACTCGAGCTTCATGAAGAGGCGCGCCGCGCCGCGCGGCACGATGCGGCGCAGCTCGACGAGCGGGGTCTTGCCGATGCCATTCAGGACGCTCATGGTTTCGTTCCCCAGACCTGCGTGACGGCGAAGGTGAGATACGCGGTGCTCTCGACGACCGACTCGAAGTCCGCGATCAACTCGCTCGAGAGTCCGAGCGATTTCGCGAACTGCAGCGGCAGCCGCGCGTAGGGATGATCGCCCGGCAGCGCGTGCACGGCCGCGGAGATGCCGACGTTCTGCAGGCCTGTCTGCTGCAGCATGGCGTACGTGCGCCGGCCGGCGTTGAAGTCGCCGCCGTTCGCGGCGAAGGCCTGCAGGATCGCGTCGCGCAGGGCGTCGAACGCGGGAGTGGGGGAGAGCGCGCTCCAGCAGCTGGCGTCGGGCTCCTGCAGCACCACGATGCCGCCCGGCCTGCACAACCGCAGCGCGGCGCGCAGCAGCTCGTCGAAGCGGCCGATCGGCGCGAGCATGAAGCGCATGTGCACGAGGTCGAACGACTCCGCCGGCAGCGCGGAGTCGAACACGTCGTCGCGCTGCACGCGGACGTTCGTCAGCGCGTGCGTCTCGACGAAGTCCTCGGCCGCGCGCAGCAGGCTCTCGTCGCGGTCGACTCCGACCACTTCGCCGCGCGCTCCGGCCGCGCGGCTGAGCGGCCGCAGCACGCCCATCGCGCCGCAGCCGATGTCGACGCAGCGCCATCCTTCGCCGACGCCGATGGCGTCGAAAAGCCGCTGCGCATCCGGCTCCCACACCACGGCCTGCAGGCGCAGCCGCTCGAGCTCCGGACCGGATTGGAGGAGGTACTCGCTACGCCCCGACTTCATCGACGTAGCACCATCTCCACGTCTCGCCCGGCTGCGCCGACTGCACCACCGGATGAGTGGTGGCGCGGAAGTGCTTCGTGGCGTGACGGTTCTTCGACGAATCGCAGCAGCCGACGTGGCCGCACTTCACGCAGCGGCGCAGCTGCACCCACGTGTCGCCGCCGGCCAGGCATTCCTCACACCCGGCACTCGCCGGCGGCGCATTGTCCTCGGCGCGGAGATGCTCGCAGAGACGCATCACGCCACCGCCACCCGGAACGCGCCGAAGTCGCCCTGCGCCTCGTCGAGGTCGGAGTTCAGTCCGCACACCGACTGCTCCGCGCCCTGTTTGATGACCCAGTCGTTGAACGAGTGATAGCCGCCCCACCCGGTCGACTGCGCGAGCCACGCGAGCTGCGCGTGTCCCGATTTCAGGATGGCGGTACAGGTGTTGCCCGAGCCGTACACGCCGACGACGTACTGCGTGCCGATGGTCTCGGCGATGGCTTTGAAGTAGTCGGTGATGCCGCCGGCGATGTCGCTCGACGAGGCGTCGTAGTCGACGGTGAAGTAGATCGCGCTGCCCTGCGGCTGCCCGACGGAGGCCGCCTGCGCCAGCGCGCCATTCGCGTCCTTCGTGCCGCGGCTGGCGCTGAAGTAGCTCCCCTCGGTCGGCAGGTCTTCGTACACCGTCACGATGTCGATGCCGTTCTGCGAGAGCAGTTGCGCCTCGCTGGCGGTGAGCTTCTTGCCGGTGATGTGCGTGGTGTCGCTGTAGTAGCGCCCGACGAAGGAGTAGCCCTGCTCCTTCAGACAGTCGATCGTCGATTGCGTGCAGGCGCTGGAGGAATCGCAGCCGGTTCGTTGCATGCGCCGAATGGTACTTTAGGAGTGCGGCGGCGACAGCCGCCGCTTTGGTAACGGTGCAACGGAGCGGTGCGTGGCACGCTCACCAAAGCGGTGGCTGTGCCACCGCACTCCTAAAAGTTAGCGTCCTCTTAG
>DASUSL010000288.1:0-12334 GCA_036375135.1 Thermoanaerobaculia bacterium | reverse complement strand
TCCACCACGCCAGCGTCTTCGAGTCGCCGTTGGCCTGGGCCTTCGTCACGAGGCTCTGAAGCTTCGCGCCGCCGCCCTCGTCGGCGAGACGGAGGTACTCGGCGAGGGTGTCGGAGGCGCGGTGATGGACGTCCCAGACCGCGCCGGGCGAGCCGGCGATTGCCTTCTCGACGTCGAACCTCTCGCCGCGCAGCAGCCACATGGCCCGCTCGATGACTCGCGGCGAGCGGTTGGCCATGAACTCCTCGTACCGCGCCGAATCCTTCTTCGGCTTCATGTTTCCAACGAACGGATTCGTGTCGTGGTTGATGTCGATGGCCAGGCCGAAGCAGTGATAGCTCGGGAGCGTGCCGCCCGTGGCCTTCCTCGGAGGGCGCAGTCCGGCGATGTCGTAGATGCCCAGTTCCTTGCCGAGTTGCTCGGCCGTGCGGCCGGGATACTGATCGAGCAGCGTGCGCTCGGCGCGCTGCAGCGCTTCGAAGAGCGCGCGGTGGACGCCCGGCGCCCTGCCGCCGCTGGCGCGGATGGCGCGGCCGAGGAACGTGGCGTCGGGGACCATGCCGCCGAACCAGGTGTCGAGGTCCGTGCCGTTCGCCTTCAGGGTCGAGGCGATGGAGGCGCGGTCCGCGCTCGTGCCGGCGGTCTTCGCCTGGTCGATCGCGGCGGCGATGTGCTTCCTGCGCTCCGCGTCCGACATCGTCGACTTGTGGGGAACGACCGCCGGCGCCGTCGACGAGCGCTGCGGCGGCGGCGACGTCACTCCCTTCGGCGCGTTGCGCTGGAGCTGCTTGATCTCGGCGACCCACGAATCCTTCGCGCCGCCGTAGTTCCAGGCCACGGCGGCGCCGCGCACGTCGATGTGGGCGAACGTGTTGCCGAGGCCGATGCCGATGTCGGGGCCGCAGGCTTCGACCGCGGCACGGCCGATGGCGAGGCCGTTCATGCCGGCGATGGCGATATCGACCGCGCGGCCTCCGCAGTGCTGGCTGAGCGTCGGCTTGCGCGGTTTGCCGTCCGCGTCCTTCATCGCGGCGTAGACCTGCTTGTTGCGCTTCCACGAGCGGTACCCCGACGTAATCGTGACCGGCTTATCCACGTGATCGCGGATGCGCTGCAGGCATTCGACGAGCTTCGGATCGATGCGCGCGACGTCCGCCGACGCGCCGCCGGTCTTCGTCAGCTCCCGCACGCTGAAGTGGGTGGACAGACGCTTGTCCTTGTGCGCGGGTCCGGTGTCGAGCAGAGGGTTCGTCGAGCCGCTCGGATCCCAGTAGTCCTCCCCTTTCGCGTCGGGCAATCCCGTGACGATGGGCAGCGACTCGCCGCTGGGGAAGACCACGACCGCGGCAGCCGCCGCTTCTTCGTCGACCTCACCGACGAATTCGTCTTCGGCCTCTTCGTCGATCTCTTCGTCGAGCTCCTCGTCGATCTCTTCGTCCAGCTCCTCCTCCCCCTCCTGGTCGAACGATTCCTCGGCCGCTTGTTCGAGGCTCTCCTGAGTCTCGAACAGCTCCGCGTCCGACTCCTCCTCGTATTCGTACAGTTCCTCCCCGGCGTCGAGCCGGTCGTCCGCATACAGCTCCTCGTCGAGATACGACAGCTCCTCGGCCTGCGCGGAGCTGCCCGAGAGCGACGAGAGCAGGTCCGGCAGATAGTGGCCGGGAATCGCGCAGTGACCGACTTTCCCCGCCGCGACGGGGATGACCGTCATCCGTCCGCCGCTCTCTTTCGCGCGCGTGAGGAAGCGTTTGCCGTGCACGCCGGTGGAGAGCGGCTCCCTGCTGTTCGTCTTCTTCGACCAGAACGTGCCGTGGCGATAGATGACGGTCATCCGCAGGTCGCTGCGCGAGTCGAGCCACTTCATCCAGTCGGCCACGGGAGAGGTGTAGGTGCTGTCGAGCGCCCAGACGTGCGTGAGCTTCGCGAGCGCGCCGCTGCTCATCTCCGGATCGGCATGCAGCCTGGCCAGGGCGTCGAAGATGCCGAAGGCGCGCGAGTGTCCGGCGACGATCAGTCTGCCGACCGACGGCACGTTCGCTTTCTCCAAAGCCTCGGCGATGACGCCGTTGAGGTTCTTCGGCTGGGCGAGCTTGTGCCACTTGTGGCCGAAGGAAAGCTTGTTCTTCGCCATCCGTTCCCAGTCGAGGAAGGGAACGACGAGCACGATCGGCCTTCCCGACGACTCGACGAGCTGTCCGAGACGGAACGGTCGCTCGGTGATGAACGTGACGGGACGGTTCTTCAGCACGGGGCCGCAGACGTCGAGGCCGTGAGCGAAGAGGAGCACGTCCACCTCCCGCGCCTGCCGCGCGGCCTGCGTGACCAGCACCGCCACGCGCATCGGCAGCGTCTGCGCGTCGAAGGCGATCACGCCGTCCGAGCCTGCGGACGGCGGCTCCTCGGCCTCCTCGCTCCACGACTCCTCTTCCTCCAGCTCGACGAAGCGCTGTTCGAGCTCCGCGGCGAGGAACGGACTCTCGATGCCGCGCAGCTCGTACCGCGGCTCGAGCTCCTCCGCGGTCAGGACCTCGCTCTCGAGAAACGGCGATTCGCCGGCGAATGAATCGAAGCGCGACATGAGAAATCCCTCCTCGATGGTTTTGCACTGCGGGACCAGGCGCAGCAGCGCCACGATCCGGCCCGTGCTCGCGGGGTGGAGCATCGTTTTGTACGCCGTCGTTCCGAACGGCGGAAAGGTGCCGTCATCCCGGCGGGTGACGTAGAGCTTGTCCCGCTCGACGACCAGCTTGCCGGCGGCGTCGAGCGGATAGCGCCGGCGACGCACGCTGTGCCCGACGTTGCCGCCGATGGCCTCGGCGAATTTCGCCTGCTCCACCGCGACGACGATGTCGACGTGGAGCAGTTGCTCGTGGACGCCCGCGGCGGTCAGCGGGATCCGTCTTTCCTTGAACTCTTTGCGATACGTGGCGATGAGGTCACCCGGTTCGACGGCGTGAGCGCGCGGATCGAAGGCCTGGTATCTGCCGCTCTTCGACGTCAGCGCGGCTTTGACGTACTTCCAGTGCGCCCGGCTCGTCAGCAGCAGCGCGTTCTGGCCGGAGGGTCTGCCGCCGATCATCCGCTCCAGCTTCAGCTTCAGGGCGACGGAGCGAACGACCGCGCTGACGAACGCCGCGCTCCAGGCCTCGCTGTCCGCGCGCGAGTTGTGCGCAGCCTGCAGCGCCTCCCCGACCTTGGTGGCCACGGGCTGCGGATCGCTGCCGGCTGCCTTGGTGATGAGGGCCTTGCGCACGTTCGTCCGATCGTCGGACTTCCACGCCTCCGCCGCTGCCTCGAGCGCGCGGCGCGCGGCGACCGCGCTGGTGTGCGCCGCCCTCGCCTCTGTCAGTTCCCGCTTCGCCCCCTCGTGCATCCGGCTCCACAACTTCACCAGCCCTTCCGCGCTGCCGGCCAGCAGCTTCGCGCCGTCGAGGACGCGTTGCGACTCCTCGACGAGCGCCTGCGCTCCGGTGCCGGACTGCTTTCTGGCTTGCGCCAACTGCCTCTCGGCCGCCTTCAAGCCGTCGCGCGCGTTCGCTCGATCCTTCCGGGCCACGTCGAGCGTGGCCTTCGCCACGTCGACCCTGAAGGACTGCTCGTAAACCTCCGCCTCCTTCGCCTCCGCGACCGCATCGGCGTCGTTGAAGCTCTTGATGGCCGCGTTCAGGGCCGTGTCGGTGAGGTTCCCGTAGGTGATGCCGGGACCGAGTGCCGCGTTCTGCAGCGCCTCGAGCTTGCCGGGATGGATGGTGCTGTCGATGCCGCCCAGCCAGTAGCTGACCAGGCGGCCGAACTGCGCGTCCTCATGCTCCTGACGGTGCGTCTTCTTCGCGGGGTCGAACCAGAACTTCTCCTCGGCGATGGCCTCGTCGACCACCGCCCGGCGCAGATCGGACAACTCGACGAACGTCTTGTCCGCTCGATGAAACGCGCATTTGGTGGTCATGACGCATCGCCGTTCAGACAGTGACCATCGGCGTCGACGACACCTTGCGGGCCTTCACGTCGTGGCCGGTGATGGCCGCCCAGTGAGTGATGATCGAGCGCATGTCCGCCTCCGGCCCGCCGGGCACGCGGGTGTAGAGCGCGGGCGCGTTCGCCGCGACGTTGTAAACGCCGGTCTCGATCTGGATGAGGATGCGCGAGAGCGGGTCGGCGATGTCGAAGAAGTTCTTCGACAGCCCGTGCGCGGGCAGTCCGACGCGCTCGGCGATCTTGAACAGGCGCTGTTCGACTCCGTTCGCCTCCGCGCGCAGCGAGCGCACGATCGGCGAGTCGTACTCGAGCGCGAGGTGGAACCACGACATCGTCGCAACGGCGTCGAACTCCTCGCGGGAGAGGTTGCCGTTCTGCCGGCGCGAGCGCAGCATGCCGTGGAGCTTCTCCGCCAGCTCGGAGATCTTCGAGTCGTCGGTGGGATTGGAGCTGCTGGTGGCGGTGACGTAGCTCATGGCCACCCACACCTCGCGCAGCAGTTCCTCGAGCGTGGCCACGAACTCGGTGTTGGCCGCCTCGGCGCGCACGTACGGATAGGGCTTGCCGTCGTCGGCCCCGTGGTTGAGGTCCATGCTGAACATGCGCTGATAGGCGTTGCGGCGGATGGCGCGCAGGTCGCCGCGGATGTGGCTGACCAGGTTCGTGATGCGGAACGGCGCGGTGTCGTCGTAGAACAGCTCTTCCGTCGTGCGCAGCCAGGCCACGGCCTCGGGCAGCGGCGTCCCGAGCTTCTCGCCGTGTACGAGCTCGTGCAGCACGCGCCTGAAGATCTCGTACACGCGCGTGTTCTCGATCATGAACGCGTAGATCAGGTGATCCCAGCGGACGACACTCGCCACGACGCTGGCGATGGCCGTGGGCGCGCCAGAAGAAGTCGTGAGTGACAGCGCCAGTCCGTCCAGGATGCTGCGGTTGTCCGGGCTGCCGAGAGCGTTCGACGGCGGCGCGAGAACCGGGCGGTTGTTCCAGGCTCTCTCCAGGGCCGTGGCGATCTCGAACGGATGCCGGCTCAGAAGATCGTTGGCGACGCTTTCCTTCTGGGCCGGCGTCGCATTGGGCTGCATTTGGAACGCGAGTTGTCGAAACATGGCTCTCCTCCGCTATTGCGTCGACGCGTTGCCGATGGTCGTGGCAGTCGCCGTGGTGGTCGTGGTGGTCGTGGTGATGCGGACGTCCTCGAAGATCGTGCGCAGGCTGCGCGCGATGTCGCGGTACTGCGCGACCACGCCGTCTGCCGACTCGTCGAGCGGCCGCGGCTGAACGACGGCGGTGATGTTCCCGCGTGCGGCGATGGCTTCCACTGCCCTGGCCAGCCGCTCGAACTGGTCGGGCTGCGGCATGATCGTCTTGTCCTTGTCTGCCATTGAAGTCTCTCCTTTGAGTCCGAAGTCGATTGTCAGGCCGCCTGCAGCGACCCTCCCAGACGCAGCATCGAGGTTTCCTGCAGTTTCAGCGTTTCCGTGGCCTCCGCCGGCGCGACGGCCACCCTCCAGCCCGTGAGCGCGAGGAGGCGGATGCACTCTTCCCACACCCAGTGCATGGAGGTGTAGAGCGACGTGCCGAGGCGCGCCTCCATGGCCTGCAGCTCGGCCGGGCTCACGCGCTCCGGCGAAACGAGTGCGCGCAGCGAGCGCCCGCGCAAGGCGCGCTGCGGCGTGTCGAGCGTCAGGCGCACGATGCGCGGCAGCAGCGGGACCGATTCCTCGAGCAGCCGCTGCGTGCGCGCGTTCGCGCCCGCGGCCGGATACGACGCGCTCCACGACGCGGCCAGCTCGTCCCACGGACCGGCGCCGTAGAAGTAGCGGCAGGTCTCGGTGCCGAGGAGCACGCGCAGGTAGCAGATCGGATGCGGATCGCCCGGCGTGTGGCGGAAGACGAAGCTCCCCTCTCCGGCCAGGACGTCGTGCAGCGCGGCCACGCTGGCGTAGCCGGTGTGCGCGAACGCGAACGCATCGGCCGCGATCTCGGAGGCCCACGAGGCCCACGCCTCCGCGACGCCCTCCGGCGCGTCGGCCAGTCCGCGATCGAGCGTCTCCGCCAGCTCGCGATTCCAGTCGACGATGTGCGCGAACTGATGGCCGGCTTCATGGAGGAGCGCCGTCGGCCGCAGCAGGTTGTGGCGGACGATCTTGATCGCCGCGGCCGGGCTCTCCTTGCCGCCGTCCCACAGGCGCAGACCGGCCTTCAGGATCGACGCGCCGAGGCCTTTGTCGACGTAGGTGAGGACGACCGGCGTCCGGTGTCCGAGCTGGTCGAGCGCCAGGGCCATGCTGCGATGCGCGAGGATGTCGCACGCGCGCAGCAGGCCGGCCGTGTGCGAACTGGTGCGGGTGTTGATCGCGTCGGCGTAGAAGTCGAGCGTGGTCTCGGCGCGCATGAATTTCCGGCGGAACGTGAGGAGGCGCTGGCGCAGCTCGCGCAGCGCGGTCACGCTTCCGGCCGAGCGCAGCATGGCCGTGAGGATGTCGCCCTCGGCGCGCACGCTCGCGATCACCCCTTCGAGGTGTTGCCGCAGCGACAGCCCGAGGTAGCGCTCGAGGCGGCTCCAGGCCTCGGCCGAGGCGAGATCGTCCGGGTCGAGCCGCGCCGCGGCCGTCACCCAGTGACTCACCTGGCGGGCGAGCTGCGCGCGCAGCGCCTGCAGTTGCTCACTCACTCTGGTACCCCGGCACCACTTCGATGCGCACGTCCGGCCGGCTGCCGCGCAGAAGCGCGTCGGCCACGCCGGCGGTGTGTCCGTTCGGCTGCAGCGCCTTGAAGAGCTGTTGCAGGCCGGCAGGGCGGGCGATGGTGAAGCGGATGGTGATGCCGTCCGCCGTGTCTTCGCTCGCGGCGACGATGCGCTGCGACTGCGTCTTCGCGAACTCCGCGAACGCGGTGACGAGCGCCTCCGACAATCTGGCCGACAACGCCGTCGCTGCATCCGCGGGCAGGCGGCGCAGCGCCGCGCCGGAGGTCATGCCGGCGTGGATTAACCGCACGCGCTCCGGCCGCGCCCCGTGCAGCACCGGCGCGAGCCGCGGCGCGAGGTACTTCTGGAACGCGGCCGCGAGGCTGCCCGGATGCGACTGCCGCCGCAGACGCAGCGCCAGGCGCTGCGCCTTCACTTCGCTGAGAAAGATGCAGACGCGGATCTCGTCGCGCGTCGCGTCGAGCGCGACCCGCACGCCGCCGAGGCGGCGCGAGCGCGGCTTCCCGTCCGCTCCGGGCACGGTCAGGATGCGCTTGCCGGGAATGGCCAGCGAGTAGAGGCGCACGCCGACGCCGACGTTGCGGCGATTGAGCTCCGGCAGCATCCGTCCCATCCGCGGCTCGCCGAGGAGCAGGCCCGCGGCCTTCCGCGTCAGCGGATGGAGCTGTCCGGCCTTCATCGTCTCCGCCTCTTCGCGGGCGATGTCGGGAAGCAAGGTCCCGGGCAGGGTCTCGTACAGATGCACCTCCGCTTCGACCTCGGCACCCTCCTCGATCCCGAGCTGGTCGCTGAGGTAGTCCGCGAGCGGACCTTCGAACGACTCGATCTCCTCCGCCATGTGCGGCGTGATGCGGACGCGGAACGTGCGCGCGCATTTCTTGTAGCGCTTGCGCCGGCGCAGCGGGAGCATGACCCACGCGGTGCGGCTGCGCGACTCGAGGAGGTCGGGCCGCTCGCGATAGACGGCCTCGGACAGGACGGGAGGCAGATTCGCCGCGGCGGCCTGTTCGAAGGCCTCGAGCGCGAATCCTTCCAGCAGCTCCTGGTTATCGAGCACGTAGTCGGGCAGCGCGGAAATGCGCCGCGCCGTTTCTTCGACCGTCGCCGCCACCGAGGAGGCGGCCACGCGCTGCTCGTCCTGCGGCGCCACTTCGAGCGTGAGCAGCTTCAGTCCCGCATCGACGATGGCGCGCGAGAGCGCGGGTGCGGCCTCGGGACCGATCAGCTTTCCGATCACTTTGCCGAGCAGATTGGCGAGGAACCCCACCACCTTCGGGCGGCCGATGAGCTTCATGCCGAGCTTCAGCGCGGGAAGGATGGCCGGGATGAAGTTCTGGATGTGCGGCGCCGCATCCTCCCCCTCGCTCAGGTTCTGCAGCTCGTCGATGAAGTGCTCGCGCGCCCGATCGAGGTCGGCGTAGGCCGGGACGCTGGCCTGGCGTTCGTCGCCGCGCGCTCGCGCAACCTCGAGCTCCATCTCCACCTCGTCGGAAGCGAGGAAGAGATTGGCGAGCTGCTGGTCGAGCTCCTGCTGGACGTCGGTCACATCCGGCCCCGCGGAGGCCTGCACGGCGCCGGCGTCGGCCGCGGGCGCCGCCTCGGCGGAGGAGGAATCCGCGGCGGCGGCCCCTTCACCACCCTCGGGCGCCGGTGTCCCGAAGAGCCGCGCCGCGAGCTGCTGCGCCGCGGGCCGCACGGCCTCGGGAAGCCGGCCGATGGCCATCTGCAGGACCTTTTCGAGCATCGGCTTGACCAGCGCCTTGATCTTGTTCAACACGGGACCGAGACCGAGCTTGGCGGCGAACTTGACGCCCTTCTTCACGAAGCCGGCGGCTTTCTTCACCACGCCGGCGAGCTTCTTTTTCCACTTGCCGAGGAACTCCTCGAATTCCGGCTCCAGCGCGCTGGCCGGTGCATAGCGGTCCGCGAACGCGTCGACTTCGCTCTCGGCGAGTGAGCCGGGGTCGCGCGAGCCGAACTCGCGCTCGAACGCGCTCACCGCGGCTTCCGCCTCGCGCACGAGCTGGCTGAAATGCTGCCGGAGCAGCCGCTCGCCGTCGGCGCCGGCGCCGCTGGAGACCAGCTGCTCCTCGTGCAGCCCGCGCGCGCCGATCATCAGCTCGTACAGCGCTTCGTCGAACTCCTCGTCGTAGAGGTCCTGCACGAACGACGCGTAGGTCTCGCGCTCCGGATCGGTGTACTCGCTCTGTCCGTCCAGCTCGTAGACGGAGATGAACGGCGAGCCGATCGTGCGCGGCGGCGTCTCGGCGGCGAAGGACTCGATCTCTTCGCTCACGAAGCTCGGCATCTCGAGGAATGGCGTGGCGACGTTACCTTGGGCCATCAGGGACCTCCATGGTCGTTCGGTTGTCCTGCGTGATCGGCGGCGTCGATCTCGGGGATCGCGCCGCAGGTGCGCTCGTACGCGGCGAGGGAGTCGGTGAGCAGACGCGCCAGGGCTTTGGCGTACACCGGCCCGGTGACGATGCGCGTGTGCAGGACCTCGCCCGCGCCCTCCTCGTAGGCCTGACCGAAGTCGACGATGAACTCGAACGAGTTGAACCCGACTTTGAAATAGTTGGTGTAACGCCCTTCCCGGTCATCATTCCGTTTCCGGTCCTTCGGTCCGTGCATGCTGCCGGTCCCTGTTGCAAGCCTGCGCGCCAGGGTCCCGTAGAGAGGAACGCCCGCCGGGTGTCACAGGCGATGAGACACTCCGCCCTCGCGGGCGCTGTCACATCGGGTGTCACATCAGCGGGCGCGTGGTGACACGGGCTCGATCTGGTAGCGCGCGAGCTTGCGATAGAGAGTCATCCGCGACCACTGCAGCTGCTCCGCGGCCTTGCTCTTGTTCCAGTTCGTCGCGGCGAGGGCGGAGATGATCCGCTCCTGTTCGTCCGGCGGCACGGCATGCTCGCCGAGGCGCGCCCGGAGCCACTCCGGCAGGTCCAGCCAGGTGATGCGCGCCGCCGGCCGTGCGCCGAACGCACTCTCGATGACGTTGCGCAGCTCGCGCACGTTGCCGGGCCAGTCGTAGCCGATGAGGCGCTCCATGGCCTCGGGCTCGACCTCCCGCACGCCGGTGCGGAAGGTGCGGTTGAGCTCGCGCACGTAGTGCTGGATGAGCAGCGGGATGTCCGAGCGCCGCTCCCGCAGCGGCGCGAGGTGCACGCGCGCGACGTTGAGGCGGAAGTAGAGGTCTTTGCGGAAGGTGTCGTTCATCGCCAGCTCGTCGAGGTTCCGGTTCGTGGCGGCGACGATGCGCACGTCGACGCGGATGGGGCGGCGGCCGCCGAGGCGGCTCACCTCGCGCGACTCGATGGCGCGAAGGACTTTCGCCTGCGCGTACGGACTCATGTCGCCGATCTCGTCGAAGAAGATCGTCCCGCCCGTGGCCTGCTCGATTTTCCCCGGAGTCGAGGTCACGGCGCCGGTGAACGCCCCCCGCTCGTAGCCGAAAAGCTCGCTTTCGAGGAGTGTGTCCGGAATGGCCGCGCAGTTGATGCAGACCATCGGCCGTCTGGCGCGCGTGCTGTTGCGGTGGATCAGCTCCGCAACGAGCTCTTTGCCCGTGCCGGTCTCGCCGGTGATGAGGACGTTACTGCCCGTCGCCGCGGCCCGCCGGATCGATTCGCGTACGCTCTGCGCGGAAGCGCTGGTGCCGACCAGTCGTCCGTCGCCTTCGAGCGGCGCGTCGTCTGCCGCGACCCGGGAGCTCGCGGCGATCCGTTCCGCAGCGAGCGTGATCTCCCGCTCGCTGCTCTCCCCCACCACGACCAGGTCGGCCTCCCGCCGGCCGAGCTGTTCGAACAGCTCCTCGGGCGTGCCCGCTACCGCGATTTCCCATCCCAGCCGAAGCAGGATTCCGCCGACGTACCCCAGTCGCCCGCAGGCGTCGAACAGTACGGCGCGGTACGGCATGTAAGGAGTAGTGACTCGAGGAGGCGAAGTGTTGCAAAGAACCTCCTCGAGCCGCCGCTCAGCCGTCTCACGTCATCATGCGACTCACCGCGAACGCTCCCGCCACGCCGAGCACGAGGACCATCAGCGCCAGCGCGAGCGGGTCGAGCGTGGGGATTCCGGTCACGGTGGCGGCGACGATCGTCACCGTGTACTCCCTCGCACCGGTGCAGCTTGCGGCGTCGGTCGCACGGATGGTGAACGTGAACAGGCCCGGCGCCACCGGCACGCCGCTGATCTGCCCGGTCGCGGGATTGAGCGTGAGACCGGCCGGCAGGGCGCCGTTGCTCACGGCGTAGGTGTACGGCGGCGTGCCGCCCGAGGCGGTGACCGACTGCGAGTACGGAACGGCGGTCACGCCTGGAGGGAGCGTGGCCGGGTTCAGCGTGATGGCCGTGCATCCCGGCGCGGCAACGATCATCGTGTAAGGCCGGCTGCCCAGGCAGCCGGTCGCGTCGGCCGCGGTGATCGTGAAGTTGAACGTCGCCGCGGTCGTCGGGGTGCCGCTGATGACGCCGGTCGTGGCGTTGAGCACGAGTCCCGTCGGCAGTGCGCCGCTGGAGACGAAGAACGTGTGCGGCGCGGTCCCGCCGGTCGCGGAGACGGCCTGGTTGTACGGCGTTCCGACCGTCCCATTCGGCAGCGTGGCCGGATTGACGATGACGACCGGACAGGCCGGCAAGGCGCCGCACGTATTGACGTTGTTGGTGTCGAGCGTGACCGCGCCGTTGCGCGCGAGCAGCTTGCCGGAGCTGCTGGCGCCCGTGGTCAGCGTGATGCTCGTCAGCGCGAGGATGTCGCCCGCGAACGCGGTCCCCGTCCCGAGCGTCGCCGAGCTGCCCACCTGCCAGTAGACGCGATTGCAGCTGCTGCCGCCGTTGATGACGGTCACCGTCGAGCCGCTGGCGGTGGTCAGCGTGCTGCCGATCTTGAAGAGGAACAGCGCGTTCGGATTGCCGAGCGCATTGAGCGTCAGGGCGCCGGTCAGTTGTGCCGAGGAGGAGAAGCAGTAGACGCCCGGCGTCAGCGTCAGCCCGCCGAGGTTCTGGCCGGTCAGGTCGACGGTGCACGGGGTGGCTGCGATGTTGTTGTACGCGGTGGTGAGGTCGTTCTGCGCCTGCACGGCCACCGCGTCGTTGTTGTGAATCGCGCCTCCGACGACCACGCCCGGGGGAAACCCCGTGACGGCCGTGCCGGGACTGACGCCGACGTTGCCGTTGACGGTGGTCGCGCCGGTGTTGGTCACGGTCGAGCCGCCGAGCACTCCGAAACTCTGCGCCGTGCCGAGGGAGATCTGCGCTGCCGCCGGAACTGCCGTCACGAGGAAAAGTGCCGCGGCGAATGAGATCCGCCGGGAGATCGAATGAGTCGCCATGAACGTCCCTCGCGCTTCAGGTTGCGTTGGTCGGTACCGAAGGTCGGGTTGGGAAACGGCCTTTGGCTATCGCGTTCGCCGGGTGTCGAGCTTCGGCGAGTACGCTGCTCCTCGGAGCCATGGCGATCATCGCACGGCGGCACGGATTCGCGAAATCCAACGCCTGAGGTGGAGGAGGACAGGCAATCCTGCCTGTCCCGGGGACGGGCGATCCTGACTTCCGGGTGCGCCGGTTAGCGAGCTGACGCCGCGTTCCCGCCGGACTTGAGCACCTTCGCGCGAAACTCGGCGATGCAGTGATCGGCACCGGC
>DASUSL010000287.1:0-5010 GCA_036375135.1 Thermoanaerobaculia bacterium | reverse complement strand
CTTGAAGGTGCCGATGCCGACGTGCAGCGTGATGCGCACGATGTCGATGCCGCGGTTCCGGATCTCGTCGAGGATCTCCTGCGTGAAGTGCAGCCCCGCGGTCGGCGCGGCCACGGCGCCGCGCGCGGAGGCGTAGACGGTCTGATACGACTCGCGGTCGCTCTCCCGCGCCTGCGGGCGATGGATGTACGGCGGCAGCGGCGGGACGCCGAGCCGCTCGATCTCGTGGATGTCGCCGATGAATCTCAGGACGACGGTCCCTTCCTCTTTCTCGATGACCTCGGCCGACAACGTGTCGGAGAACGTGACGACGTCGTGCGGCTTGACGCGTTTAGCCGGGCGGCACCACGTCTCCCACGTGGCCGGATCGCGCTCGCGCGTGAGCAGGAACTCGATCGGGTTCTGCATCTGCCCCTTCGGCCGCGCGTACAACCGCGCCGGGATGACGCGCGTGTCGTTGATGACCAGCACGTCGCGCTCGTTCAGCCGTTGCGGGAAATGCGCGAAGGAGTCGTGCTCGATGCGGTCCGGCGGCGTGAGCACGAGCATGCGCGACCGGCCACGCTCGCGCGGCTCCTGCGCGATCAGTGAGTCGGGAAGGTGATAGGAGAAGTCGGTGCGCCGCACTGGGGCCGAAGTTTATCCCGAGCGACAGCGAGGGATCTCGGGCGCGCCCGCGCTGCACGAGCCAGAGGCCGCGCAGGTGCACCCGAGATCCCTCGCTGCGCTCGGGATAAACTGAGCCCGCACATGCACCGCGCCCGAGTCATCACCTGCTCCGACGCCGCCGCGTACGGCGACCGCGAGGACCGTTCCGGTCCGGCCGTGCGCGATCTTCTCGAGTCGCGCGGGTTCGAGGTCGACGCGGTAGTCGTCGTCGCGGACGAGATCGAGTTCATCGCCACGGCCATCGTCGACGCGCAGAACGAGGGCAACCGGCTCATCGTCACCACGGGAGGCACCGGCATCGCGGCGCGGGACATCACTCCCGAGGCCACGATGAGAGTCTGCGAGCGCGTCATTCCGGGGTTCGGCGAACTGATGCGCGCCACCTCCCTTCAGAAAACGCCGATGGCGCCGCTCTCCCGCGCGCAGGCCGCCACGCGTGGGGCGGCACTGGTCGTGAATCTGCCCGGCAGCGTGGCCGGGGCGACGGAAAATTTAGAAGCGATCCTGCATCTGATTCCGCACGCGCTCGACCTGCTGGAGGGGAAGACACAGCATGAGCGTTCTGCCGGGCCTTGAAGTTCTCATCGACGAAGAGCCGTGGCGCATCCAGGGGAAGCGCATCGGCCTCGTCACCAACCAAAGCGCGGTCACGCGCGATCTCTCGCACGGCGTCAAGCTGCTGCTCGCGGGGCGGGGCTGGAAGCTGACCGCGCTCTTCGGACCGGAGCACGGCATCTGGGGCGAGGCGCAGGACATGGCGCACGTCGATCACTCGACCGATCCGCTGACCGGCCTCCCCGTCTACTCGCTGTACGGCAAGAACGAGTCGGACCTCGCGCCGCGGCGCGAAGTGCTGCGCGGCCTCGACGCGCTGGTCATCGACCTCCAGGACATCGGCTCGCGCTACTACACCTTCATCTACACGATGGCGCTCTGCATGCGCGAAGCGGCGCCCCTCGGCTTGCAGGTCATCGTCCTGGACCGTCCCAATCCGATCGACGGCGTGTACCTCGAAGGGAACATCCGCGAAGACAAGTACTCCAGCTTCGTCGGCATGTTCCCGCTGCCGGCGCGGCACGGCATGACCGCCGGCGAGCTGGCGCTCTGGTTCAAGCGCTACTACGCCGAGGTGCACAAGCTCGACTGCAACCTCGTCGTCGTGCCGATGAAGGGCTGGCGGCGCTGGATGTGGTGGGGCGACACGGAGCTGCCGTGGGTCATCCCGTCGCCGAACATGCCCACCGTCTACACGGCCACGGTCTATCCCGGCATGTGCCTGGTCGAGGGGACGAACCTCAGCGAAGGGCGCGGCACCACGCATCCGTTCGAGTTCTTCGGCGCGCCGTGGCTCGACTCGTTCAAGCTCGCCGATCGCCTCAACAAGCTCGGACTGCCCGGCGTGCGCTTCCGCCCGCACTACTTCATGCCGACCTTTCACAAGCACGCGAACAAGGTCTGCGGCGGCGTGGAGATGCACGTCACCAACCGCGCCACGTTCGAGCCGTACCGCACCGGGCTGTGGTGCGTGAAGGTCGCGCGCGACATGAACCCCGACGAGTTCAAGTGGCGCACGGAGACCTACGAGTTCGTGTCGGACCGGCTGGCCATCGACCTCCTCGCCGGCAGTTCGAAGTACCGCGAGCTGGTCGAGAGCGGCGGCGACGTGGACGACTGGGTGGCGGAGTGGGAGGAACCTTTGCGCGAGTTCGCCCGTCTGCGGGATGAGTTCCTCCTCTATCGCGAATGATCGATCTCCTGCTGGCCGCGACGCTCGTCACCACGTTTCCCATCGAACATCTGCACGACCCGCGTCCGCTGCCGGCCGCGGCGTCCGTGCGCGACGTCATCGCCACCGGCGCGGACGACTTCATCCTCGCCACCGGCCCCGACGACGAGCTCGATGGCCGCACGCTGATGCGCGTCAGCGGCCAGCGCGTGACGCCGCTGGTCGCGCTCGCGCCGGCGCGCTCCGGCATCTGCCGCGGCTCGGGACTCGTGGCCGGCGAGGAAGGGCGCTGGTGGTACGCGCGCTGTAATCACGAGGAAGTGGAGTTCGTGCCTTCCGGCGCGCCGTCGCAGGTCGTGCGCGTGCCGGTCGGCGAGCAGAGCGTCGGACTGGCGCCGATCCGCGGCAGCGACCCCGCCGTCGTGGTCGTCTCCCACGTTCCTTCCTCGGAACTGATGATGCGCGCGGAGCTGGTCACGCCGTCCGGCGCACAGATGATCGGCGACTTCCGGCGCAGCGGCCACCTCGGCTTCGGCCCCTGGACCATGCAGGCGCACCGGCTGAAAGACGATGCCATCGCGCTGGTTACGCTGGAGGAAGACGGTCACTCCGACTACCGCGTGATGCTGCGCGTCTTCCGCGACGGCGAGGCCACCGAGTCGCGGCTGCCGTTCGAGACCAACCGCTACGTGGCCGTGCTCTCCGCCGCGAGCGAGCACGGACTCGGCGTCGTGGCCGTGCTCCCCTCCGGCGGCGGACTCGTGGCCATGGCTTTCGACCCGAACGAGCCGCAGAACGCGAAGCCGTTCGAGATCGACGGCTCCGACGCGCAGATGGTCGCGCGCGCCGGCGCGGCCATCGTCCCCCTCGGCGAGCGCTTCGCCGTGACGTGGGCCAACGCCAACGACCGCAGCGTGCGCCTCAGTGAGTTCGACCGCACGATGGCGCTCCCGGCCGTGCACGTGGCGGCCGAGGCGGACGTGCGCATGCACGCGCCGCTGCTGCAGGCCCACGAGGAGGGGATGTCGGTCTTCTGGTCGCTGGGAACGACGCGCCAGAGGGTGCTCCCCACCGAGGCGGCAGGGTATCTCCTGGCCGTCGAGCTCTGGCGCCGCCTCGGATCGGGCGCGGTTCCCTGACGATTGGGCGAGCGTGCCCAACTTGTCGGTGAGCGTGCCCAAATTTTGGGTGATCGTGCCCAAACTGATCGGGAATCGTGCCCAGATTTTGGGTGATCCTGCCAAAATTTGTCTTCAATCCTGCCCAGATTTTGGGTGATCCTGCCCAACCTTTTCGCTAAGCGTGCCCAACTTTTGGCTGAGCGTGCCCAACTTTTGGGCGAGGGTGCCCAACTTTTGGCTGAGCGTGCCCAAGTTTTGGGTAAAACCGTGCCCAACTTTTGGGTGAACGTGCCCAATTTTTGGCGAGTCGTGCCCAAATCCTGGCGAATCGTGTCCAACTCTTTTGGTAAGCGTGCCCAAATTCTCTCGAAACGAGAAGAAATTTTGGCGACGCGCGACGAAATCCTGGCGAATCGTGCCCAACTCTTTTGGTGAGCGTGCCCAAATTCTGGCCGAGCGTGCCCAAATCCTGGGCGAGCTTGCCCAACTCATGGGCAAGTCTGGCAGCCCCTTCGCTAAAGGACGGATATGCGCCTCGGTATCGACATCCTCGACCCTTCCACCCTCACCGGCCGCGTGGCCCTGCTGACGAACTACGCCGCGATCAACCGGCACGGCGTCCGCGCCGTCGACGTGCTGCTGCAGCACGGCGTCGAGCTGGTCCGCCTCTTCGCGCCGGAGCATGGTTTCTGGGGCGACGTGGCGTATCTCGAAGGTGTGGCGGCCGAGGACTACAAAGGAATCCCTGTCGAGTCGCTGTACGACATTCACTCCTCGGCCAGTCTCGCCCCCGCGGTCGATCAGCTCCAGGACATCGAGACGCTGGTCGTCGACCTGCAGGACGTCGGCGCGCGCTACTACACGTACGCGGCGACGCTCGGGAACTGCATGGCCGTCGCGGCGCAGACGCGCACGCGCGTGGTGGTGCTCGACCGCCCGAATCCCCTCGGCGGACGCGTGGCCGAGGGGAACGTGAACTTCGCCGCGCCGTTCCTGACCTTCGTCGGCCAGTACCCGCTCCCGATCCGCCACGGCCTGACCCTCGGCGAGATCGCGGAGTACATCAACACGAATGCGCTCCCGCGCTGCACGCTCGAAGTCATCAGGATGAAGGGATGGCGCCGCGACATGTGGTGGGAGGAGACGGGACTGCAGTGGGTGCATCCGTCGCCGAACATGGCCACGCCCGACACGGCCGTCGTTTACCCCGGCACATGCCTCTTCGAAGGCACGAACCTGAGCGAGGGACGCGGCACGACGCATCCGTTCGAGCTGATCGGCGCGCCGTGGCTCGACGAACATCTCCTCGCCGCGCAGCTCAATGACCTCGGACTGCCCGGCGTCGACTTTCAGCCGTTCGTCTTCAAGCCGACGTTCAACAAGCACGCGGGGCAGCGCTGCCACGGCGTCTTCCTCCGCGTGCTCGACCGCGACGCGTTCCAGCCCGTGCGCACGGCGATGCTGATGCTGAAGGTCATGCGCGACGCGAACCCC